>CASXBC010000007.1 GCA_949474265.1 uncultured bacterium | reverse complement strand
TTTACTAGGCATGAATTAACAACCTTTATACGCCTTGAATTGTTAATAGCATAATGTCTATCTTTCCATATTTCGCCAGACTCTTCTTCAGAGATTTTTCTCTCTGCTTGCCAATAGAAAATGTTATTTCTATCAACAATTCTTTTATTTACACTTTTTAAATCCACAGCTAACTCTCCTTAGATTTTAATCTCGGTCGTCAAGTTTGAGAATGCTCATAAAAGCCTCTGAAGGAATTTCTACAGAGCCAATCTTTCTCATTCTTTTCTTTCCTTCTTTTTGTTTTTCAAGCAGTTTTCTTTTTCTTGTGACGTCTCCACCATAACATTTTGCAAGCACATCTTTTCTCATTGCAGAAATTGTTTCTCTGGCAATAATCTTATTTCCTATACACGCCTGAATAGGCACTTCAAAAAGTTGACGAGGAATGATTTTTTTAAGTTTCTCCGTAAGTTCTCTGCCACGATTGTAAGCATTATCTTTATGCACAATAAGAGACAGAGCATCACACTTATCTCCATTAAGCATCAAATCAACTTTCACAAGGTCAGCTCTTTCAAAACCTGCAAGTTCATAATCAAAACTTGCATAACCTTTTGTTCTTGATTTAAGACTGTCAAAAAAGTCATAAATTATTTCGCCAAGTGGCAAAGTATAGTCTATTTGCACCCTCTTTTTGTCAATGTATTGCATATTTTTGTAAATTCCACGCTTGTTTTGACAAAGCTCCATAATTGCCCCAACATACTCTGGCGGGGTAAAAATGTTGACGCTGACAATAGGTTCGTCAATGTGGTCTATCTCCACGGTTGGAGGCAAATTTGACGGATTTGAAACTTCAATCATATCTCCATTTGTCTTGTAAACATTGTAAGAAACGCTTGGAGCAGTTGTGATAATATCCAAATTAAACTCCCTCTCAAGTCGTTCGGTTATTATTTCAAGGTGCAAAAGTCCCAAAAATCCACATCTAAAACCATAACCAAGTGCTGACGAAACCTCTGGCGAAAATTGCAAACTTGCATCATTTAATTTCAGTTTGTCAAGGCTATCTTTAAGTTCGTTATATTTTGCACCATCCACAGGGAAGATTCCACAAAAGACAACCGGCTGAACAGTCTTGTAACCATCAAGTGGTTTTTCAATAGGCTTCTCTGCACTTGTGACAGTATCCCCCACTCTAACATCTGCAATCGTTTTTATTGATGCAGCAATATAACCAACATCTCCTGCAGAAAGAAAAGGCACTTCTTTTGTGTTTGGCACAAAAATACCAACTTCTGTGACATCAAAAATCTTTCCTGTTTGCATCATCAAAATTTTATCGCCAGCTTTTACTGTTCCGTCAAAAACTCTCACCAAACAGATTGCACCTTTAAAGTTGTCATAATGACTGTCAAAGATAAGACACTTAAGCGTTTTGTTTTCGTCACCTGTTGGTGCTGGAATCTGCATAATAACAGCTTTTAGGACATCATTAATATTTCTTCCTTCTTTTGCAGAAATGCAAGGACAATTTTTTGCATCAAAACCAATCAGCTCCTCTATCTCTTCCTTAACTTCATCCACACGTGCAGAAGGCAGGTCAATTTTGTTGATTACAGGCACAGTCTCAAGATTGTTGTCAATTGCAAGATAAGTATTTGCAAGTGTTTGAGCTTCAACTCCTTGTGAAGCATCAACCAAAAGAAGAGCCCCCTCACAAGCCGCAAGCGAACGTGAAACTTCATAAGTAAAATCGACATGTCCAGGAGTGTCAATAAGATTTAAAATATATTCTTTACCTTCAAACTCATAAATCAATCTTATTGGTGCAAGTTTGATGGTAATTCCCTTTTCACGCTCAAGTTCCATGCTATCCAAAATTTGATTTTGCATGTCACGTTTAGACACTGTGCCTGTCATCTCAATAAGCCTGTCAGCAAGTGTGCTTTTTCCATGGTCAATATGAGCAATAATACAAAAATTTCTAATAAGTGATAAATCTTTCAAAAGTCTCTCCCTAAGGTTTTATAAAATAAACGCTTTAAATAAACTATAGTTTTGCTGTTATTAAAACACAAAGCAAAAGCTTAAGAATATACAAAATAATTATACACCACCCTCGCTTAGCTAAGCAAATAATTTTGCAACAAAAAACACAGCCAAAGCTGTGCTCTTTAAAATTTATTTAACTTTTTCCATATAAGAACCATCTCTTGTGTCAACACGAATTTTGTCTCCAATATTTACGAAAAGAGGAACACGAATAACATATCCTGTTGAAAGAGTGGCTGGCTTTTGAGATGCCTTTGAAGTGTCACCTTGAATACCAGGCTCTGTGTCCACAACTTCAAGTTCTACAAAAGTTGGTGGGTAAACCGCAAAAGGAACACCCTTGTAGATATACATAGTTGTTGGCATATTTTCTGTAACAAAGTTGAGAGCATCTGCAACAGACTCTTTGTTGAGTGGCATTTGTTCATAAGTTTCATTATCCATGAAATAATAAAGCTCGCCATCATTGTAGAGATAAAGCATCTCTTTCTTTTCAATCACAGCATCTTGAAATTTGTCTGATGGATTGAACGTATCTTCTCTCACTTGTCCTGTCATAACATTTTTGATTTTTGCTCTAACAAATGGTGAGCCCTTTCCTGGCTTAACATGCAAAAAGTCAATAACGTTGTAAACGTTTCCATCCATTTCAAAAGTTGTGCCTTTTCTAAATTCTCCAGCTGAAACCATATTAATATCTCCTAATAGTTAAATTAAAAATTGGGAATATCTATCTCCCAAACTTCCTCTATAGTTTAACATAGAGGCAATTGATTTGCAAGCATTTTGCAAAAATTTTAGCTTTTTAGTGCATCTAGATAACACTTCTTCATTTTTACAGCATCTTCTGCCTGAGTCTCATTTGACTCACAAATAATGTGAAAGTTTAAATCATTTTTTAAAATAACTTCACAAAGAGGTTCAAAATTTGGACCAAAAAGCTCATCTTCAAAAGTCAAGTGTCTTATTTCACCTTTATCACCATATTGAATTTTTGAAAAATGTACATGTGCATTTTTTGTTCTATACTCACCCAATTTTTCAAATGAATAATCAATTATTTTTTGAAAATCCTCTGCTGTTTTAAGGGTTCCTTGAGTCAATGCGTTGATATGCCCAAAATCAAAGGTTGGCAAAAGCTTATCTGAAATTGTGCAGAGGTCAATTATTTCTTTATATGTGCCTATTTGAAGAGATTTTCCCATGGTTTCTGGACAAATAAACATATCTTGTTCAAGTTCCTTTTCAACTTCAGGCATAATCTTTTCAAATCTCTCACGCAAAAGACCAACAGCTTCTTCTCTTGGCATTTTTCCGCAAGACCCTGAATGAAAAACCAATCTTTTCGCACCAAAAGCTTTCAAAAAATTGATACCTGTTTTGATATAGCCAAGAGATTTTTCAAACATCAACTCATCTGGATTTGCAAAATTAATAAAGTATGGAGCATGGACAGACATCTCAATATTTTTGTCTTTAAATGCCTTTCCAATTTCTTCCGCTTTTTCAAAACTCATGCGAAAACCTTGACCAAAGCTATATTCAAAAAGCTCAAGTCCATCAGAAAAATACTGAGCTCCTTGCCTTGTCAACCATTCTGGAGTTTCAAGTGTGCTCTTGTGCCCCTCTTCATAAAAGGACAAGCTGTTTCCAGCCGGTCCAAACAAAACCTTGTTCATAACATCCTCATTTTTTTAAATTTGCTTAAAACAATCTCAACTTAAAACAAAGCGAGCCATTTTCAACCTGTCCAATCCCAAGAAAATCCTCTCCACTAAAAAGTTTGAAATTTCCATTTTTCTCCGCTTTATTTATTTTTTGCCCATTATAAAGTTTTTCACATTCTGCATTTGAAAGTTTCAATTCTGGATAATCAAAAACCGTCTCTGGAGAAATCATATTAAAATCACCATTTTCAATCTGCTGAATAGTAAAAGCATCATCAAGGACAAAACCACCACATCTTGTGCGTATTATGCACTGCATACTACCATAAGTACCCAAACTTTCTGCCAAATCTCTACACAAGCTTCTGATATAAGTTCCACTTGAGCAGGATACAGAAAATCTATAAGTGTTTTTTTCTATCTTCTCAAGAAGTTTAAAAGCATAAATCTCAACCTGCTTTGGTTGAAGCTCCACAAATTGACCTTTTCTTGCACTTTTGTAAGCTGACTGCCCACCAACTTTCTTTGCTGAATATTGTGGAGGCATCTGCATATATTTTCCAATAAAACTCTTGCAGGCAAGCTCAACTTTATTTTCACTTATATCACAAGCTTTTTGCTTAAGGATTTGACCAGAAGTGTCAAGAGTGTCTGTTTCAAATCCAAAAACAAATACAGTTTCATAGGTTTTGTCTTTGTTCAAAAAATAATCAAACAGTTTTGTCGCATTATTGACAGTAACCGGCAGAAGTCCTTGCCCTTCAAGGTCAAGCGTGCCCAAATGCCCACATTTTTTTGCCCCTAATGCAAATTTAACTATATTTACAGCTTTGTTTGATGACATGCCAACAGGCTTATTCACCAAAACTATTCCACTTTTGGTTGTGCGAATTTCTCTAGCCATTCAAAACTCCGTTGCTCCAGCTCTTTATTGCATTTTTAATTTGGCACTTTTTAATATTTGTACTAAAAGCGGAAGAATTTTTATGTCCACCGCCATTCATACTGTTTGCTAGTGGAACAAGATTGATTTCAGGCACACTTCTCATGCTGAAACGAAAATTATTTTTTTCTGTTTCATAAATAAGCAAAGACCATTTTGCCCCTTTTATGTTTAGAAGAGAATTTGAAAAAATCTTTACATCATCAACAGTTGCACCAAGTTTGTTTAATGTTTTTTTGCCGAATACAATATAAACTATTTTTCCATCAGCCAAATATTTTATATTTGAATACAGATACTTGCTCAAAATAATCTCTTTGTGAGAAATTGTCCTAAACATTTTGTTGTAAACATCAACAAAATCAACTCCACATTCAAGCAAATATTTTGCATCAGAAAAAACATCACCTTCTGTCGCCAAATACAAAAATCTATCAGTATCGCCCACAAGCCCAGCATACAAATATGTCGCAGTTTCAAGTGCTGGAGTTTTATCAACCTCCCTAAACAAATCCAAAACCAATTGGCTTGCAGATGCTTTCTTTACAATTCTAAAAATTTTAGTTGGCACAACTTCCATTTCAGTTAAAACATGATGGTCAATTACAATCACATTCTTACATTTTTTAATTTCATCAACAAAACCTTGCTCAAGCCTGTTTTCTGTGTGCATATCTACAAAAGCTACCAGGTCATAATCTTTTGCCAAAAATTTTGATTTAAACTCTTTCATTGGAAATATATTTTCAACATATTCACTGTAATGCTCACAAAATGATTCAGCATTTTTGCCTAATTCACGGCAAAAATCTCGAAGAGCAAGACTTGCTCCGCAAGCATCAGGGTCCGGGTCTCTATGGGCAAATATTGCAATATTTTTAGCACTTTTTATCTTTTGAATTAGCTGTTTACAAGTTGTCATCATCTTCCTCTTCTTCTTTTGGAATATTCAAAGTTTTCAAAATCTCTTCAACACGCATAGCACTTAATGCACTTTTGTCGATGACAAAGTTTATCTTAGGAACTTGTGGCATATCAACCATTTTTGCAAGTTCTCTTTTTATAAAGCCCTCGCCTGACTGCAAAACTTTGGTAACTTTTTCCACATCATCCAAATTAAGCACACTTACTTTAGCCTTACAAAACTTGAAATCAGGCGTAACATTTACCTCTGTTATGCTAACCACCCCACTTAGTCTTGGGTCATTCATTTTATATTTAATAATTTCAACCAAGCATCTTTGTATTTCTGCGTTTGCTCTTTCAATTCTATTTGACATAAATTTTCTCCTAATATTTATTTAAACTTTATTAACTTTTCTTTGCACAGATTCAACAACATTGTTTCTGTAAATAATAAGTTCGTCAAAGCCTTCATCAAGAGTTGGATAATTTTTCTTAAACAACTCAATCTCATTGCTTGCAACCTTTTCTGGCTCAGCTATCTTGTGAATAAATGGGTCGTTCTTTTCCCTCTCTCTAACTCTATTTAAACAAATTTCTTTATCAGTCCAAAGAAGTCTCCCCTTCACATAGCAATCATATTTGTTTGTGATTGCAAACAAGGTTTCTCTTTTGATAGAGTTAATTCCATCAATAATAACATTTTGCTTGTTTTGAAGAGCCTCTTCAAAACGCCTATGAAGTTCAGCAAAAACTATCTTGTTTGTTTGAGTATTGTAAACAAGAGGAATCTTTCCACTATCAACAAGCTCTTTTCTCACAGTGTCACTTGAAAGAATAATTGCATCATTTACTTTGGCAATTTGTTTTGCCAGAGTTGATTTTCCCGAACCAATTATTCCCATCATGATATCAACCGTTGTCATAACTTTCACTCCAAAATTATTATAACCGATTTCATAATTTTTTCAAAGAAAAAAGAGATTAAAACTAATCTCTTTTGATTTCTTGTTTTATATAACATTCCAAAATGTCTCCCTCTTGGAAATCAATGTTATCTCTAAGTTTGATACCACACTCATACCCTTTGGCAACTTCACTCTTCTCATCCTTGACAATCTTCAAAGAATCAATCATAGAGTCTCCAATAAGCTCATCTCCACGTTTGATTTTTGCAATACCATTTCTTTGAATTTTTCCATCAAGCACATAGCTTCCTGCAACTTTTCCTGCTGAAGAGAGTTTAAACACAACTCTAATTTCTGCACGACCAACATATTTCTCTTCATATTTGATTGCCATCATACCCTTTGAAATACGTGTAATTTGGTCAACTACCTCATAAATGATTCGTGATTCAATAAGCTCAACCTTAAGACTATCAACCATTTGAAGCATTCTGTTTGGAGTTTTTATATTGAAAGCAACCACAACAGAGTTGGTTGTTTGAGCAAGCACCAAATCACTTTCGGTGATTCCACCAGCGGCACTATGAATGCAAACAACTTTCACTTCATCATTTCTGATAGCTTCAAGTGAAGCCTTAAGTGCCTCCACAGAACCTTGAGTGTCAGCCTTAATAATTATATTGAGATTTTTCAAATTGCCTTCATGGATTCTGCTCATAAAGTCATCAGCACTCACACCAGAAGTTTGTTTTGCTCTTTCTTGTTTGAGTTTATTGATTCTCTCATTAATAACTTGTTTTGACAATGTTTCATCAACTGCATAAACAGCATCACCAGAATTTGGAACATCATTGAAGCCCATAACAGCAACAGGAGTTGATGGTCCAGCCTTTTTAACTGATTTACCATTTTCATCAAACATTGCCTTAACTTTTCCATAAGTAATACCAGACATGATTGAATCACCAACTTTCAAAGTTCCACTCTGAACAAGCACAGTAGCAACCGCACCTCTTGTCTTATCAAGTTCTGCCTCAATAACAACACCTGTTGCCATTTTGTTTGGATTAGCTTTAAGCTCTTGCATCTCAGCAACAAGCAAAATCATCTTCTTAAGCTCATCAAGTCCCATTCCATTTTTAGCAGAAATTGGAACACAAATTGCGTCACCGCCCCATTCTTCAGGCAAAATTCCATGCTCAGTAAGTTGTTGTTTAATTCTATCAGGATTTGCTTCCATTTTATCCATTTTGTTGATAGCCACAATCATAGGCACATTTGCAGCTTTTATATGATTGATTGCTTCAATTGTCTGAGGCATAATACCATCATCAGCAGCCACAACCAAAATTGCAATATCAGTAACTTCAGCTCCTCTTGCACGCATTGCAGTAAATGCGGCATGACCTGGTGTATCAATAAATGTTATCTTTTCGCCATTAAACGAAATCTGATAAGCACCAATTTTTTGAGTGATGCCACCAGCCTCACTTGTCACAACGTTGGTCTTTCTAAAAGCATCCAACAGAGAAGTCTTACCATGGTCAACGTGTCCCATAACCGTAACAACAGGAGGACGCTTTACAAGATTTTCATCAGCATCTTCTTCAACAGACTTATCAAGCAATCTTTCCTCATAAGTCTTATCCATCTTAAGTTCAACAGAAACTCCAAGCTCCCCTGCAACGAGTTCACAAGTGTCAAAATCAATTGTGCTGTTTATTGTTGCCATAATTCCAAGAAGCATAAGTTTTTTAACAATTTCAGAAACAGGCTTTCCAATCTTTTCACTAAGTTCTTTAACAGTAATTTCTCTTGTTGTAATTATTGCATGTGTAACTTGTGGAGCAACAACCACTGCAGACTCTTTTTTCTTCTTTATAAGTTTTCTTGAGCCCATTGTTGTCTCTTCAAAACCATCCTCATTCATAACAAGAATGTTGTTGTTTTGTTTTCCAAAACCAGCTCTTGCTCTTGCAGAAACCTTTTTAGCTTCGTCAATATTTCTTCTTTGTTTATTTTTGTTTCCAAAGTTTCTCTCTGGCTGAGCAAGCACTGCACTGCTTTCTGTAGCACCTGAGCTAAACGACTTAAACCCATTCGCCTTTGTTGAAACAAAAGAGTTGTTTTTAGGTCTCATACCACCATTTTGATTTTGAGCATTTCTGTTGAATCCGCCGTTTTGTCTATTTTGTCCAAATTGGGTATTTGGTCTTTGACCATTGTTAAACCTTCCACCATTTTGCTGACCGTTAGCTCCGCCTTGATAATTATTTTGTCTAAAACCACCTTGTCCTTGATTTGATGAGCGAGGTTGAAATCTTGAATTATTATTTTGACCATCAAACTTTCTAAAATTATTGGTTTGATGCCCACCTTGACCAAATGCCTCTTGTTTTTTGTAAGAAGGTTTTTCTTCTTTCTCAAAATGAGAAACCTCTTGTTTCTCTTTTTTCTCGGCTTCAGCAAGTTTAACTTTTTCAAGTTCAAGTTTTTTCTTCTCTTCTTCTCTTGCTTTCAATTGCAATTTAGATTTTTGGTCTTGAATGTTTTTTGAGAAATTATCAATATCAACCTTAGCTTGCTTAATGGACAATAATAAATTCTGCAAAGAGCCATCCCTTTGTATGTTGTTTATAGTTTTGAGTGAATTAAGTTGTGTTGCCAAATTATTCTCCTTTTATGCACTTTTCAATGCTGTCGCTCATTGCTTTATTTTTAAGTCCAATTGCCTTGCAATTGTCAATTGATACTTTCTCCCCCAAATTATCTAATTCAAGAAGAGGAATTTTTTTACTATTTGAAATAAATTTCATTTCTCTTTTAAGAGAATCTCCTGCTGTGTTATCCACAATCAACAAATAAAGTTTTTTCTTATAATCTATCAAATTATCTTTGCCAATTATGACATAGCCAGCCTTTCTTGCGATTGAGATAAGTCCTTTAATTTTGTTCAAATTCTTCTCCAATCTTTTTATAAATTTCTTGTGCAACTTCACATTTAAATGCACGATTCAAAGCTTTCTGTTTACACAATTTGTCATAGCATTGTTTATCTTTGCAAACATAGGCACCACGCCCATTTGCCTTTCCACTTTTGTCAACAAAAATTTCGCCTTCTTTGTTTTTCACAATTCTGAGCAATGTTTTTTTGTCGCTTTGTCCACGGCAAACAATACACATGCGTATTTTTTCTTTTGGTTTATTTTGCATAAAAACCTCACCTAATTAAATTTCTGGAAATTCATCTCCATCAATTGTTTCAAGTTCTTCCAAGTCTCCCATAGAATCAAACGAATTATCCTCAGCAAGCTCTGTAAGTTCATATTCAACTTCTTCATTTTGGTTTGTCTGAGATGTTGCTGGTTTGATATAGCTTTCAGGTTTAACGTCAATTTTCCAACCTGTGAGTTTTGCTGCAAGACGAACATTTTGTCCACCCTTGCCAATAGCAAGTGATAATTTGTCATCAGGAACAATAACTTGTGACATATTAAGACTGTCATTTGTCTCAACAGACAAAACCTTAGCAGGACTTAAAGCTCTTGCAATATATTCAAGTGGGTCATCAGAATATTCTACAAGGTCAATTTTTTCGCCATTAAGTTCATTTACAATAGTGTTGATTCTCACTCCACGATTTCCAACACAAGCACCAATAGCATCAACATTTGGTCTTTCAGTAAAGATAGCAACCTTAGCTCTATTTCCTGCATCACGAGCAATATTTTTAATCTTTACATCTCCGCTTGCAATTTCAGGGATTTCAAGTTCAAACAATTTTCTAATAAAGCCAATATTGCTTCTTGAAACTTGAATTTGTGGACCTTTGAAAGAGTCTTTAATCTTCTTCACATAAACTTTAACCCTGTCACCAATGTTAAATTTGTCACCAGGAATTTGGTCGTTTTTCATCATAACGCCTTCTGTGTTTGAGCCAGGAATTTGAACATAAACATTTTCACCATCAATACGCTTAACGATTGTGGTCAAAAGTTCGTCCTCTTTCTCAGAAAGCTCGCTCACAGCAGTTTGTCTTTCCATTTCACGAAGTTTTTGCATAACCACTTGTTTTGCTGTTTGTGCTGCAATTCTTCCAAAATCTTTTGTTGATTCTTCAACAGCAACTATATCTCCAACCTTAGAAGATTTTTTTGAAAGTTTTGCTTCAGAAAGTGCAATTTCTTTATCTGGGTCTTCAACTTCAGCCACAACAGTTTTGTATGAGTAAATTCTTATTGTGTTTCTTTCTGGATAGAGTTTTACCATTGCACTCTTAGCTTCACCATACATCTTTTTATATGCAGATGTAAGTGCTGTTTCAAGTGTTGTAATAAATGTATCCTTGTCAATTTTCTTTTCTGCTTCAAGTTCTTCAAGTGCTTTAAAAAAGTCCTTATTTACCATTTTAGATTTTCTCCTTAACATCTATTAATATTTAAAAAACTATAACAAGTTTTATGTTTGCGACTTTTTCCCTCTCAAAAGTTTGGTCACCTTTTGCAAGTTCAAGTGTAACAGTCTTTTCATCAAACGCTTTCAATTTACCTTTAAAAAGTTTTTGTCCATCTTGCTTTGCAAAAAGTGTAAGCTCAACTTCTTTGTCAAGATTTCTTCTTAGGTCTCTGTCTGTCTTAAGTGGTCTGTCAAGTCCAGGCGAACTAACAACAAGAGTGTAAGGCTTATCCTCTGTTGGATTAAGTTCTTCTAAAATTGGGTCAATTTTTTTGTTGACAATTTCACAATCGTCAATTGTAACACCCTCTTCTTTGTCAATAGTAAAAATGAGACTCATTCCCCCATTTTCTTTTTCATAACTGACTTCAACAAGTTCATAGCCAAGCTCTTCAATGACACCTTTAAGTTTTTCTTCACAAATCTGTTTAACTTTTGCCATTTTTTCCTCCAAAAAGTCTACTTAATACAAAGAGTGAGCAAATAATTTGCTCACTCCTGCCAAGTTATGATTATTATAGCTTAATAAATTGAAAAAATCAAGATATTTTTATATATTTTTATATTAATTATTAATATTAATAAACTTAAAAGAATTTGAAAACATTATTCGACATACTAAAAATCAAACCTCAACAAAAATCAAAAACTTATCAATGCTTTTCACACAACTTTAAAAGCAATTGTGCATTTGCATAAGTGTCATTCCATGCCCTATGAGCATCCACGAGCCTTATTCCAAAATATTCACACAAAGTGCCAAGTTTAAAATTGTGAGCCTTAACATTTTTCTTTATAGCAAGTTTGTAAGTATCAATAACAGGATTGTCAAACACAACTCCAAGGTCAGCTTCATATCTTCTGATAAAGTCAAGGTCAAATCCAATAATGTTATGTCCACAAAGAGTACAGCCTTGGACAAAATTGTAGAAATCCATCAAAACAGACTCAACAGGTGGTGCATTTTCAACCATTTCATTTGTAATATGAGTAAGTGCAGAAACCTCTTTTGAAATGGATATTGTAGGCTTGACAAGCGTCATAAACTTTTCTTTCATAATTCCATCAACAATTTTTACTGCACCAATATCTGTAATTTGGTCATTTACTCTGTCAAAACCTGTAGTCTCAAGGTCAAAGACAACAACAGTTTTCCCTTTTATCAATTCATCATACTCAGTAACTTTTCCAAACATGTTATCTTGCGAAAGAGTTTCAAGTTTTTCAACTTTTACAACTCCCCCAGAAATTGTATTTTTCTGCTCATCTTCCAAATCCAAACCTTCAACTTTGTTGGCAAGAGCCAGCTTATCCACTTTCAATGTAAGCCTGCCAGAAAATTTACTCTTTTCAACATCTCCATGCAAAACAACATACATGCAGTCCTCAAGAGCTTCAATTTGCCTCAAACTTGATTTTGTGCAAAAAATCAAACAATCAATCTTACCTCTCTCATCTTCAAGAACAAAAGTGAAATACACTCCTTCTGTGCCTGCCTTTGCACCTGTTTTTCTGACAAAATCATGCCTCTCAAGTTTGTTTATAAAGCCTGCAACAACCACTCCTGCTTTTGCGGTTTTAATATTGTTTATGTACTCAGGTTTTGTTGGAACATTTTTGCCGACACACTCTTTGATTATTTCAACATTGTATCTTTTGACAGTTTTGTAAACTGCCTTAATCTCAACATTTTCAATATCCACTTCATCAACAAAATCATCTTTTATTTCAAGACTTACAACAAACTCAGACAAAAAGTTGGCTCTAAGAAATTTTGAAAGTTCTGTTGTGATGTTGTGTTCGGCAAAAAACTTTTCAATTCTTTCACTAGCAACAATCTTCACTTCCACATCAACCGGAGTTGTTTTTATTTTAAAATTTTCATCTTTAAGATAAGTAAAGATAAGCTTATATCTATCTTCAAAGAAAGACTTTATTGCTTTAAGAATCAGCCTCTCTTCAACAAAAGCTCGCATAAACTTGACCCTAAGTTTCAAATTTTCAAAACTCAGCTTTCCCTCCAAGAAATCAACTATCTCTTTTTTTTCAGTTTCAGAAAGTTCTTTAACTGTTGAAGGATACAAAAAAGTTATGGTGCAGATGCCTTCACGCTTCTTCACCACAACACTTTGAAGCTCTAGGTCTTTGTATTTTTCACCAAATTCAGTGACAAATTCTTCCTCAAAATTCATAAGACCATTCTATAAAAATTTTAAACTTTTGTCAAGTCAAGATGACTATTGTTATTTAAAGAAACAAAAATCTCTTTATCACAAAACAAAATGCAGTATATCAATTATGACAACAAAGCCCAACAACACACACAATCCAACAAAGTGTATCATGTTTTCAACTTTTCGATTGATTGGTTTCCCTCTTATCCATTCTATTGTCGTAAACATGACATGTGCCCCATCAAGAGAAGGTATTGGCAACAAATTGAATATGGCAAGGTTTGCCGCAATAAGAGGAATAAAAATCAACAAATAAGAAAGTGATTGAGATGCCATTGTTGCAATAGTCGTGATTGTTCCTACTGTGCCTGTCATTTGACTGATAGGGATTTGGAAAGTGATAAGCATCCAAAGACTCTTAAGCACAACCCAAGCAAAACCAAATGCCATTTCAAAAGAACGGCAGAACCCTTCCCAAGCATTATAAACATAAGCTTTCGTGCAAGGAGCTTCACCCTCAGCACTTTCAAGACCGACATAAACATTCAATCTCTGCTTAACAACATCAACTCCATCTTTATCTTTTTCAGTATATTCTTCAACAACAGGACAAACAACAATATTTAAAGTCTCTTTTTTGCCATGCAAAGAATTGTGCCTTACCGACATATTGAAAGTGTAAAGTTGATTTTCTTCGCCATTATCAAATTTAGCTTTCTCTGCTTCCATAAACTCAGCAAGCATTTTATTTTGCTCTTCAACACTGACAGTTTCAAGCCCAGCATTTTCTTCTTTTGCCAAAAATTCCTCACAAAGCGTTTTCAAAATGGCATCATATTTTGCTCTTGCATTTGCTCTTTGTGCGTTTACCAAAGAAACATAATTCCCACCAAAAGCAAAATCAATTTTTTTGCCATTGATGTGAGTGATTACATCTCCTTGTGAATAAGGGTTTTCAATGACAAATTGTTTGTTTTCCCCTTCCTCAACAGTTTGAACATAAGAGTAAGTTGTGTTGTTGTATGATTTTATTTGAGGCACATCATAGCCAATGCTTGAAAGCAGTACCCATGAGAAAATGATTGCCGTAATAAAATTCATTGTCACTCCGCCAAGCAAAACCAAAATTCTTTTCCAAGGCTTTTGATTGTTGAAAGCGGTTGGAGATTTGTTTCCATCATTGTCATCATCCTCTCCATCAAAGGCACAATATCCCCCTAATGGAAAAATACGGAGAGAAAATTTTTCACCCGTTTTTTTGTTGGTTTTTGAAAATATTGGAAATCCAAATCCAATAGAAAACTCATTGATTTTAAATTTTAAAATTTTTCCAACGATATAATGCCCAAGTTCATGAACCAATATCATAAACAAAAGAATGACAATCGCAAGCAAAATATACACAGCAATCATAAAGATATATCCCTTAAATCAATTTCGTTCTTTCGTCTAAACAGCAAAAATCAAAAATGCAAGAAGCACATAAGGAGCCATAAATATATGTGAGTCAAATCTATCTAAAAGACCGCCATGACCTGGCAAAAATTTGCCACTATCTTTTACGCCTGCACGACGCTTAATTATTGATTCAAACAAGTCTCCTGCTTGTGCCAAAACAGAACCAATTAAAACTATGATAAGATAAACCCAGATAGGAAAAATGTCCATAAATGGTTCAAAAGAAGCAATACAGCCAAAAATCAAATAAACACATGCACTAAAAAGCACACACCAAAGAATGCCACCAACACAGCCAGAAATATGTTTTCCTGGGCTAATTCTTGGACAAAGTTTCTTTCCACCTATTACAGAGCCTGTAAGCATAGCAAAAGTGTCTGTAAAAACAGGGATTAAAATAGTTGTCATAAGCATAAACACAGACACATTTGATGAAATTTCAGCAAATTTTGAAAGTGGCAATTCATTGATATGATTTGTCAAATTGAAAAACAAGAACAAAAATGCTGGATAAACAAAGCAAATGCTTGTGTGAAGTGCTTTTTTGAAAGAAAATTTCAAAATTGACATACTTGACACATTTCTAACTGTCATCTCATGCAAAATATTTTGTTTTTTTCGGCAAATTGATATAAGAAAGCAAACCAATGCCCCAATAAGCATGATGATAATGTCAATCACAATAGTCCACAAAATCCAAAACAAATCATTTTTTACACTTGCAAAATGTATACCAACCAAATTTCCTGCAAGCAAGAATGTTGGCAAAGCAACTGCCACCCACTGATTATTGTAAAAGCCCATTTTGCTAAGCATTTTTGACATTTCTAAGCATCCAATGCAAGCAAGTATTGCAAAAACAGCATCAAAGAAATAATCACTGACAAAAATCTTAAGCACAAAAAGCAGTGCCAATGCTATCACAATTGCAATAGATGAGTAAATCCTCTTTTTCATTATTTTCCCCCAAATCTTCTGTTTCTTTTTGAAAATTCAAAAAGTGCTTTATCAAGCTCTCCTTTATCAAAATCCGGCCAATGGGTTTTCGTAAAATAAATTTCACTGTAGGCCATTTGAAAAAGCATAAAGTTTGACACTCTCATCTCCCCACTCGTCCTTATCAAAAGGTCAATGTCTGGAGCTGGAGCACTATACAAATTCTCTTTCAAATTTTCAATTGTTATCTCTTGTCCACTCTTTGCAACAATATTAGCTGCATGGACAATATCATCTCTTCCGCCATAATTCATTGCAAGATTGACGGTTAACCCTGTATTATTTTTGGTCTCTTCCATTGTTTTAATCAAAAGTTCTTGCAATTTTTGCGGAAATTTTGTCACATCTCCCATAGAGACAAATTTCATATTCTTATTTTCAAAGTCAGCTTTGTATTCATTCACAAATTCATAACATAAATCAAAAATATAATCTATCTCGGATTGCTCTCTCTTCCAATTTTCAGTTGAAAATGCGAAGAATGACGCATAACGGATTTCTGGATATTGGGTTAAGGTTTCAATAAATTTCTTAAGAGTGAATGCCCCTTGTTTATGTCCCAACATCTTGTTGAGTCCTCTACCTCTCGCCCAGCGTCTGTTTCCATCCATAATAAGCGCAATGTGAGTTGGAAAAGTGCTAAATTTTTTCTTTTTATTAAACATTTGCTCCCCAATATAAATGCCAATTTCGTTCTTTTGTTATACTTTCATAACCTCTTCTTCTTTAGCATCACTTGCAGAGTCTGCAAGACTTGTGAATTTGTCAACATGCTTTTGAACTTCTTTTTCAGCTGTTGCAAACTCATCCTCAGAAATTTCACCATCTTTTTTAAGGTCTTTAAGCATATCAAGTGCATCTCTTCTTACGTTTCTCATTGCAACTTTTGTGTCTTCACAAATCTTCTTAACATTCTTTACAATTTCTCTTCTGCGTTCTTCTGTTGGCATAGGAAAAACAAGTCTGATAACTTTGCCATCATCTGTTGGAGTAATACCAATGTCAGAAGCAGAGATTGCCTTCTCAACATTTTTAATTTGTGAAGCATCCCAAATATTGATATTCAAGATTCGACCTTCAGAAACCGTAACTGTCCCCATTTGGTTGATTGGAGTTGGCACACCATAGTACTCCACCATAACCTTGTCCAAAATATGAGGATTTGCTCTTCCTGCTCTAATAACAAGATATTCATTTTGTTGGTGTGAATATGCCTTTTCCAAATCTTCTTTTAAAGATACAAAAATATCTTCAACTATCTCGTTCATAAAATCTCCTTTAATCTAATTAGTAGTATAACTTATATTTCTGCATTTTGCAAACAAATTTAATAAAACAAGAGTATTCCAACAAAAAAATTGCACGAAAAGTGCAATTTTTTACTCTATAAATAATGCAATTTTATGATTTTCCACCATCTTTTGAACGAGAAATTTTTACTACATCTGTTTCAACTTTATAATATGCATCTCTTGAAAGTTCTTGTGTCAATTTTTTGAGTGTTGGATACATTCCATTTGGAGCAGACACCTCCACTGTTTCAGCACCGAACAATGATTGTTGAGGATTGACATTTGTTGTTTCTATTTTCTTTAAAGAATCAATAAATGGTGTTCTAAGTTCTTCTTCAACCAAAGTAGAAATTGGCTCTTTATCATCAAAGCATTTTTCTGACAAAAACTCAATTGTGCTTTCATAGAGTTTGTCAATATCAGTAAATTTTTTTATAAGCTTGTCTCTATTCGCTGTGTAAGCATTTCTCACTCTAGACAAAACACCTTTGATAGCTGATGAGAAAGCATCTTCTTTTGCTTGAAGAACGGCTATATCCTCAACAATATCTTCAGTCTTTTTAATCTGTTCAACAACAAATCTTTTGTTTGTCATGCTCTTTATTTCAGTGATAACAGATAAAACTCTCTTTTTGTCTTTTAAAATTTCGTCCCAGCCTCCATGCTCAGTAAGAAAAGTTCTTATTTGTTTTCTCAACTCAAGGTTGCCTCTTCTGTCTTTTAAAAGTTTTTCACAATACAATCTTTGTATGTTGTTGAAAAAGCTTTGGTCATTTCCACAAAAAAGTCCAATAAAACTTGAAAGCTTTGTCCAATCATCCATTTCATTAACATTAAGAATTTGAATTTCTTGAATTTTAGCAAGTCTCTTAAATGTTGGCTCAACATCAAATTTAATACAGTGTTTACTCCCAAAAAGAGATTTTCCCAATATAAAAAATCTTTGCATACAAAGGCTCTCAGGATTTTCTGCATCAAATTCTGTAATCTTTCTTAAAAGAGTTTCCAATTTTTCATTATTCATTGCAAGCACATAGTGATTTCTTTTTATGTAATCAACAACGCCAGCTTCATTTGTATACCTTTCCAAAGTAAGAATGTTTTTTCTCGCATTATTCTTCAAATCATCTTCTGATATAGAATTTATTGTGCTGATGCTTAATGGATTGTTAAACAAAAACTTAAAACTATAATATGTATTTTTTCCACCATGATACCCCCTATCATTCAAAGAGATTGCAATGTTATGAAGTATGCTTTCCTTAAAATTCATATTTTCATCATTGATTGTCAAAAGGGAAAAATTGTTGTTAATCCACTTTCTCATAATTGAATATTTGCACCAAAACTTTGTCATTGTTGTGTTTCCAATGGACTGAAATTTTTGATATTCTTGTTCAATTAATTCTGCAGGAATTTTCCTTTCAATATATTTAAAAGCACTAGCGACCTTTTCAGGCTTACAAGTAAATATAGTTGGGCAGTTTATCAATCCTTCATCAAGCATCCTCGATCTATGTTTTGTTTTATCCATCACACATTCAAATTCTCTATCTCTTTTAAAAATATAAGCACAAGTTCCTTTTTCATCATTTAGCAAACGTAAAGACATCATTTGTTTATACATTGCAGAAATTCTTGATTGAGAGATTTTAGAAATAACTGTTGCAGCACACTTTTCAACCAACGAATTTGTCTCTTCCTTAGAAAGTCTAAGTTCATTTTGAAGAGTGTCATAAACATTCTTAAAAATTCTGTCAGGATGTAAATATCTTACAACTTTTCCATTCTCACGGTCATAAACAGCTCCATAATCCCCATCAGTAAGAGAGGTTGTGTAAATAGTTTTGTAAATATCAATTCCCTTTTCTGAAATTGATTTATAAAGATTAGTCAATCTGTGATAGGTTTGGACAGGAGTTTCATCATCTGAAAACTTTGGACAAGACAAAATTGCTTCCGCAGATTTAATTCTATATTTTATATTTGCTTGAGGAAGTCCATCCACATAAGCAGGCTTTCCTGCTGTGCAATATGGGGTAAGTGCATTCACAACTGCAATAAGCCTTTCTCTATTTCTTATCTTGTCAGCTGTTGGATAACCATATCTATTTGTTAGAGCAAAGTTTTCATTAATTAAAGTATCAATACGTTCATGAGATAACCCAAAGTAAGTACTAAGAACAGAAATAATACCATCTTTATCTTTAGACCAATTAAATCCTTCCATAGCCCCTCCCCAATAATTATTTTTATTTTAACAAATTTCATGCTATCTGTCAATACTAAAAATAAATCATGTCGAATTTTGATATAATCAAATTTAAAAAGAAAAAACACTCAAAACCAAATTTGAGTGTTTCAATTCAATTAGTTTCCAGCCATTTGCTTTGCAACTTCTTCAGCCAAGTTGTCATTTCTCTTTTCAAGACCTTCACCAAGTTCATAACGAACAAATCTTCTGATAGAAAGCTTTTCTCCAATTTTGAGTGTAGCTTCTGTCAAAACATCTTTGATTGTCTTGCTTGAGTCTTTTACGAAAGGTTGATTCATAAGGCAAACATCCTCATAATATTTTTTAACTCTGCCTTCAACCATTTTTTCAACGATATTTTCAGGTTTGCCTTCGTTTAATGCTTGAGCTCTGAGGATTTCTTTCTCATGTTCAAGTTCACTTGCATCAACTTCTTCTTCTCTGACATATTTTGGATTTGCAGCAGCAATTTGCATAGCAATATCCTTAACCAAATTTTGGAAATCATTGCTCTTGGCAACAAAGTCTGTTTCACAGTTTACTTCAACCAAAACGCCAATTCTTCCACCCATGTGGATGTAAGAAGCAACAAGTCCTTCTGAAGCAATTCTGCCTTGTTTTTTGTCAACAGCCTTAAGTCCTCTTTCACGAAGAAGATTTACAGCTTTTTCAAAATCTCCGTTTGCATCTGTAAGTGCTTTTTTACATTCCATCATGCCAACGCCTGTTTGTGCTCTAAGTTTAGCAACATCTTGTGCAGTAAAACTCATAATAATTCTCCTTTAAAAAACAAATTTAAAAATTATTTTTCTTCAGCTTTAGCTTCAGTTTCTGGTGCAGTCTCTTCAGCTTTAGCTTCTTTCTTTGCTGCTGGTTTTTTTCTTGGCTTTTTAGCAGTTTTCTTTTCTTCACCAGCTTCAGCATCAGCAACACTTGGTTTTGCTTGTTCAAGCAATGATTCAAGGTCAAGAGCTTCTTCTGCAGTTTCTTCATCATCTTTCTTCAAAGATACGCCTTCTCTTGCTTCAATAACAGCATCTGCCAAAGCTCCAGCAATAAGTTTTACTGAACGAATAGCATCATCATTTCCTGGAATAACCACATCAACATTTGATGGGTCGCAGTTTGTATCAACCAAACTTACAACAGGAATATTCAAGATGTTTGCTTCATGAACACAGATTTTTTCGTTTGATGGGTCAACAACAAACATAACTCCTGGAAGGTCTCTCATTTCTTTGATACCACCAAGGTTTTTCTCAAGTTTGTCTCTCTCAAGTTTCAAAAGAGCAACTTCTTTCTTTGGAAGCAAATCAAATTCACCAACTTTCTCCATATTATTGAGTTTGTTGAGTCTTTCAATTCTGTTTCTGATTGTTTTGAAATTTGTAAGAGTGCCACCAAGCCATCTTGTGTTTACATAAAACATTCCACATCTTTCAGCTTCTTCTTTAACGGCTTCTTGTGCTTGTTTTTTTGTTCCAACGAAAAGAATGTTCTTTCCGCTAGCTACTATATCACGAACAAATGTGTAAGCCTTGTCCACTTGTTCTGATGTTGTTTCCAAATTGATGATATGAATATCATTTCTTGCTGTAAAAATGTATTGCTTCATCTTTGGATTCCACTTTCTAGATTGATGCCCAAAATGAACACCAGCCTCCAAAAGTTGTTTCATTGAAATAACTGACATAATTTTTTCCCTCCTGTTTTTGTCCTTCCCCAAGTATCATATCCTTCGCCGACCCAAGTCAATTTGGAAAACACCAACTCCGCTCAACACGGACACGCCAACGGCTAACCGTTACTGTGTTGGTCTTATCCAAGTCTTTTTCCATAAAGTTGAAGTGGAAACGAGTATAACTAATAACACGCCACCAATTCCAATGGTTATATCGACTTTTACAAGCAAACAAATTCAAACTATCGACTTATCATTTTCAAAAGTTTGCAAGCGTTCAGGCAACAGTTGAAGAATCCACTTTGGGTGAATATTTGTCCAATGACCTTGAAAGTATAGCACACAAAAAAACAAAATGCAAGTAATTTTTACACTTTTATATATTTTATAATATCTCAATCTATCTCTAAAGTTTAAGCAAAAATCTTGCACTAAAAAGAAAAATAAAATCAGCAAGTAATTATGCTGATTTTTTGTATATTATTTGTGATATGATTTGTTTTCAATGATTGTAAACGCTCTATAAATCTGCTCCAGCAACATAATGCGAAACAGGTTGTGTGGAAAAGTCATTGGAGAGAATGAAATACTTTCATTCGCAAGCTTTTTCACCTCTTCACTCACCCCATAAGAACCGCCAATAACAAAAGTAACTGTTGAAGAAATTTGCATAACACTTTTAAATTTTTCTGCCAAAGCTTCACTCGAAAGCTGTTTCCCTTTTATGTCGCAAAGCACTACATAGCCTTTAAGCTTTTTTATAATATCTTTTCCCTCTTTCTCTTTTATGCTTTGAGGATTTTGAAGCTGATTTTGCTCTTTGATTTCAACAATACTGAGATTGCAAAATGCAGACAATCTTTTAAGATACTCTGCCTGTTCATCTTTAGAAAATTTTTCTTTGAGATTTCCTACACACACAAGATTGATTGTCATAGCAAAAGCCCCCAAATAAATGTCATAGCAGTGATAATAACTCCAAGTGCAACACTTCCCCACATAAATATTTTTGATTTTATGTCAGGTTTAAACTTTTCTTGTTCTTCAAGTTCTGCAACTGAATTTTTGATTATTGTTTCAAGATTTTCATTGACAAAACGCATAAATTCTTTTTCATCAATAATCTTATGCTCAACATCTATAGGCTGAGCTTTGCCAACCTCTTTTTCATTTTTAATATCTTCAACTGATTGCAAATATGCTTCTCTCATTGCCATAGTTGCCAACTCTTGTTGACGACCTGCAAAATTATATTTGAAAGTCTCTCTAAACAAATATCTTATCAGCTCAAATGCCACAAAAAGAAGCAAGAAAATAAACAAAACAAGCATGACAATTCCAATAATTTTATTGTCAGTAACAAAGCTAACTATACCATCCAAAAACTTGCTTGCAACCCAGCCTTTTCCAACTGCAAAA
Organism: uncultured bacterium; assembly: GCA_949474265.1. Lineage (GTDB taxonomy): Bacteria > Bacillota > Clostridia > Christensenellales > UBA1242 > Caccovivens. The sequence goes on along the minus strand of CASXBC010000007.1, from coordinate 21,171 downwards.
TTTGAAAAAACGCTTAAAGCATTGTTCATAAAGTGAATGATGATACATGGCCAAATAGAACTACATCCCCAACATAAATAGCCAAGCAAAAGACCAATTATTGAAGCATAAAAAACTTGCTCTATATTGAGATGCAAAAGACCAAAAAGAAAGCCTGAAATGAGGATACTCTTTTTCATTCCACTCATAGAATTTCCATTCAACAACATGCCTCTATTTAGAGTTTCTTCACAAAATGCAGGAAGCACTGCCGTGCCAAAAAGCTCCAAAATAAGCCACCACCAACTCAAATTCATTTGACCTCTTGGTGGATGTTTATAGCCAAACATTTGAATGATTGAATTAAAGAAATTTGAAACAAAAACATTTAAAATAAAAACAACAATGCCAAGAATAATACTAGCAATCACAATTTTGTAAGACACTTTTTTAAAGCAACAGAATTTTGCGACATCACTTACCTTTGACTTTGTCAAAAATTTAAGCAAAAGAATAGGTAGCAAAAATATTAATCCAATCTGACAAAATAAACCAATGATAAAAGACGCATTGTTCCCCAAAAATGAGAAAAGTTTGTAATGATTACAAATCCTCATCACAACCAAAGCAATCATAACAATAAAGTAAATCATATTGGTGTAAAAATTTACCATTTTTTCCTGTTTGCTATCACTCATAGTTTCTCCGATTAGTATATCTTACTATGGTTAAAGTGCATTTATAACAATCATTATCAACGATACAACAATGCCAATTACCATTGTAAGAGGAAATTTGCCAAGACTAATTCCATTTGTCAAAGGTGCTTCACCATGTTTTTCAACATTAATTTTTGCCTTCTTGATAAGGTAAAATTTGTAAATAACAAATAAAATTGCTCCAGTAACAATGGCAAACACAAAGCCAAGTATATACCACCACCATTGCATACCAAGCAAACCAATATTAATCTTTCCACTGTCTTGCAAGAATCCCAATGTCAAAGTTGTAAAGTTGTTGAAGAAATGAATAATAATTGGATAAAGCAAATTATTTGTTTTGTCCATGACAATAGTAAGCACAACCCCTAAAATGAAAGGGTAAATAAACTGCGTTATACTTTGGTGCATAAGAGCAAAAAGAAGTGCAGTCAAAAGGACACTTGAGAGTGGTTTAAACCTGTCTCTAAGCCCCTGAAAAATTATCCCCCTAAACAGCAACTCCTCAACAATTGCAGGAATAATACCCAAAAGCAAAAGATTTAAGAAATAAAAACCAACAGTGTTGTTTGGTGGCTGATAAGAATCATTGAGACTCTTCAAAAGCCCAATTGAATCAAACATATTTCCAAACACACCTTCAATAAGCACAAAAAATCCGAAAACAGAAATTATACCAACCAAAACGCTCAAAAGACATGTCCACACATTTGCTTTTTTGAAAGATATGTTGCAAGCTTTTTGCTCAATTCGGTTAAATTTGTTATAACCAAAATAAATTATTAAAAAGACAATTTGTGTAAGTGCCATGTAAGGGATACTAAACCAAAGAAATTTCTCACACATCTCTTTTATGACATTGGTAGACTCTTCAACATTAATGCCTGTGCCCTTGGCAATAGCAATAGAAATATAGCCAAAAAGAAGCCCAACAGCAAGTGGCAAAAGTAAAGCATACAGAAAGACTTTTCCTGCATCTTTAGTTACATAAAAATTTCTCTTTTGAAAAACTTTCTTAAGTTCTTCAACTCCATTTGTTTTCTTTTCAGATTTTCCCATACTGAGAATAATAGCATAATTTTTTTTAAAACACAACCAATTCTGCTAGACAAACAACAAAAATTTCTTTAAAATATCAAATATGAATATGTTTATGGAAAAAGCAATAGAGAATGCAAATAAGGCATTTTCAAAAAATGAAGTACCTATTGGTGCCGTTATTGTTTTGGATGGAAAAATAATTTCATCTGGCTTTAATAAGCGTGAAAAAACCAAAAATGCTCTTCATCACGCAGAAATAATTGCAATCAACAAAGCTTGCAAAAAACTAAAAAGCTGGAGACTTGAAAACTGCGAAATGTATGTTACGCTTGAGCCCTGCCCTATGTGTGCTGGTGCATTAGCAAATGCCAGAATAAAAAAAGTTTATTTTGGAGCAAATGACAGGACAAGCAGTGACCACCTCTTTGAAAAAATACTCACATCAAACAGACTTAATCACAAATGTGAATTTCAACAACTTGAAGAATATCAAGAAAGCTGTGCAAAACTACTTACTAAATTTTTTAAGCAAAACAGAAAAAGCTAGCCCCCTTTGCTTGATTAGGAAATTAAAAAGATTTTATCAAAATTAAATTGAACAACTAAAAAACTGAGGTAACAGCCTCAGTTTTTCATTATCACAACAATTCAAAAAGTTTTTCTTTGTATTCTTCTTCTGTGATAGCACCAGAATCTCTAAGTTTTTTGAGTTCCTCAATTTTTGATTTTTTAAGCTCGTAAGCTTTGTCACGCAAAACCTCTTCTTTTTCTTCCTGTTTTGCCTCTCTTCTAAGCTCTGCTTTGTCATTAATGACAACAATATCAGGCACAAAAGCAGAAATGAAGAGAAGAAGCCATGCAAGCCATCCACCACAAACAACCATAATGATAAAGCCTGTTATATAACACCATAAGATGTTCTAAAATACTTACCTTTATTTCTGATTGAATAGAGAAGAAGCACGCTAGCAACAAGCCCAACAGCAAAAGAGAAAACCACAAATACAATATTGGTTGAATAACCAAAAATATAGTAGTAGTCCTGATATTTTGTCAAAAATTCCGGCTTAACAATTGCAACAATTGATGAAGCCAAATTAATGACAATACTTATTAAATTAAGTATTGCAGACGCCATAATTAGATAACGCTTATTTCTATTCATATACATAATTACAAACTCCAAATTAAAATTAAATTTTTCAAATTAATTTGTATCAATAATATCATTATGTAAAAACAATGTCAAATTATTTTGAAATTTTAAAATTTTATATTAAAATCACTATGAAAGTAAAAAGTGAGGATTTTATGAGGATAGAAAAAAGAATTATTGTTATCACAGGAGCAACAAGCGGAATTGGTCTTGCTCTCAAAAATATTTTTGAAAAGATTGGAGATATTGTTATTGATATTTCTAGGACAAGTTCTGATTATGCTGTTGATGTTTCTGATGACAAAAAACTTAAAGCTTCATTTGACGAAATTTACAAAAACCATGGCGAAATCGATATGCTTATCACCTGTGCTGGTTATGGCATCAGTGGTGCGACAGAACTCATTGATGAAAAAACTGCGAAAAAACAATTTGATGTAAACTTTTTTGGCACAACAAATGCCTGCAAATATGCCATTCCAAAAATGAGAAAGGACGGAAAAATAATTGTCATATCTTCTGCAACAGCAATCTTCCCTGTGCCATTCAAAGCATATTATTGTGCAAGCAAGGCCGCTGTTGACAGTTTTGCAAGAAGTTTGAAAATGGAACTTTCAGAAACAAACTTGCAAGTCACCTCCATCTGTCCATGTGATATTAAAACAAATTTTTCAAACAACCGCATAAAAGACTATCAAACCAATGAAAGATATGGAAATTCGGTCAAACTCTCTACAGAACCAACTGAAAAGACAGAAAAAAGACGTATGTCTCTTGACAAAGCGGCAAAGAGAATTTACAAAATTTGTGAAAAGAAAAAGCTTAAACCAAGATATATTGTTGGCAATGAATACAAGTTCTTAAATATAATAAGAAAAATGTTTTCAGTCAAGATTATGGATAAAGCCACAACAAAATTGTTATATATAAAGGAAAACAAAAAAAGTAGCTAGTCTACTTTTTCTTTTTCACACTTTTCTAAGCACAACATACACTGAGAATGGAGGCAAAGAAAATGTATTACTCAACACAGTATCGAAACGGTTGTTGTCAAGATTTGCGTCCATGCGGAAACTGCTGCGGTCATGATTGTTGTCGCCAACCGCATTGTCCCCCTAAATGCCATGGCGGAATCCTTATTGATGAATGCAGTCTCCTTTATTTTGCAATAGGCTTTTTATTAGCAAAAAACTGCAATTGACAAAACAAACATTAAAGACAATTTCCATAAAAAAACCACCAAAATTAAGGTGGTTTTTTCAATTTTCAAATGAATATTTATAAACACATTTGCTAAAATATGAACATTTTATGACATAACACCTAGCATAATACTGTTATACTTATTCATAAATATGAATATTTATACATTAGTTCTTAACAGATTTAATCCTAAAGAAGTTCTGCCCACTTGTTTGTAAAATCTCTGCAAACTTCAAAAGCCTCATCAAAGGTCTCTTCTTTGCTAAGGTCACAATCTGCAATCTTCAACAAAGAGATAGGGTCTTTTGAGCAACCCGCTGACAAAAACTTAAGATACTTCTTTTCAAAACCACTTACCGAGAGCAAAGAGTTTGCAATCTTAATTGCACAGATAAGCCCTGTAGCATACTTATAAACATAGAAACTGCGATAAAAATGAGGTATCCTCGCCCATTCATATTTCATTACATCAAGTTGTTCTACTTTTTCACCAAAATAAAAATCATTCAACTCTTTATATTTGTCGCATAAAAGCTCTGCAGAAAGCGGATTTTCTTTTTCATATTCCTCATGTGCAAACTGTTCAAATTCTGCAAACATAGTCTGTCTAAATATTGATGATTTAACTTGATTCAAGAAATGGTCATAATAATATATTTTTTCTTTTTTGCCTTTTGCCTTTGAAAGCAAATAAGACAAAAGCAACATTTCGTTTACATTGCTGGCAACTTCTGCAACAAAAATCACATAATCGCAAGTTTGAATTGGTTGATTTTCATTTGAAAGATAAGTGTGAATTGTATGCCCCAACTCATGTGCAAGAGTAAAGACACTTTCCAAATTGCCTGTAAAGTTTGTCAATATAACAGGGGTCGCACCATATGTTCCGTTTGAAAAAGCTCCACTATCTTTATTTTTGTTTGGATAGACATCAATCCATCTTTCATTCTTGGCCCTTTCAACCAAATTTACATAATCTTCCCCCAAAGCAGAAACAGCCTCTTTGATTAGCTCAATAGCCTCTTCATAAGTGTATTTTTTACTCAAACCACTCACAACAGGTGCAAAATTGTCATAGACTGCAAACTTTGAAAGCCCCAACATCTTTCTTTTAAGCTCAAAATATTCATGTCCAAGCGAAACATTTTCTTTTACTTTTTTTATTAAAAGTTTATAAACTTCCTCGCTTGCTTCCTCATTAAAAATTGATGCAGACAAAGCACTTTTATGCTTTCTCACCTTTGCCAAAACACAATCTTCTTTGACATTGTTGATATAATTGGTAGATAGAAAATTGATAAACTCTCCAAACTTGCCCATCATGCCAATATAAGCATTTTTTCTTAAAGTTCTATCCTTGCTTTCTCTATATTCTTGAAAATTTGCTTGATTTAATTCATGCGACTTACCTTTTTCATCCAAAATCGCATCAAAATTCATGTCAACATCAACAAATTTGTCATAATTGTCGCTGTCACCACCCATACACTCTGAAAGACGTGACAAAAGCAACTCTTCAGATTTGCTTAGAGTGTGCTTCTTATCCCTTAAAATAGCTTCAAAATATCTTTTATAATTTTTAAACTTCTTGTTTTCTTGAAGAGCCTTAAGTTTTGCATCACTAAACTTGCTTATTTCAACAACAATATATGCTGTCTCGTTTGAAAACTTTGCAGAAACAAAAGAAAGTTTTTCATTCATCTCATTTGCCACTCTATCAGCATTATTTTCACAAAGCCTCAATTGTGCATAAATTGCTATCAGCGAAAACTCTTGAATAATCTGAATTTCCTTCTCTAAGCATTCAAACAAAAGTTTATCGTCAGAAAGTTTGCCTTCATATTTCTTGAAAACACCAATTTGACTTTCTACCTTCTTCAATCTCTCATAAAAGTTTTCATCATTTGCACAAAATTTTGTCAAATCCCATTTGTATTTTTCTTCAATTTCACTACGCTCTTTCATGAGAGACCTCCATTAACATTATTAATAAAAATTTATTTAGTTAGTCTTTTTAATAGTTTATATTCTTAAAAATTAATTTTAAAAATAAGTCAAATATTTTTCCATATTAAATTTGTTCCATGGAGAAACTTCTTTGTCTGGGCAAGCAACAAAAACCATTCTTTGCTTTGTCGTTGGATGCTCAAAAGAAAGCTTACCAGCCCAAAGTCCAAGATTGGATGTTCGCCCCTTTTCTTTTCCATATTTTACATCTCCAACAAGACTATGTCCAACATTTGCCATTTGCAACCTTATTTGATGACTTCTGCCTGTCATAATTTTCACTTCAACCAAGCTTACTTTACCATCATCCTCTAAATAATTGTAAACAAGTTCCGCCTTTTTTGCACCAGCTTCTGACATAGGAACAATCTTAACAATGTTTTCTTTTTCATTTTTCTTTAAATAATTTAACAAGTGTCCTGTCTTATTTTTGACAACACCATTTACAATAGCATAATAGGTCTTTTCTACAGAATGAGTTTGAAACTGCTCAGAGAGTCTTTTTGCGGATTTTGAATTTCTAGCAAAAACCATAATACCTCCTGTTGGACGGTCAAGTCTATGCACAAGTCCAATAAATGCCTCTCCCTCTTTGTTGTATTTTTCTTTTACAAAAGCCTTAACCCTTGAAAGCATGTCTAAATCATTGCTTTCATCTGCCACACTAGGCACATTATGAGGTTTCAAAACTACAACTATCTGATTATCCTCATACAACACATCTAATTTTTCCATATTTTTACTCCCGTTGCCCCACAAGGCAAAACAAGCCCTTCTTTTGTTGGCAAACCAATCTCATCTGCTTCAACATTTTCATTTCCAAAAACACTTTTCAAAATATTTGCAATAACCGTTGGTTGAAGCCCTGTTGTGTAAGAGTTGATAAGCACAAAAAGTGGTTTTTCTGAAACAACTTTTTTGCAAAGTTCAACAAAGTCAGCAAGATTATCCTCAAGCTTCCACATTTCGCCACTAGGGCCTCTGCCATAGCTCGGTGGGTCCATAATGATAGCATCATAGAAATTTCCTCTACGAACCTCTCTTTCAATAAATTTCCCACAATCATCAACAATAAAGCGAATGTTTGAAATGCCATTTAATTTAGCATTTTCTTTTGCACGTTCAACCATTCCCTTACTAGCATCAACATGAGTCACAATTGCACCTGCTTTTGAGCAAACAACAGAAGCTCCGCCTGTGTAAGCAAAGAGGTTTAACACCTTAATTTCTCTTCCTGCGTTTTTTATAAGCTCGCTCATAAACTCCCAATTGGTTGCTTGTTCTGGAAAAATACCTGTATGCTTAAACCCCATAGGTTTAACAATAAACTTAAGATTTTTCCAATCAATAGTCCATTGCTCTGGGATTTGTTTGTTGTAATGCCAAAGTCCACCACCATCTTTTCGAGTGTAAAAAGCATCCACACCCTTTCTAAAATCACGTTTTTTGTGCCAGATGACTTGTGGGTCTGGGCGAAGAAGGGTTATCCCTGCCCAAGACTCCAATTTTTCACCATCACCGGTTGCTATGACCTCATAATCTTTCCAACTACCAGCAATTCTCATATCAAACTCCTATAAACTGCCTTTAAATTTAACAATAACAGTGCCACTGCCAATTTCAACAATCCTTTCAATATCTGGATTTTTCATATCTTCAAGCTCGACCATTCTCAAAATCAAGACTTCTTGTTTGATTTTATCCTTAAATTCAAACACCATTTGAGCAAGTTCATCATTTGAAACTTCAATATAAGCATAAATTCTTTGGTCAATAGCAAAATCTGCATCCTTTCTTAAAACTTGCAAACTTCTGACAAACTCACGATAAAGCCCTTCCTTAATAAGCTCATCATCCAAAGTTATGTCAAGCACAACAGTGTTTCCGTTTTCATGAGCAATGACAAAATCTTGTTTTGGTTTCTTTTCAAGATTGAAAAGTTCACTATCCAAATCTTTAAACTCTCCAACTGTCACCTTTCCTGCTTTGTAGCCAGCCATAACTTTGTCATTCTCTTCCTGCGAAAGTTCACTTAAAGCACTCTTAAGTTTTTGAACATCCCCCTTAAGCACAGCTCCAGCTTTTTTGAAGTTTACTGACAAATATTCATCATTAAATTTGCTATCATCACTCACACATTCAATCTCTTTGATGTTAAGTTCGTCTTTTATTATGTCACCCATTTCTCTCAAAACAGCATCAATGTTTCCACTTCCACCAACATACATCTTTCTGAGAGGTTGTTTAACCTTGATTTGATTTTCATTTCTAAGCCTTTGAGCTGTTGACATAATATCTCTAGCCAAATCAGTTATCTGTGTAAATCCAATATCTTCCACTTGACATTCACAAAGTTTAAAGCCAAAAAGTGCAACACTTTCCTCAGCATTTTTATCAAGTTCTCTCACACAATTTTGCCACAAATATTCACTGAAAAATGGGATAACCGGAAACATAACCATTGCAATATTCTTAATTGCATAATTAAGGCAAAAATAAGCGTTGAGTTTGTCTGTTCCATTTTCACTTTTATAAAATCTTCTTCTGTTGTTTCGAATATACCAATTTGTCAACTCATCAACCAAAACTTCAAAATCTTTTGCAACTAAACCAAAGTTTTGATGTGAATATGCCTTGTCAGCATTCATTGCAAATTCATTCACACGGTTAATAAGCCATCTATCAACAAATGACAACTGCTCTGCATTTGGTTGATAATCTGACAAGTCAGGCTTATCAATACAAGCATAAGTGTTGATAAAGATATAGGCATTCCAAAGTCCCAAAAGCTTTCTTCTAACTTCATCACAAGTCTCTCTACCAAACTTAACATCATTAATGAGTGGAGTATTTACAAAATTATATCTAACAATATCTGCACCAATTTCATTAAACACAATGTCAAGCGGAATGTTGTTTGGGCTTGATTTTGAAAGCTTTTTGCCGTCTTGAGCGAGAAGCATTGGATTTGTAGAAATCTTTTTGTATGGAGCTTTACCTTCAAGCACAACACTCATGACAAGCAAAGAATAAAACCATAGTCTTATTTGTTCCTTCCCTTCAATAACGCACTCTGCAGGGAAATTCTTTTCAAAAAATGCCTTATCTGAGAAATATTTATTTGTTGAAAATGGAGTAATTCCGGCATCAAGCCAACAATCTCCAACCTCTTTTATTCTCTCAACTTTTTCTCCACAATGAGGACATGTAACTTCAATCTTGTCAATGTATGGTCTATGAATATGTGGAAGAGACTCCACCTCAGCTTTGCTTGAAAGTTTTTCAAGTTCTTCCAAACTTCCAACAACAGTAACTTTTCCACACTTTTTGCAAGGATAAAATGGCAAAGGGATTCCATAATATCTTGAACGTGAAATTGCCCAATCTCCCATATTGTTGAGCCAATCAAACATTCTTTTTTTCATGAAATCAGGTTGAAATTCCACCTCATCAATAGCCTTAATAAGCTGTGGTCTTATTTCATCCATTTTGATTACCCACTGTTCAACAAGTCTGAAAAGAAGTGGATGTTTACATCTCCAACAATGAGGATATCTATGTGTATATTTATGTGTATAATAAGTTTTCTTCCTTTCATTCATAAGTGAGAAAACAAAATCACGAGTTTCATCAGTGTTTGCATCCAAACCACTTAAAACACCAAAATTTTGATAGAAATGACCAGCCTCATCAATCGGTATAATATTTTTAAGTCCAAGTCTTTTGCCAAGCTCAAAGTCCTCTGCACCACAGCCTGGAGCAATGTGAACAGCACCACTTCCCTCAGTTGCATCAACAGCATCCCAAGCCACAATTTTATGTTCAAAATTTTGTTCTTCAAATTCTGGAAAACATGTCTCATACGTTTGACCAACAAGTTCACTGCCCTTAACAGTTTTCAAAACTTCAACCACATCATCCTTAAGAACTTTCATAGCATCTTGAAGCACAATGAGATTTCTTTCACTTGATTTAACTTTAACTATGTTGTAATTCATTTCTGGATTTACAGCAACTGCAACATTTGATGAGAGAGTCCAAGGAGTTGTTGTCCAAACCAAAATGTCATTGTTTGTGTTGAGAATAGGACATTTAAAAAATATAGCCAAACATGTTACATCCTTGTAAGCATCTGCATCACTCATTTCGTGTTCTGAAAGACTTGTCCCACAACGTGTACACCAAGGCATTGGTCTGTAAGCAAGCGACAACCAACCTTTATCTTGACACTTTTTCAAAAAATGCCAAATAGCAGTGATGTTATTATCACTATTTGTAAAATAGCTATCATCCCAATTCATCCATTGACCAAGTCTTTTTGATGATTCTGTTTGTAAAGTAGAGTATTTATCTACAGTATTCAAGCACTGCTCAACAAATTTATCAATGCCATATTTTTCAATTTCTCTCTTACTATTAAGACCAAGTTCGCCTTCAACACGAAGTTCAATAGGAAGCCCATGTGCATCAAAACCGTTTTGATAGTGCATATCACAGCCTTTCATAGCCTGATACTTTATCATAGTGTCTTTGTAAGTTCTGCCATAGGCATGATGCAACCCCATGACATAATTGGCTGTGATAGGACCATCTAAGGTTGCAAAATATTTGCCTGTCTTTTTGTTTTTGTCTTTTAGCTTTTCAAATATTTGTTTTTCATTCCAAAAATTTAAAACACCTTTTTCCATTTCCACAAAATTTGGCATTGATTGTTCTTTCTTCATTTTACCTTTTCTCCTTAAAAACAAAAAATCCTTGAAAGTTACAAGAACCCCCAAGGCTTTCTACCACTTGTAAACTTTCAGTGTGCCAACACACACCTGCTTTGCTTACGGGAAGCCACCGTCTCCGCCTAACATAACCGTCTTCAACTTCAATATTTTTTCAAACTTTCTTGAATGAAGAGTTTTCAAAATAGAAGGCACCACAGCTGCTCGGGAAGCAACTCGAAAAGTGATAATTTTACATCCTTCATGTCGCCTTTCACCATAGCAGCGACTCTCTGAAAATCCAAAATGCAAAATCGTGTCTTTTCTCAAACGTCTTTAAGTTTTTTATTAAACTGATTTTATTTTACATTGACAAACAACAAATGTCAAGCAATAGCAATTTTTTTGTAAATCTAACAGTTGAAATTTTTAATAATTTTCCAAAATCTTATTCATTTTAAGCACATCTGAGCCTGTCATAATCCCAAGAGGCTTTTCTTTTGCACCACCATTTTCTGTTACAAGCACAGCCAAAAGTTTTGAGTTTTGGTGAAACAATGCAAGAGCTTGTTCAACTGTTATATCCTTGTTTGCAAAGGCATAATAATTGCTGTTTTCAATCTTTGAAAGCATATCTTCAATTTTTACAGAATCTAAGAATGCGGTTTCATTTCCACCAGAAAGCAAAAACTTTCCAAAGGAATCCAAAATCTTTTGACCATTTGCAATACCAATTATCTCATTTTCATCATTAAAAACAGGAATATTTGAATAACTTGAGGATGCCACAAGCATAATCACATCTCTCATAGATTTTGAAGAATGAACACTCAAAACATCCCTTCGGGCAACAACTTCAAGTGCCTTTGGCGGAGTTGTCAAAAGTCTTTCAATCTTTTCAATCTTTTCAACAACTTCAATGTGAGGCTCTGCAATGACGTAATCCCCATTATCATGCACAATAGAATTTCTAAGTCTGCCATAACTTATAAGGTCATCTTCATATTTTCTTACAATGAAATTGAAGGCAACAGCCTTTCTTATTGCTTCAGAAAAACCCATGCTACGATTCATATTGTAACGAGTTTTAATTGCATAGTCAATGTTGTTAAAAGCTGACAAAAATCTCATAGAATTTGTTTGCTTAACTTTATCCTCAATATTGTCTACGTTAATTTCTTCAATCATAAAGTTCCCCTTTAAGTAATACTCTAAAAAGAGTATACAATAAATTGGAGAAAAATAAAAACAATTTTACTCTATTTTAAAAATTATTAATAATTTAGTTAGGAGTGTAATTGAGCAAACCGTTGTTGCCCAAATAAACTTCTGGAACTTTTCCAACAATAACACTTTCTGCAACAAGCATTTCTGTTACGCTATCTATTTTCTTTGAGCCTGCTGGCAAAATCAAACTTACACTAGCATAAAGGTGTATATAAACAGAATGATTAGTTTGATTGATTCCCGCACTGATAAATTGACTTTTAAAAGTGGAAGTCATTGCTCCAATTGAGACAAGTTTAAGATTTACTTTTGGTCCAACACCAACCAAAAACGGCAATCCTGTAAACGCTCCAATGGCAATATCCAAGCCATCATTTCCCATTTTGTCAAGGTAGACCTGTGCAACCTGATAAAATTCTCTTGCAATTAAATTAAGTCTGCTTGTTTGAAGATAAAGATGAGTCACATTTCCATCATTATCATATTCTGTCTTGACAAAATCTTCATAAGTTATTTCATTTCTTTCAAGCACCTCATAAACAGCATCACTTACAGCAGAAGTTGACAATGAAAAAATCATATGTTCAACAGCCCCAATTACAACAGGATTAATAACACAATAAATATAAACAAAAGACAAAACTACAAATGACAAAAAGATAGAAAGAAGAACAATAGCTCTTCTCCTTTTCTTTCTTTTGTATTTTTTCTCATAATATTTCACTTTATATATCTATGAAACAACTCAAAAAATCTTTCATAAATTCAGTCATTAAAATTTAATTTCAAAACGCAGAAATCAATATATTGTGTATTACGCATTGCATAACACCAAATTTATATGGTGGCATTTTATTTTTTTGTGTGAGATTTGAAGATGAGAGCAAAGATAAATGCAAAGAAGATTGCCGCCGCAATACCTCCTGCAGTTGCAGTAAAGCCACCTGTAAATATGCCCAAAAGCCCATTGGTCTTAACTGCACCAATAGCCCCTTTTGCCAATGACGCACCAAATCCAATAATTGGAACATTCACTCCTGCACCAGCAAAATCAGATATATAATCATAAACTCCAACAGCCTGCAAAAAGACTCCAACAAGTTCAAATGTAACCAAAATCCTTGCTGAAGTTATGTTTGTCGTTATGATAAGCAATTCACCTATCATGCAGACCGCACCACCTATTAAAAAGACCCACAAATAATCTAAAAATATTGGCATAATCATCTCCATACTTAAACAAATTTATTTATTCTTTTGCAATTTCAAACAAAAAGCAGAAAACGAACATCAAACTTTTTAATTTTTCAATAAATCAAGCTTCTATCACAATTGCATGGCAGACGCCAGGCACAGTATCCCCTTGCTGGCTTGATGTAGTGCTTAAAAGTGCCCCTGTAGGCATAAACAAAATCTTTTTATATTGACCATCTTTAAATTTTTTCATAATGTATGAATTAAACACTGTTGCACAACATCCTGCACCAGAGCCCCCACAAAGAGTCTCCTGCTCTCTTTTAAAATACATCTGTCCACAATCACAATAATTGACTCCAAGCGTAAAACCTTCTTCGTCCATCAAATCAATCAAAATTTCACTGCCAAGTTTTCCCAAATCTCCTGTAACAATAAGGTCATAATCCTCAGGCTTGGTTTTTGTATTTTTAAAATGATTAAGCATAGTATCTTTTGCTGCAGGTGCCATTGCCGCCCCCATGTCGTTTACATCATTCACACCCCAATCAACAACCCTGCCAAAGGTTACACTTGTTATCCTAGGTCCTTCGCCTTTGAGGGACAAAATACAACTGCCAGCACCTGTGACAGTCCATTGAGATGTTGGAGGCCTTTGATTTCCAAGCTCCAAAGGAAATCTATATTGCCTCTCTGCAGTTGAGAAATGTGAGCCTGTGCAACAAACTATATTTTCACAATAGCCTCCATCAATCAAAACAGATGCAACAGCCATACTTTCAGCCATTGTAGAACAAGCTCCATAGACACCAATAAAAGGAAATTCAAAAGCTCTCGCCGCATAAGACGAACTGATAATTTGATTAAGCAAATCGCCAGCAATCATAACATCAATATCTTTTGGCGAAAGCTTTGCCTTTTGTATTACCCCTGTAAGTGCAGTCTCCAACATTTTTCTTTCTGCCTTTTCAAAGGTATCTTCGCCAAAGCAATCGTTTTTCATGACATAGTCAAAATATGGTCCAAAATTTCCTTCTCCCTCTTTTGGTCCAACAATAGAATAAAAGCCAATAATTTTTGGTTGCTTTTTTAAAATGATTGTCTGCTCTCTTTTTTTCATATCCTACTCCAAAGCTTCAATTAAAACAAACTTATTATCCAATAGATAAATCCTACAGCAACACTTGAAACAACTCCAAAGACAATGACAGGTCCTGCAATAGTAAACATCTTGACACAGATGCCATAGATAATACCTTCGCTTTTAAATTCTACAGAGGGACTTGCAATAGAGTTTGAAAAGCCTGTAATAGGCACAATAGAGCCACCACCCGCATATTTGCCTATTTGGTCATAAACACCAATACCGGTCAAAAATGAGGCAATAAAGATTAAAATAATCAATGTATAAGCCCAAGCAGATTGTTGTGACATTTCAGGAAAGCCCAGCATAATCAAATCATTAATCCCCTGACCAATAAGACAAATCACTCCACCAACCAAAAAGGAGTTGAAAAGTGATGGCCACCATTTTGTTTTTGGTATTTTGGCACTTACATATTTGTTGTATTGTTCATTACGTTTTGCATCTTCCATAAAATACTCCTTGTGCAATAATCATTGCCCAAAAGCATAGATTTAAACCTGAAAAGAGTATAAAACCGGTCAAACTGCAGAAACTAAAACAAACGTACGGAGGTTTTATGAAAAAGTTTTTTATCGGTATGACAGGAATAGCACTCTGCTTGTGCCTTACGGCATGCGGAAAATCATCCAACCCTTCTTCAATATCCGGATTGAGTAACCAACTTGATTCAACTGCAAATGCTCTTACCAGCATAAGCACCATCAGCCCTTCACAAATTGATTTGTCAAACACAGACAAAACAACTCTTTGTGAGGATTCGAGAATGACTATGCAAGCACTTTTAAATGAGCAGTATTACAAAACTGAAATACTTGACAGAACTGCGACCTTAAAAAACAATCTCGGTGAAATAACACTTTCTAAAGCACAAAAAAGTGCTCTTGGCGACCTTACAAACACACTCAATAAATACACCAATTCTATTGTCAACACAAAATATGAAATGACTTCTTCAGCAAAATCTATCTCTTCATTAAAGAAAGACACTTCAAAAAACGAAGAAAAATTGAGAGCAAAATACAACCGATTAGCCTGCAACTCAAATATGCGTTCCGCTTATTATGAAAATATTTTAAACACATTAGATGAAATTGAAGATTGCCTAAATTTAAACTGCCCAAGTTGCAACAAACCCAACAATCAAATACAACAAGAACAAAATCCTGCTGATGATTTAAAAGATGTTGCTGACGATAATAAAATAGTTGAAAACAAAAATTCAAAAGCTCTTCTCAAGAAAAATATTGATACTTATCAAAATAAAAATGACATAAACGAAAGTGAAAATATTGAGAATGAAATTTTGCCAGAAAGAAATACAAAAAGACATTTTTACCACAACCCAAATAGAACAAACACTGTATACAACAGATTTGAACGTTTTAATCCAACAAGAAACACAGACACCTATGGACCAAACAGAAGAAATATAGACAGCTTTGGCGGATATGGTTATAATGGAGGATACGGATTCAACAATTATGGCGGATATGGTTTCAATGGCATAGCACAAGGACCATACAGAAATGGAATGATGCCTTTCGGAAACAATAACTATGGTTATGGCAACAATTTTTATGCAGGCTCAAATTATGGAAACAGAATGACAGCTCAGACCCCTATGGCTCCAGCAATGTATGCTAGTGCAGAAAAAGAGCCAGAAAAACGACTTGAGACTTTTGAAAAGAAAGCTGAAGATGGCACAATTGAAAAGCTTGACAATGACACTGAAAACAATTTCAAAAATGACAATTGCAATTTAGAAGATTGTGACACCACCGTAAACACTTTTGGTGAAAACGGTTTAAAAAAACTCAAAGACTCCATTCATCATGAAATAAACAACCAAAAAGTTAAAGCTCACTAATTTAAGCAAGCAATAAAAAAGACCAACTCTTTGTTTGGTCTTTTTTCAAATGATAGTTTTACCATCTTCCGCCACCGCCACCGCCGTGACCGCCGCCAGAAAATCCACCACCAATATGTTCAGCAATATTTCCAACAACCTTTCCGGTTCTTGTTGCAAATGCTGCAGTGATGTTTTGGTCAATTGACACAGCCGCCGCATTCAAACAATCATTGATTATTATAAATGAAACCCAAGTGTCAAACAGTGTTGGATTGCTTGAAGGCTGGATAATCTCAACATCTTCAAATTTTTTCATAAAGACATCACTTACACCCAAGACATAGGCATAAGGCAAAATGTCATAAAACAAAGCAGGGTTATCTTTCACGAGCATTTCCATTTTATCTTTTTCGGCAACAAGAATATAATTCTTAAGCCCCCTGATTTTACCCAAGATTTCTCTTCCTCTTTCAGTATATCTTTCAAGAAACGAATAAATTGAAACAAGCAACACAGCAACTATTGAAAGATAAAACCTTGCACCAAACACATCACAAAAAGCCTCTGTGAAAAACATTTGTATGATTACAGGAACAAACACCGCCAACAAATCTAAAATCAACAGCACAAAATATTTCTTTTTCTTACACTTATCTTTATATTTAAAGAGTGTTGGAACCATACATATTCCAACAATTGTTGACAGTGTAAGCAATATTTGCAAACTCATAGTGAAACCTGTTAAAACAGATTGATAAATACATTTTGCTGAAAACAAAGCAAATATCAGTGAAGCAAAAATCATAACTCCAACAAAATTTTTATCTGTGTTTTTATCAAAACACTCTGCAGTTGACTTTTCAACAGATTTTTTGCATTTAAGTCCTGTATTTTGACTTAAGTCTAGATTTTTTGCATCAACAACTTCAACATCCCCTCTAAACATATCATCAAATAGGATTTTCTCATGCTCCTTCATCTTGCCTTCAAGTTCTTCACTCTTTGCAACCTTTATTATCTTAACTCGTTTTTCTTCTTCTTTAATTTTGACAAAACCTTTGGAAGCCCAATATACGATAAGTGAAGATATATCATCCCCTGTAAGTTTTCCATCATTGATAAGTCCAGCTTCAGTTGGAGTTATTCCCTCAGGTGCTTTAAATTCAACCACTTCAACTATTGCATGTTTTTTTCTTTTTCTTAAAAACAAAATTATTATTAAGACAATTACAAAGCAAGTAAGCACAAGAATCGCTATATCAAAAACATAAGACTTAGGATAATTGAAATAGCCCTGCTCAATTGCCTTAAACACTGTCACAGCTTCGCCATATTCAAGCTGTTCTACTCTTCCAGATATGGTTTTGCCATCAAACTCATAAACAACACGATTGCTATTTGTCGTACTTTCGCCATACTTTCCTACATAAAATTCAACGCTGTTGTCTGGCAAAACTTTTGGAAGTTTGATACTGAAAGTAAGATTTGAAATTCTTGTATCCCAACCTGTGCCAATAATGTTGTAATAGAGCATATCCATTGACTTGTCTCTATCATTGCCATAATCATAGGTATATGAAAAAGCATAAGTCATATCACTTCCCGCAGGGACATAAGAGAGTGAACCCATCTGCATGAAATAGGTGCCATTATCAGAAAATCTGTCTACCATGAATGTCTCACCTGACGAGAGAGACCTATCATATAAAACATTTCTAACTTTCGCTCTAAAATTTTTCTTTACAAGCTTTCCATTGGCATTTTTATAGCTTGAATTTTGAATAAGAGGTAGCCATCTATAAATCCCATGACTGTTTCCTGCATAAAAATGAACGTCAATTTTCTCTTTAATATCAAAAGAGCCATCCCTATTAACTTCAATGTCCACATCATAAGCAGTAATCTCATAACCTGTATCTTCTTCAGGAAGATAAATATTTGAATTTAATCCACTAATAAAAGTTGGCACTAAAGCAAAGCATAGTACCAACAAAACAACTATGATAATTGAAACATATTTTTTCATAATCACCCTTGTTTTCTATTTTAGAATTGAACTTTTGGTGCAATTCTCTCTTCTTGATTTGAGATTTCAAACAAAACTTTCTTTTCAAATTTATATCTTCTTGCAACAAGATTTGATGGAAAAACTTCAATTTTGTTGTTGAGAAGTTTTACACAACCATTATAATACTTTCTTGAATTTGCAATTTCATCTTCCAAATCTCTGAGATTTGCTTGAAGAGAAAGAAAGTTTTCATTTGCTTGAAGCTGTGGATAGTTTTCAGTAACAGCAAAAAGACTTTTCAATGTTCCTGACAACATATTTTCACTTTTAGCTCTTTCTGCAGGGTCATTTGCACTCATACAAGCATATCTTGCTTGCATAACCCCCTCAAGAGTTTTTGCTTCATGTTTAGCATAACCTTTAACTGTTTCAACAAGATTTGGGATGACATCATATCTTTTTTTCATATAGACATCCATTGTTGAAAATCCTTCTTCAGCATTATTACGAAGTCTAACAAGTGCATTGTAAACACTGATTACATAGCCAACAACAGCCAAAATGATTACAACCAAAATCCCAACTACCAATAATGCAATTCCCCAACCTGGCATAATTTTTTCTCCTTTTATTTATTATACAAATATTGTAACACAAAAATCACAAATTTCAAAATAATTTAGTCCTCTTTTTGCTTTCTTCTTACAATTTTCATTACAACTAAACCAATTATAAAAATCACAAACAAAGCAAGGAAAATAATGAAGTAATACAAAATTGCAGAATCATCTCTTTTGAAAAGTGAAGTTTTTTCAGCTTTAAACGAAACAATTACTTCTTTGTCAGAATCAATTTCATTAATAGTAAAAGTTCCATCAATAATATCCAAGATTTTTCCGTCAATTGACACAAAGTCAATAACATATCCCTCAAAAGCAGAAATTGTTATCTCTCTACTGCTTCCATGAGCAACATTAATAAGGTTTCCACCATTGCTTACAATATAACTTCCACAAGAATTTACAAATGTGATTTCAACCAAATAGTTTGCCTCTTCAAATTTAACTTCAACCTTCTTTCTTTGAGTAATATTTGAAATTGTGTAAACCCCATCAACAGCCTCAATATCTTCTCCATCCACAAACACACGCTTGACAACCCAACCTTGATTGCTTTCAATTTTGAAGCTTATTGTGGCATTTCTGTCAACAGTATAATGACTTTCTGTGATGAGTTCTGAGTTTACATAAACCGAACCTTGTTCACAAACAAAGTTGACCGTAATTCTATCTTTTTCAACAGTGTTAACTTTGATAGAAACATCTGAGTCTACATTGTTTAAATTTGCATAAATATATTGTTCATAAACTGTACCTGGCATACCATTAATGAAGACGCTATTTAAGTCGTAACCAGGCAAAGCTTCACACTTAATTGTGTAACTTTGTCCCTTATACAACTCAACATCAGAGTTTATCAATTCATCATCAATATAAAGCTTGTAATTACCTTTGTTGTATGTCAAAGTAAACTTTTCTGTGTCTCTTGGCACAACCACAAGTTTCAAAACATTACTTGAAATTGTTTTTCCAAAAGTGTCTGTCAAATCAAGTTTAAAATTGTAAGTGTCTGCCCTCAGATTTGAAACAGTAATAATAGCAACATTTTCTATTGAATCACCTGAGGTGGAAATATTAATTTTTTCACTGCTAACATCTCCACTCACCCTGATAGAAACATCAAGTCCTGTATAAGCCAATCTAAAACTCACAGTTGAGTTTTCTTCAAAAATCTTTTGCTTTGGCAAGTTTTCAAGAAATCTCAAACTTAAATCATAAAATTTTGAGCTTGGTGCGTAATCAATAAAATCTTCTGCAACTGTTCCACTATAGCCATAAACAGTTTTCAAATTATTAAGGCTAACATTTCTGTTGAAAACAATGCTGGTTATATCTTTTCCTATTAGGATTGTCTCAAGTGAAGATGCTGAAAAAGCATCCTTTCCAATAGTTTTTATTTTTGGAAGTTCAATATTTTTAATTGAAGAAGATGCAAATGCAAGCTGTCCAATTGACTTAATATTTGGCACTTCAACCACTTCAATACTCTTTGAATATCTAAAAGCATTATCTCCTACAGAAACTGAGGATGAGAAGCAATAAACATTTTTAATTTTGTTGTTTGCCTCAAAAGCACTAGTTCCAATAGATGTCAACCTATCAGGCAAATATAAGGTTTCAACAAGGGAAGAATTAAAGACTTTTGAACCTAAGCCATAAATTGTCTCTGATTTTACAACATTAGGAACAACCAAAGTTGTCAATTCTGTGCCTGTGTAACCTGTTATTATTCCATTGCTAACTTTAAATCTTGAATCTAAGTCCTTATTGCCAACATAATAAACCTTTGTTGCAACCTCACTTCTCTTAACAACACTGCCATTTTGCTTTACAAACGCAGTCGCAAGGATTCTTGTTGATTTAGAAACAGTAATTCCGCCTGAGGTATAACGTATACCGCTCAAACTGCTGACACTGTCTACCGTTTCATCTGTTGTATAGTAAATTTCAACGGTTTGATTTGGTCCACATGAAATATCACTATTCAACTTAATTATTGTAGCAGATGTAAGATGTGGGTTTTCAACGCTAAAACTAACTTTCCCCTCAATCACCATACCAATATTTTTAATGTTTATTATGCCATAGCCATAATAGTCATTCTTTACTTGGTTGGCACCCAAAGCATAGCCATTTTTATAAATCAAACTTCTATCAGCATTACTTCTGAGAAGTATATTAAGTTCTTCAAAAGACAAAGCATTATAATCTGGATGCAAATATATCAAAGCGACACATGCAGTAACGTGAGGTGCTGCCATGGATGTTCCACTAAGTGTAGCAGTAGAGCTTGTGCCGTACAGACCTGCACT
>CASXBC010000006.1 GCA_949474265.1 uncultured bacterium | reverse complement strand
TACAAATGGTTTGAATAATTCAACAGCCATTTCTTTTGGAAGACCACATTGATACATCTTAAGTTCTGGTCCAACAACGATAACAGAACGTCCAGAGTAGTCAACACGTTTACCCAAAAGGTTTTGTCTGAAACGACCTTGCTTACCACCAAGCATAGCAGTAAGTGATTTCAAATCTCTCTGCTTAGACCCTTGAACAGGTTTTCCACGCTTTCCATTATCAATCAAATTGTCAACAGCTTCTTGAAGCATTCTCTTTTCGTTTCTTACAATAACATCAGGAGCCCCAAGTTCCATAAGCTTTTTCAAACGATTATTTCTGTTGATAACTCTTCTGTACAAGTCATTGAGGTCACTTGTTGCATATCTTCCGCCATCCAATGGAA
This sequence comes from uncultured bacterium, assembly GCA_949474265.1. Lineage (GTDB taxonomy): Bacteria > Bacillota > Clostridia > Christensenellales > UBA1242 > Caccovivens. The sequence continues at coordinate 53,545 of CASXBC010000006.1, read as the reverse complement.
CCATAGGTCTAAGTTCTGGTGGAATAACAGGCACAACGTCCAAGACCATCCAAGTAGGATTGTTTCCGCTCTTTCTAAAAGACTCAACAACGTCCAATTTTTTTGCAGCTTTTATTTTTCTTTGACCTTTTGCAGTCTTAAGCTCTTCCTTAAGTGCAGCACTGTCTTTGTCAAGGTCAACATGAGAAAGAAGCACTTTTACAGCTTCTGCTCCCATGCCTGCATCAAAAGCGTTATAACCATACTTTTCAACAGCATCACGATATTCTTTATCATTTAAAATCTGCTTATAAGAAAGGTCAGTGTTTTTAGGGTCTGTAACAATATAATTGATATAATAAACAACTTGCTCAAGAGTTTTTGGAGTCAAATCAAGAAGAGTTCCAATTCTTGAAGGCACACTACGGAAATACCAAAGATGAGTTACAGGACATGCAAGCTCAATATGCCCCATTCTTTCACGACGCACTTTGCTTCTTGTAACTTCAACACCACACTTATCACAGACAACTCCACGATAACGGATTCTTTTATATTTTCCACAATGACATTCCCAATCTTTCTTAGGTCCAAAAATCTTTTCACAGAAAAGACCATCTTTTTCAGGTTTTTGAGTTCTGTAATTGATTGTTTCAGGTTTTGTGACCTCGCCATGAGACCATTCTCTAATCTTCTCTGGAGAAGCAATACCTATTTTAATTTTTTCAAAGTTATTAAGTTCAAACATACTTTTCCCCTAAGGACACACGTGTCCGTTTTATATTTTTGTATAATCATCTTGTCAAAATTTTAACTAATTTTCTTGCTTGACTCCTACACGGACAAGCAAGTCGCCGCAAACACGCCAATATAATGCGGGTTTCGTTTGGCGGCGAAGTAACAAAATCAAGCGTTCGCCAAGTGCTTGCCAACAGGCAAGCCGAGTTTAAGCGACGATTTTGTTACTCGTCGAAATCTCCGAAGTCATCAAACAAATCCATGTCCTCAAGTGTTGGAGCTGTAGTCTCCTCTTCAATAACACTTTCAACTTCGCTCTTTCCGTCGTCATTTGCAAGCATATCATCAATATCAATTGTGACATTCTTCAAATCTTTTTCAACATCATTGTCAAGTCCAACTTTATCTTGTTCGTCTTGAGAAAGCTCTGGCAAATCAATTTCTTCATCATTCTCTGTCAAAATCTTCACATCAAGTGCAAGAGCTTGCAATTCCTTAACCAAAACTTTAAATGACTCAGGGATTCCAGGTTCTGCAATAGGTTGTCCTTTTACAATTGCTTCAAAAGTCTTAACTCTTCCAACAACGTCGTCGGATTTTACTGTAAGCATTTCTTGAAGCACATGAGAAGCACCATAAGCTTCCAAAGCCCAAACTTCCATTTCACCAAATCTTTGACCACCAAAGAGAGCTTTTCCTCCAAGTGGTTGTTGAGTGATAACAGAGTAAGGTCCAATTGAACGAGCATGAATTTTGCTGTCAACCATGTGGTTGAGCTTGAGCATATATTTCATACCAACAGTAGTTTTGTTTTCAAATGGCTCACCGGTTCTTCCATCATAAAGTTGAACTTTTCCGTTTTCTGGGAAATTGTTTTCTTTAAGAAGAGTTTGGATTTTTTCTGCATCAGCTCCATCAAAGGAAGGAGTTGCAACTTTCCAGCCAAGTGAACCAGCCACAAGTCCAAGGTGAACTTCCAAAATTTGTCCCAAATTCATACGAGAAGGAACGCCAAGTGGATTAAGCACAAGGTCAAGTGGTCTGCCATTTGCCATAAATGGCATATCAGACTCAGGCATTACAATTGAGATACATCCCTTATTTCCGTAACGTCCAGCCATTTTATCACCAACAGAGAGTTTTCTCTTTTGAGCGATAGTAACTTTTACAAGTTCGTTTACTCCAGGTTCGAGTTCGTCTTTGTTCTTTCTGCTAAACACTTGAACATCAACAACAACACCACCTTTACCGTGTTGAACACGAAGAGATGTGTCTCTAACTTCTCTAGCCTTTTCACCAAAAATGGCACGAAGAAGTCTCTCTTCAGGAGAAAGTTCCGTTTCGCCCTTTGGAGTAACTTTTCCAACCAAGATGTCGCCTGAGCGTACTTCAGCACCAACTCTAACAATTCCATTTTCGTCCAAGTTTTTGAGAGCTTCTTCACCAAGGTTTGGAATATCTCTAGTGATTACTTCATCACCAAGTTTAGTTGTTCTGCACTTAAGTTCTTCAACTTTAAGGCAAATAGATGTAAACACATCCTCTTTAACAAGTCTTTCATTGATGAGAATAGCATCTTCATAGTTGTATCCTTCCCAATTCATATAACCAACAAGGACATTCTTTCCAAGAGCCAATTCTCCGTTTTCTGTAGAATAGCCATCAATGATGACATCTCCCTTCTTAACCTTTTCACCTTTAACAACACAAGGCTTCTGGTTGAAACAAGTCTCATCATTTGTTTTATCAAATTTGATAAGTGGATAAATATCTTCAGCACCTTCTGCAGTCTGGATTCTGACTTCATCAGCACTTACATAAGAAACTTCACCATCATTTCTTGCAAGTTGAGTATATCCGCAATCATGAGCAACAGTTGCTTCCATTCCTGTTCCAACAATTGGAGATTCTGGTTTAAGAAGTGGCACAGCCTGTCTCTGCATGTTCGCTCCCATAAGAGCACGGTTTGCTTCGTTGCTGTTTACAAAAGGAATAAGTGAAGTAGCAACTGAGATAAATTGTCTTGGAGAAGCATCAACCAAATCAACTTGACTAGCTGGCACTTCAATAGCATAATCTTTGTGACGACAAATAACTCTTTTGTTTACAAATCTTCCCTCTTCATCAAGTGGCTCTGTCGCTTGTGCAATATAGGCTTTATCTTCAATATCAGCCATAAAATATTCGCATTTGTTTGAAACGACACCTGTTTCTTTGTTAACTCTTCTATAAGGAGTTTCAAGGAAACCATATTCATTTACTTTTGCATAACTTGTAAGAGTGTTAACAAGACCAATAGCTTGTCCTTCAGGAGTTTCAATAGGGCAGATACGTCCATAGTTTGTGTAGTGAATATCACGAACTTCAGCATCAGCTCTTTCTTTCTTAATACCTCCAGGACCAACGGCAGATACACGGCGCTTTTGTGTAATGCCTGAAAGAGGATTCACTTGGTCCATAAGCTGTGAAAGCTGAGAAGAAGCCACGAAATCACGAAGAGCTCTATTGATTGCCTTTGGATTTACAATTTGTCTTGGAGTAACTTCTGAAAGTTCTTTTCCTTGAAGTGTCTCTCTGACATTTGCAACAAGTCTAGTTACACCTGAACGGAAGTGGTCATAGAAAAGCTCGCCAACTGTGGCAATTCTTTTGTTTGACAAATGTTCAATTTTGTCTGTCTTGCACAAATCTTCAAGACAATCAAGATACATACTGATTGAAGCCAAAATATCATCCATAGTAAGAGTTGTAATCATCAAATCTTTTGCATGTTCTTTAATTGCTTGCATTCTCTTGTCTTTTGTCTTATTTTCTTTCAAGATTTCTGCAAGCACAGGATAATAAACTTCTTCCAAAATTCCAAGTTCTTTCTCATCACAAGGGAAAACATCTGAAAGTCTAACTCTGTTGTTTCCTCTCATGAGGTATTTTTTGTCTGGGAGTTGAATCCAAACTTCATTTACTCCACTTGCTTTGATTTTGTGAGCAATCTCTTCTGTAGCTTCAGTGCCAGCCTTAGCAATAAGCTCGCCATCTGGAGAGATGACATCCTCTGCCAAAACATGTCCAAGCACTCTCTTTTCAATTGAAAGTTTCTTGTTGAGGTTGTATCTTCCAACTCTTGAAAGATTGTACCACTGCTCTGAGAAGAACCAAAGATTGAGATAGCTTCTTGTTGTTTCTGCAGATGGAACATCAGCAGGTCTTGTTTTCTTTGCAAATTCAATAAGTGCTTCTTCTTGAGTGTTTTGAGTTTCTTTCTCCAAAACATTTTTGATAAGTCTGTGACCACCAAAGATTTTTGAAATTTCTTCTGCACTATAACCAAAGCATTTGAGGAAAAGACCAAGAGTGATTTTGTTTCTTCTGTCAAGAACAACTTTCAAAACTTCGTTTGCCCCTTGCTCAAATTCAATATACATTCCACGCTTTGGAATAATTTGACCGTGAAGAGTAGAATTGTCGTTTGCCTTATCTTTCAAAAGATAGTAGTTTGGAGACTTGATAATTTGATTTACCACAACTCTTTCAACACCATTGAAGATAAAAGAACAATCCTCAGTCATATAAGGAATATCGCCAAGGAAAACAACATCTTCAACAGCTTGTCCTGTCTCTTCAACAACAAAGCGTGCCTTGACATTAAGTGGGACAGAATAAGTCACACTTCTTCTCTTGCACTCCTTTTTGTCATACTTAGGTTTTGCATCAATAATAGGCTCAAGGAAATAGAGTTTTGCCTTTCCTGAATAGTCTACAATTGGAGAAAATTCATCAAGGACTTCCTTGATTCCGTTTTCAATAAAATCCTTGAAGCTCTTTCTTTGAATTTCAAGAAGTGGTGGAACATCAAGATAATCTTTGAGTTCTGCAAAGGTATATCTTTTAGCTTTACCGAATTTTTGTACTTTCAAAAAATTTGACATAATCACTCTCCTGTAAAATTTAAAAAAGAGGAACTAGGGAGCCAAAAAGCCCCCTTATCCCTCTTTTTAAGTTAAAAATGGTAAATATTTTTCAACATAGCGCCAATTAACTTAATTATTCTACCATAAGACATACAAAAAGTCAATAGATTTTCAAAAGAAATCTAAAATTTTCAAAATTATTTTATTCAAATAAATATTAGCACATTTTTACAGCTACATGCAAACATTTTTAACTAAATTTTAAAAATTAAACAAAAAAATAGATGGAAAAACCTTCCACCTATTTGTTATTTAAAGAATAATCCGCCAAGCCAATATTCAACACAGTAAGCAAGTGAGCAATGTCTGTTCCTTCAGCATTAGGGCTCTTAAATGAGACATTACAATAGAAACTGCAATTTGTCGCTGTGATAGAAGATGACTTAATTGTACCCTTTGTATCCACAGAGTCTTTAGATTCTCCGCTACCTGCAACCACAACCATTGATGAAGGAGTTAATTCAAATTGTTCTGACATTTCATTTGTTTCAATGTTTGAGACAAGCCTTGAAACAACATCTGCGGCAGAGCTGCTTCCATTTGCTCTATTTTGACCAACTACTGCACCAATATCCAAGCTTACACTCTCACCATAAGTGTAAATTGTTGAGTTTATTGTTGTGTTGAAAGAGTTTTCTTTGTAAGTTTGAGCGGTTTCATCATAGTATTTTGAAAGTATAAAGGCTGAGTTGTCATTGAGTTCTGCATCTCCAACCTTTCCAACAAGCCCACCAATACCAACATATTTGATACTGTGACCTTGTGCAACAAGCATACCATTAAAGGAAACACCACTGATGTTTATTTGACCTTTAGACTCAACTATACCACCAATTACACCACCTACAAAGCTGAAACCTGTGAAACTAGCTTCAACATTTATATCTGAAATGCTTGCAACATTTGAAACAACACCTATTACACCGCCCAGATATTCAACACCAAGATTGTCACTTAGTGTACTAATTTGAATGCTTTGCTTCATTGAGACTTTTGAAAGCGAACCGCCGTTCATAAGCCCTACAACTCCACCGACAGCAGTAGCATAATAAGGAATGTTCATAAAGTTTTTAAATGAGTCACCAGACTGAGAAACAACATCAACATCATTAAGCCTTCCAACAAGTTGCCCCACAACCAACGCCCCATGGGTGTGAGCATTGACAATCATATCCGAATAGACAGAAATCCTAACTTTATCAACCGTGGCATTGCCATCAATCAATCCAAACATAAGTCCAGCCTTGTTTGCCAAAACTGAAACTGAGCTGTCAGTAACAACATTATAAGTCGTGCCCGAACCACTCAGCACCCCTGCAACAGAGCCTGACATTGAACAATCTTCAAAGTTTATTGAATTTTCATCAAACTCATTCACTTCTTTCTCACTCAAATTTCTTGCCTTAGCACTTGCTTGAGAATAAATGTTTTGAATTTTGTATGAGCCAATAGCTAAACCAACAGCACCACCAACAATATTTGTTCCTGAGACAACTATATTGTTTGTAGAAGGGTTTTCAACTCTAACATTTATCAATTTTCCGCCATCAAGTCTGCCAACAATTCCGCCAACAACATTTGCATTTGCAAATGAAACAGAGATTGGTCTAATGGTAAAGTTCATAAGAGTGCCAACTGCACCTTGAAGAGCAGTCCTTCCAACTTCAGCAAACATACCTGCATAATTTAAGTTTTTGCTAGAAATCAATGAAAGTCCATTAATTTCAGCAAAGTTACCTTCAATATAGCCCATAAATTTAGTTTCATAAAGCCTGCTATTGTACTGATATTCAGCATAGTCAATATTGTCAATGATTCTATAGTATGAATAGTTGTAACCAGCACCATTGTTCTCACGAATGATGTATTCTTCCATTGTTTGAGCATCAGAAATCAAAATTGGATTATAAACACTTCCAAGGGCTGGGAAACCTGTAACATAAGTATAAATGTATCTTACTGAAGTCATCCCTGTTTCTGGGTCAACCACAGATTCCGTTCTGTCAAGTTGTCTCTTTGAAGTTGCTTCAATATTTGCAGAAACAAGCTCTGGTCTATTTAAATCAAAGATAGAATTATTGAAGTTTGCATTATCACCAGAGTTTCTTGTTATAAACCAAACCGAGCTAATATCTCTTCCTTGAGCAAGCACAAAATTCTTGAAGTTGTCAACATTTCCAAAACCTTCTACATCAAGGATTTTTATGTCAATCTTTTCATCCTGAACAATTGTACCAATGCTGACATTAATCTTCTTTTCTTCGTCAGATAAATAGAAGCAGTCTTCAACAATAGCTTCATCAGATGACGTATCATTTGTCCTTAAGAAGCCATAGTTTGATGTTTGATTGCTTTCAAGAGTGCTTGTTGAGAAACATCTTTTTACACTTCCTGAATTTTCAAAGATAAATCCAGATGAGAACGCACCACTTTGTCTAAGCAAAATGTTTGAATAACAATCTTCTACACTGCCTGAGTTTGTATAAACAAAGCCTGTAATATTGTTACTTGAGATAATAGAATTTTGAGTGCCTTGATAATACACTTCTTCCTCTCTTACTTCTGTTGGGTCTCCACTGACATAAGAAGTGTAAATCTTTCCGCTATTTTCAACGGCAAAGCCTGCAGTAAACTCTGTAGTTGTGTTTGTTTGATTTGTGAGGCTTGCCCCCTTGAAATATGAACTAGCAATCACACCAGAGTTGACTCCAACAAAACCACCAACATTGACATTAGCCCTTAAGTTGAGTCTTGAACGAGAATTGGTAATATGCCCTGTATTGTTTCCAACAAGTCCAGCAACATAAGCACCAGCTGTAGCAGTAGAGCAAACTACTGAAAGACTTGCACCATTAAGGGAATACACATCCGCATTGGTTATCACACCACTGTTTGATGAAGCCAAAAGTCCAACATTAAAACCACTTTGATTGGTTTTAAAGACCGTTTCTCCTGTCAAACAAATATCAACATTTTGAACAATCATTCCATCTGATATATCAGCAAAAATACCAATTTGAGACGCATCTGCAAAATCATAAGTTCCTGACATATAAATTTTAAAGTTGTTTCCATCAAGACCAGCCAAGCTTACTGACAATGGCTTAAATTGCTCAACACCTTTTTCTGCAGCCAATTCCATACTTGGCAAAGTTATGTCGCTGAGAAGAATATACCATTCATTGTCTTTCATCTTCATAAAATCTTCATAACTTTCAACAGGGATTGGACTATCCTGAGTGCTTTGTTCATGCACATCAAAGACAAATTCAGTGTACATTTGGCTTACGCCTGTGTTTAAATCTGTATAGTAATATGAACCATTTATTGCACGATAATTTGCTCTTGCAGAAAATCTATAAATGTTGGTTTGTGGATTGTAAATACGAAGCGGAGTCACTGTGTAAGACGAAATATTATAATAATCCGTTCTGATTGTCTTGTCATTTGCCAAAACAGTCTTAACATCATTGTAATATACTGCCCACTCCAAGTTTTTTGTCATTTCAGCAATAAAAAGTTCTACCTCTTCATTTACAGAACTGTTTGTGATGTCATATTCAAGGAATGGTCTTATAGCAAATTGCAATTCATAAGGGTTTCCAACAGCAGTGTATATTGTGCCATCTTCCATACCAGAAACAATATCTTCATTCACGCCAGGAACATAGACATAATCCAAAACATATTCCATGACATAAAGAGTGATTGTCTCTTGGAAAGGTATGACAACATTGTCAACAACTTTTTCTGCATAGGTTGTGATTTCAACCTTCTTACCTGGATTGTTTTCACCTCCATAGTTGATTATGCTTGAAGTAACATCCAAAGTATATTTTCCGTTTTCTCCATAAATTGACACAATTGAATTGTCAGAAGCTGTTACTGTGATTTGGTCATTTGAGAAACCATAGCTTTCCATAGTGAGTGAATATGAGAGCCCACGTGCAACATAATAAACACCATCATTTTCTTTCTTGTTGTCAAACTTAAGTCTTGCATAGCTTCCAAGCTTTGTAACAAGTCCAAGCTTATAGTCTCTTCTTTCATCATTTTTTCCAAAGTAAACAGAAGCCTCAAACCCCACTCTTACTGCGTCATCAACATTATTTGAAGGCATATAATATGAAACATAAACCTTGCCTTTATATTCAACATATTTTCTGTATCTTGGGTCATTTTGATTGGTTATACCATTTTCTCGGTTAAGTGTATCATTCACAACATTAAAAAAATTTTGCATCTCTTTATAAGTAAAGACAAGTTTTCCATTTTGATAAGTACCAAAGTTTTGAGCAGAAACAAATCTAACACCATTTTCACTGCTCAATTCATAAACAAAAATCAAAGAAGCTTCAGTTGCACCATCTAAATAATTTTCAGCAGAATTTGAAATTTCAATTCGGTTGAAATTTGCTTCCACAGGGTCAATTGCAACTTCCAACAACCCTGTCTGTGAAGGAACTACAATTTCATCAGGAACAGACAAATCATTTTGGTTTGAATAGTTTGTCATGTCAATATAGTTTACTTCTGCTTCCAAAAGCTCAATAGTAAACCAAGCACTCACTCCCAATTCAAGTTCACTTGCATAAAGATAAACTTTATATTGTCCATAAATGTTTTCATTTGCACGATTTAAAAATCTCTTGCTTGTGTCATTAACCCTGCAAGCATAATTGAAATCATTGCCATTTTTGATGAAGTTAATGCCAAACAAATCTTCACTAGTAATTGTGTTGATATAGTCTGTCCAAGTATCTTTTCCAACATCACTGTCAATCTCATATTGTCCAGCAAAAGATGGCAATCTGTTTTGGATTAGTTCTTGCTCGCCATCAACAACTTGGAAAATCTGATAGAACAAAACTTCATCTTTGTTTGTTGATTTAACTTGAATATTATCTTGATAAGGTTCGTTTGTCTTAATTCTTATCATTGAAGAACTTGGTTTTATGCTTTCTGCAGAATCATTATACTTAACTTCAATATTTATTGTCGCCTTTGAATCAATTGGGAAATAATAAACATAAACCTTGTCACCTACAGGAATTTCAACCTTCAGCATTGGCTTAAGCGTGTAATAATCCCCAACATACTCTCCATTGTAGTCATCTGCCTTATCACTCTTTACAAACACAACCGTTTGCTTTCCTGTTTGAACAGTGGAATATTTACTTTCGCCATCAGCAGTTGCATCCACCATAAGTTGAGTGTTGTTTGCCATAACATAGCTTACATTTCGATAATTTAAAATTCCATTCTTTGTGATTGAGAAAGGCTCTCCATCAGCTGTAACAACCTCATCACCAACTCCCTCTGTCTTGCCAAGAGAATATGGAGGCACAAGATAAATGCTTGTGTTTGTGTTTCCATAAATGTTTACTCCACTTCCATTGACAACATTTACGCCATCACTAGAAGGTCTTGAATAAAACACTGAAAAATCAAAGTCTTTATCAAAATAGTTTACAATGTATAAATAGATTTTTTGTTCTACTTTGACATTTAAAATACTGCTGAGAGTTATGTATGCCAAACCAACATCTTTAACTGTAATATTTCCATTTACATCCACTGCAAGTTCATTTGAAGCAGAAGAAATTGAAACTTCTTGACTTGTCAAACTGAAAGGATAGAATTTTGAATTTGGAGTTATATAATTAAGCCTTGCAATCTCATCCTTAAGCAAATTTTCGCTAGAGCCAGAAAGTCTGCTAGAAACTGCAAAATAATACATCATATAAACATTCAAACCACCCTCATCAGCATTTTCTGGGTTCATCTTAAAATCACTTTCAAGCGTGCCCAAAGACACATCTTGTTTTGTAAATTCGTAAGAATAGCAGTCGCCCTCAGACTTCAAAGCAATGTAGTCGCCATAATAATCATTTGTAGAAGTGTTTGTAGAAGACACAACCCCACCAAGTAATGACCTTTTTACATAGCTGATTGCTGTAAATCTATATGAGGTATAAACAGGAGAATTGCTCATTGCATTTCCAATAGCGTAAAAAGCCTCAATTGAGTTTCTGTTTGAACTTGAATTTTTGTTGTAACAGAAACTGTCAGAACGTTTAATAATCATTGAAGCATCATAAACTGCAGCACCCAAGTCAACCGCTTCAAGCCTGTTGTCCATACCAAAGTTTATTTCACTTCTCTCTGTCCCTTTGTAAGAATCGCAACCTGCAATTCCACCAACATTGTAAACACCTCTTATAAAACATCTTGAGATGTTGTTGTGAATCATTATATCTCTTACATTTCCAGCAGAAAGTCCATCAGTTGTCACATAGCCAACAACACCACCAATGGCATCTCGAACATCTCCCACAATATCTATGGTAGAGATTTCTCCTCCAACGAGAAGATTGTTTATGTAGTTTCTTATTGCCTGAAGGTCACCAGAAATTTTTGAAGGAGTCTTTTCATTTGACACCTTACCAACTCCACCACCAACATAAATCTGATTTGTCACACTTGCATTTCCAGAGACTCTGATTTTTGATACAGCAGAATATCCTGAATAACCATAGAGTTTGTAATCAGGCAAAGTTGAAAGCACTCTTTGGATTGTTCCGTTGTTTGCACCAACAATACCACCAGCGACAACATCCTTTCCGTTTGTCACAATTTCAACAAAATCGTTGTAGTACGCCAGATTTTTGCTAGTTAAGCCGTTATATTTACTGCTCTTGTTAGAGCCATCATAAACACTAAAATCTTGCAAAATCAAGCCAAGATTTTCAGCCGCAACAGCTCCAAAAACAAGACTTTCTCCAGCTTTTATGTCTGATACCAAAACAGTCACACCAATGTTTTCGAGCTTAGCTCTGTTTCTTGATGTCAAAACAGAAACATAAGCTTTCTTATCTGTTGTAATATTTACCTTTCCAGAGAATGATACATTTACAATCTTTGCAGTTTGCCCATAATCATCAACATTATCGCTTCCAATTTGAGCAAAAAGACCTGCATAAATTTCGCCATTTAACTCGGCATAGAAATTTTTGTTTGAAACGGCAATATTAGTGATTGCCGCTTGCGAAGTTGTGCCAATGATTGAGCCGCTAAAGCCAACAAATCTAAGTTCGCCATTTTCTTCCAAAACACCAATTGGAAGTGCGTTATTTACAGATGACATATCAATGTTTGTCACAAGTCTGTAATGGCTTCTGAGCATTATTTCATTTGAGTTGATTTCCAAAACATCCTCTGCAGTTTCAAGCACATAAGGATTTGCCTCTGAGCCATTGCAGTATTGAACATCAATAACAATCGCACCTTTACCGCCAATTGTGGTATATGAATTGCCCCAATCAGCAGGAAAAATATACAAAGTCCCTGAAAGGTCATCCTCAAAACCAACTATTCTGTCACCATACTCATTATAAAATCTTTCACAAGAAACAGTTACGGTATAAACACCACTCTCCCCAGCCTCAATTGTACAATTAATAAGAGGGGTCTCATGCAAATAATTTGTTGAAGGAATAAATTGTGCAATAATAGTTTTGTTTGTTGCATTGCTAGGATAAATATAAACACCAAATGAATGAGTTTGTTTTTTACTTGACAAATTTATCTCTGTCAAATTTGAAGCAAGTGAGATATTTTCAACAGAAACATATTCTTCAGAGATAATTCTTGCGTTGTATCTTCTTGTAAGTTTTCTTTGACTTATGTTAGCTTCCAAAACAAAGCTTATTGAGTTGCTTGAGAAATCATTTGTGTAAGTAAAGGTCTCAATATCAAAAGTTCCATAAAGTCCAACATTATATATATTTGAAAACTCTACATCATAGGTTGCAATGGTATCTTGCCCATCTTTCTTTTCATAAGTAAAGTTTCTTGCAAGAAACATAAGTCCATTTGGGGAAACCACATCAATTGTTTTCTCAAGCGAATCAAGTCTGCCCTCGTTCAGCCAATATTTTGTGATTTTTACCTTAGTTGAAACTCCACCCGGCACTACATTGCCATTTCTTCTAAGAGCATAAAAATAAACAAATTTTTTATCAAACTTTTCGGTTTGCAATTGAGTATAATACTCATCCCCCCTAAGGTTGTATGTATAACCGCCTTCAGCCTCAAACAAGCCCTGACTTTCATCATAATCAAAAATTTCTGCAAATTCTTCTGCAAAGAAAAATTGATTAAAGTTTGTAGAATTGCTATTGTTTGCAACTGCAGTGAGAGAAACCATCTTGTCACTTAATTTTGTGTTATTTCCATAATAAACAATGTTTTCCATTGCCTTTTGACTGCCATTTTGCAAGTAAAATTCTTCAACCAAAGAATAAGAAGAAGCATAAACAAAAACTTCAAGCTCTTTTTCTTTAGTTCTAAAATCATCAACCACATCCCCTCTAAGAGTGAAAGTGATGATTGCATTTCCATTTGCAAGTGTAGTCAAGCGATAGTTTTTGTTTGTTTGAATGACAGAAATATATTGGCTGTTGTTTGAAACAAAAGTAAGTCCACCATTTTTGATATTTGCATCAAAACCCACATAAGCAACACTACCAAAAGAAATTGTATCTTTTGTTGATGAATTTAAAATTTCAAGATTCAAAACATTATCAAACTCCGCCCCTTCGCTTCTTGAATAAGAAAACTCAGAAACAGCCTCATTGCCAGAATCCAACAAATACACTCTTGTGCTTTCTGGCTTAAGAGTTTTAATAACAGAGAAATTTATTGTTGTACTTGTTCCATTGTCCAGATAAATTGTATAGACAGCATCACCAACTGAAATTGGAGTTACTTTCAAATTAAGATAATATCTGCCACCCATTTCAATGTATGGATTTTGCTTGTTAAGCTCAATTTCCACAACACTTGAAGATGACTGACATCTGTAAGTTACATCTTGAAACATCTGGTCAGCATAGAGTTGTTTTTCAAAAGACATTGCTCCAGCATCAGCATCCAAAATAAATTTAGAAACATCTGCAAGAGAATAATCTTCAGAACGTTGAATTGCAGTTGCACCTTTTACAATAACACAGTTCAAATTCAAGCTAAGTTGATTTGCCCCCTGCAAAACCTCACTGACCAAATGAACAGTAACAGTTGTGTTGAGTGAAACACCTCCGTTAAGGTCACCCTTTCCTCTTATATAGAAAGATTTGCTAAGGTCACTGTAAATTCTTGAATTTCCACTTACAACAATGTCGTTGTCACCATATCTCACATCAATATTTGTTTGGTCAAAAGTAAGATAGACACCTTCATAATTTGGAGAAGAGTTAAATCCAGAAACAACATCAACAAAAACCTCTTGCCATCCAAATCTATCATTTTCATATTCATTGTACAAATAGAAAGTCTCTGGCTCAGGAGTGCCATTCACTGTGATTGCTGTAGGAGCAATTTCAATGTCAATTTTATAACTGAGAGAGACATTTACGCTCTCATCAAAAACCTCTGCTGCAAGTTTGTAGAAAATACTAAAATCAAGTTTCGTTGTGTTTTGAGATTGAGAATTTTGACTTATCTTCCAATAATGGACAACATTGCCATTTTCTTCCTGTGTATCCATGTATTCATCATATAAATCAACATCAACGAAATTGTTTGATGTAGCTTTAACAAAAGAAATTTCACTATCAACGACAGCATCTATCATTTCAAGTTTCAAAATAAAGTTTTTCATGTCATTTTCAGCAGGGCTGTTTGGAACAATAACAATTCTGTCACTTGTCAAAGGCTGAAAATCAACTTGATTTGTTTTTTCATTCAAATAACCACCAAAAACTTTAACATTAAGACTTGGCAAAACATAAACATCTGAAAAACTGTAAACTATTTCTTCATAATCAACATTGTTAACCGAACGGTCATAGATTGAAATCATTTTAAAATCATTTGGCAAAGCATCAAAATCAAAGACATTTTCGCCGTTTAAAAAGAGTGACAATGTATCTTTTCCATCTTTTTTATAAAGACGAGCAGTGTCAAATTTTACAATATCTGCTTCAAGGTCTCCACTAGTGCTGTCAAATCCACTAAGCTTTCCGTTTTCTTCATCAATTTCACTTATTTTAAAAGTCCTTTCATCAAAATCAAAGCGTGAATTGAAATAATAGTGACTAAGCTTTGTGTAAGTTGTGTGATTGTCAAATATAAACATATTTGGTGCAGGCACAAAATCAGAATTATTAGTGACATACAAAAGTTCATCTCTCGTTGCCATAGAGGTCGAATACTGTGTAACACTTACATCCACTGTGCATTCTTTCCCTGCCTCAAGAGTCTTTACATTAAGTCGCCCATTGCCACCAGCAATCGCTTTGATTGTCACACGAATTTGCCTGCTGTTTAAATACTTTATTGAAGAGGCTGGAGCTTCAAAAACAGCCTCAGTCTCGTCACTTCTAGGATTTACTTGAATTTTGTTGCTAAACCCTTTCTTATAATTTTCTATAGTAAAAATCACATCAGCGGTCTGTCCAACCTCAAGTTGAACAGATGAAACATCTGATGTGAGTGAAATTTTGCTGTAATCAACTTTACAGCCAGAGAAAAAGATACCTGCAAACAAAAATGCAAATGCACCACACAAACTGATTAAAATATTTCTAAAAATTTTTGTCATAAGGTTCCTTTTACTCTAGATTTTCAAATTGTTGGCAAGCCAAAACAAGCACAACAATTTAAATTTAAAATATTTATCTTCCTTCAAAGAGTTGTCTTACATAGTCTGAAGCAATAATCTGAACTGTTGTTCTTGAAGAAGCACCTGTGATTAAGAAAGCTTGACCAACACCAGCAGTAACAATAGTGTTTTGCTCTTCTGCATTGATACCACCTGACTTTTCATAAAGTTGAACAAGGTCAGAAATATCTGCTGGAGCAAGAGCAAAGATGAGTGAATACTGACAAGCATTAATAACGGCTGTTGACTGTCTTCTGATTTCTTCGGTACCAACAAAGTCCGCAATGTTCTGAGTGATGACAATTTGCATACCGCCGTACTTTCTGATACGCTTAGCCATCTGAGCCATAAAGTCCAAAGCGATTGGATATTTTGGATTGATGAAGATGTGTGCCTCATCAACTGCAATAATAACTTTTCTGTTTTTACGGTATTTTTTATTGAAGTCTTTGTTGTTGATGATTTCGTTGTTCAAATATCTAAACACCAAAAGCATCTGTGCATTTGTAATTTGAGGGTTGTTTCCAGCAACAAGAGCTTGGAAGTTGAAAGTAACAAAGTTTTCGTTTGTTTCAATAGAAGTTGGACCATTCCAAAGTGCACTATTTCTTCCACCTGTTGCAAATTTCTTGATGTAAGTTTCAACAGTCATGAGGTTTCTAAGTGAAAATTCATCCTTAGCCTCTTTGATTCTTTTCAAAATCAACGCATAAAGGTCATCAAAGATTGGATAGTCCTCTGCTTTAAGTCTCGCAAGGTTTGAATATTCGTCTATCTTTTTCTCTTTGTAAACATCAATAATAAGAGAGTTCAAAACTTCAAACGCATCTGGATTGATACCCTCCAAAATAACTCTGAAGAATTGCTCCAAAAACTGCAAGTGTTGTGAGAATGAGTCGTCTTTCTTTTCCAACTTTTTCTTTTTTTCAATAGGTCTGCCATATTCATCAAGTTGTTCTTCTTCATCTTCCTCATCATCTTCAGATGCTTCCAAAGATGAAATTACGTGAAATGGATTTAAGATACCATAAGTTGAAGAACCAACGTCAATAAACTTTCCTCCAAGGCTGGCAGTCAAATCCTTATATTCGTTTTCTGGGTCAAGAATGAAAATTTTACAGTTGTCAGCAGCAAGATTTGTCAAAAGAGTTTTTGTCGCATAACTCTTACCAGAACCCGACTTTCCAATAACCATCATGTTTGAGTTTACTCTTTCTCTATCTCTTTTAAAGAAATCTACAAACACAGGATACTCGTTGTCTCCAATGTAGAAACCATTTGGGTCTTGCAAAGCATTTGAGATAAATGGGAAGCCTGCCGCAAGCGTTGAGGTTGGAATACCTCTCAGAGTGCCTTTGACAGAGTCTTTTCTTGAAACATTGGAAGAAATAAACCCATCAATTTGTTTTGCAAAAAGTTCAGTATATTTGTAACCTTGTTGTTTGAGCATTGCACGAACATCTTTTTTCGCAGAGTCCTCTGCCACAACAAAAGTGTTGACATTGAAAAGTGTTTGGTTGTTTGTTTTCAAGCTCATCAAAAGTCCACGAAGCGTCTCAAGGTGAGTTTGCATTTCAATTTGAGCAGAGCTTTTTCCTGCTTTGGAAAGCTTTGTCTCCATTTCCATAATCGCACGGTCAATTTGCTTTTCAGAATCAAGTCTTGGGATTGGATTAAATTTCATAACCGTTCTTGTTCTGTCCATCAGGAAGAAACCTGTCGCCCAAGCATTTCCAACTTGAATTGGATAATCTGAAAGAGCAAAACATCTATAGCATTGGTCATCAATAAAATATCTTGCAATGTTAAACTTAATCTTGTTTGGAGATGCCCAATTGATTTGCTCTGTGATGGGAGTCACTTCCAAATCTCTCTCGTCAAAATCTTTTCCAAGATTTGCCTTCAAAAAGACAAGCAAGTCATTTCCTTCAACTCTTTTTGAAGTGATAGGGTTGAGCGAAGAAGCCATTGCCCCAATCATACCTGTAATTGTGTTGTCAAGCACCTCTCTGTCTTTGTCATAAACAACCACATAAAAATGGTCTTTAAAGACTTTTGATTGGCGGTTCATCATTTCATAGAGCGTAACTCTCTCTTCAAAGATAGGCGCACGAGAGTCAATTTCTTTTTGAGATATCTGACCATCATATTGCATGTCATAAAGCACATCATATTTGTGGTTTTCATTGTAGATGTATCTATCCAAAATCATAGGCTTGCTGATTTTGACAATTTCACAAGTTTGGTCTGGAGTAAGACGACGAAGTGCATTTGCAAAAGACTCAATAACATTGTCTTGATAATATTCAGTAAGCAAAGTGAAAAACATTGGTTGGATTTCAATAACCTGTGCATAATAAAGCCCAAAGTTTATGTATCTGTCTTGATATATTCCCTCATAAGCAATCATCTCATGGATGTTTGACTTTTTCTTCTCGCCATCACCTTTTGAAAATTTCTTTTTCTGAACGGAGTATCTAAGCAAAAAGACTATCGTCACATAAAAACGCTCTTCATCAGCAAGTTTCAAAAACATTGAAATTGCAACAATAACCCATGCAATAGCAATCCAAATGTGAAAATCAAAATTTGCTAAGAAAAGCACAATTGCAACAGCAATAAAAATAAGCCCCAACAAAAGGTCGAGACCTGTCACACCTTTAATAAATTCAGATTTAACTTTTGTTTTTCTAGGAATAACTCTAACCATATTTTCCCTCTCTTAAATATGATACTACAATTATCCCTAAAAATACAAATAAATTGACAACAAAAAAACAATAATAATATAAATATTATTTTTTATAAATTTGAATTAATTTCTTATGCTATTTGCTAAATAAGCCTAAATAAAATGGATTAAATATTTTTAAAATATTCTTTATAATTAATTTTTAATATTTTTAATTATTTTTTTAATGCAAAAAACAATTCATTTAATTTATTATGTTTTTTTGCATTTTCAAATATTAATTTTGTTATTTTTTCATTTTTTGCAATTATTCTTTCATTATTATATCCAAAAATATCACACGCAGAGAGTTTTCCTGAAAAATAACTAAAAGAAAGATTAATTCTTTCTGGCACAGGTCTTTCTTCTTGTGGTGTCAAAGCTACCACTTTAAAGTCATTTATAACTTTTTTAAATGGATTTGTTTTTCTTCCTTTTTTTGCTTTTCTCCTGAGAAAAACACAATCCTCACCCACAAGATAAACTAGTTTTGAAGGCATCTGACAAAAGTCTGTACAAAGCCAAACCAACTTCATTTTATCAAAAACAAGACTGTCAATTTTTCCTAGAGATATGCCTTCTGCTGTCAAAAGTTCTTTTCCAATCAAACTCTTTTCTCTTTCAGAGACAAATTCAAGTTTTGAAAAATCAGAGATTAATATTACATCCCCATTCTTTTGCACATCTTCAAAACGTAGCAAATACTCTCCCTCTGTCTCTTCATCCACAACATAAAAACCATATTGAAGCATAGTATCATAATCAATAGCCAAATCCACAACATAGCCCAAGACTTTACCGCTTATTTCATCAACAACTCTTTTTGCCAAATCTTCCACAATTCACCTCTAAAATTTTTGTATGCAAAAAACTTTAAAAAAAGTTGTAAAAACAAAAATTAGACCAAATCCGCCTCTTTTCGCCAAGTCAAATTTTGGCAAAATTATCAAACCAATTTGACAAATAATTTTCTTTTGTGCTATTCTTTTAAAAGGAGATACGACAATGGCAAAAAAGAAAAAAATCACTAAAGATATGACTATAGGTGAAGTTTTAAGCACCTGCCCTGAACTTGCAGAAGTCTTTATGGGCTTTGGCATGCACTGCATTTCTTGTCCTGTCAGCCAAATGGAAACTGTTGAAGAAGCAAGCATGGTGCATGGGATAGATATAAATTTTCTTCTGAAAAAACTGAACGAAAATATATAAAAAACACCTGTTATTCAGGTGTTTTTTTGTTTTTATTTTTCTTATCCACATACTTCCAAAACACAAAGTTTAATGCAACAATCACAACACTAATTGGAAGAATTGCAAGGAAAACATAATTGAGAGAAACATACAAGGTCATAAGCATTGCAAGCAGAGTTATCAAAATCTTACCTGCAATGTTATAGACTTTCAACAAACTAAACATTGATGCCTGCTTATCATCTTCAGTCAAAGATAAAGCAACTTTCTCTTTGATTATTGTAAATGGGTCACGCACAGCACAAACAATGAAAAGTGCAATTGAGAGCAAGATAACAGCCAGCACGACATTCATTTTCACATTTGCCCCTACACAATAAAGTCCAATTGCAAGCAATATCAATATTACAAAAGTGTTCATGTAAGCTTTGCCGTTTTTCTTTTTTGCATAGATTACATTAAGCACAACAATAGACAAAATCCTAATAATTCTCGAAACCACCACAACCCAGCTTATCGCAATACTAATTTTTGCAACAGAGATACCTGAGTTTTCCATAATCAATTGCATAAGCAGATTTGTTTTGGTTTGGCAAAAAGATAAAACACCAAAAGCAACACCCATCAAAATAATGAAAAATTGCAAAACACCATTTCTCATCAATGAAAAATCAAATTTAACCTGCTTCTCTGCAATCACTTCTTTTGAGTCTTTGTAAATTATCGTCAAAATCAGACCTATTGTTGCACATGATATTGATAAGATTTGTGGCAGATATGTATAGAAATTGAAAAGGTAACCTGTCACAACAGAAATCACACAAGTCACCACGGCATACACAAGCTTTGAGTAAGACCTCCATTTGACAAATTCTTCAGCCCTCCCCTGTTCTTTTAAGTTGTTTTTAAGCATCACACTTCGTATAGCCATAAAAATAAATGAGGTTTCATGCAAAACTGATGCCACACAAAAGCCATATATTGTTCTGCAAAAGGTGTAAAGCAAAATTGCCAACAAAAGCATTGTTGCTCCCACTACACAAGACCAATAATTTCCCGCCTTGCGAATGAAAAGACTTATCAGAGGATAGACAAGCAAACTAAAACCAGCACCAATAAGAGCTATCAAAATCACTTGAAAAGAGGACATTCCCTTAACTGTCGTCAAAAACAAACTTGAAATAACAAGCCAAAACAACAAATCATTAGTTATTCCCTCAGAAAAAACATAAAGCCAATTACTTCTTCTTTTCATTATTTATCCTCCAACACCTGAAGAATAAAGTTTTTAAGTCTGTCAACTCCATCCTTGTTTTTGGTTGTGAAAAGGATTTGATTCTTTTCAATTTGAATTGGATTTTTAAGCAAATCACTTTTGTTTAAGATGACAATTCTGTTGTCTGTCGCACCAATATCATCCAAAATCTTATCGGTAATTTCAATGTTCTTTTTATAAAATTCATCAGAAACATCCACTACATGAAGCACAAGGTCTGCTTCCTTCACTTCTTCCAAAGTGGCCGAAAAGCTTTCAACAAGCTCATGGGGAAGTTTGCTAATAAAACCAACAGTATCTGTAAGCAGACAAAACTTTCCGTCAGCCAAAAACAATCTTCTGCTGGTGGTGTCTAAAGTTGCAAAAAGTTTGTCATCAGCATAAATACTCTCTTTTGTCAAAAGATTGAAAATAGAGCTTTTTCCTGCATTGGTATAACCACCCAAAACCACACTTTTTATTCCATTTTTTTGCCTAAGCACTCTATTTTGTTTTCTGCTATTTTTAATTTTGTCAATATCATTTTGAAGAGTCAAAATCTCTTTTTCAAGCTTTCTTCTGTCAAGTTCAAGTTTGGTCTCACCAGGTCCACGCATGCCAGCCCCTTTTCCTCCAAAGCGACCTTGACTGCCTTTTATTGAAGAAAGTCTTGTCAAAAGGTATCTATCCTGAGCGAGCCTAACTTCAATTTTTCCTTCGCTAGATTTCGCATTAAGTGCAAAAATGTCAATAATAAGCAAGACTCTATCCAAAACTTTTATGCCAAGCTCATCAGACAGATTGCGAAGTTGAGAGCCTGTGAGTTGATAATCCACCACAAGACAATCACATTCATTATTTCTCAAAAATTCTTTAACTTCATCAAGCTTTCCGCTTCCCATGATTGTCCTACGGTTGAAAGCATCTATCTTTTGTGAAAACACTTTAACAACCTCAAGTCCAGCAGAAAAACAAAGCCTGCTTATTTCAACAAACTGATACTCCTTCTCCCTATCATCTTCTATTGGACAAAAGACAATGGTTTTTTCTTTCTCTTCTACAAAATTTTCATGTAATTTTTTCATGTTTTGATTATAACAAACAACTCTCTAAAACACAAACAAAACTATTCACTTTTTGAAAGTACTGAGCCATCAACAGTGGAAATTACAACAGAATAATTTTCATTTTTAATATTCACAACAGTAAACACCCAAAACAAATCTTCAAAATCATTTGCACGACTGTCAAGGACTCTCAAATAACACTCTGCATTAAGCGAAGAAAGTTTTTTCTCTTTCATGATAAACTTTGAAAGCTCTTTAGATGCTATTTCAATTGCCTTGTCAGCATTGACTCCAAAATCTTTTGATTTGTTTTGAAGTGAAAGCTTTTGCCCCTTATAATCAATAGAAATTTCCTCGTCACCAGAAAAAGCAGTTTCCAAATCCACCATATAAGTGCTGTTTAAATTGTTCAATTCCAAATTTACAACTTTTTCTTCATCATTCACATAAAGTTTTGCATCTATCAAATTATTAAAAGTCTCATTAAAGAAATTAATTGTCAAAAGTGAAAAATCAACCTTGTCTTCACTTTTTCCATTCATAAGATAAACATCTTCTCTTTGACCTGAAGAAAGGGTCACATAAAACTTCTCATTTTCGCCATAAAAATAAACTTCTGTTTTTTCAGACATATTTTCTCTTACATAATCTTTTGTTTGCTTTCCACATCCATAGGCAAACATGCTCACACAAAGCAAAATCCCAAACAAACCTAAAATCTTTTTCATATAACCTCCGTTGCTTAAATTCTAAATCAAAATACAGTTTGGATTTTAAGAAAAATATGATAGAATATAGAAAAATAACACGAAAAAGGTCGAATATAATTTATGACAGAAAAAACAAAAGAAAATATACATCAAGGACATAGAGAAAGGTTGACGGATTTGGTTTTGTCATCTGGCATTGACTCTGTAAGTGATGTACAGTCTGTAGAATTTTTCTTAACCTACATCTTCCCTAGAGGAGATGTAAATCCTCTGGCTCACAGGCTTCTTAAGAAATATGGAAGCTTTGCAAACATTATTGATGCTGAAATCTTTGACCTAAGTGAAGTTGAGGGAATAAACACTCGTTCTGCAAAAAAGATAAAACTGTTTGGACAGATGATTGAATTTTACAGCCTTTCAAAAATAAATCGAAAAGTAAACTTAAAAAACACAGGCGAATTTTTGGATTTAATAGAATCACTTTTAAAAGTGCAATCAACAGAAAACCTTTTCTTGTTTGCCATAGACAACAATTTTTGTATAATACAAAAAAGAAAATTGGACATGAAAAAAGTCAGAGCGGTAGGCATAAATCCAATGGAGCTTTACAACTTTATCTCAAGCACCAACCCAGCCTATCTGGTTGTTTGTCACAATCACCCAAATGGTTCTGCACTGCCATCTACAGACGACAAAAATGCAGTCATTTATATTGAACAACTACTCAAACACATTGAATGTGATTTGCTT
The DNA here is from genome assembly GCA_949474265.1 of uncultured bacterium. GTDB lineage: Bacteria > Bacillota > Clostridia > Christensenellales > UBA1242 > Caccovivens. The sequence goes on along the minus strand of CASXBC010000006.1, from coordinate 30,493 downwards.
GACAGTTTTATTGTTGGCAAGGACGGAATTTACAGCGAGTATCAAGAATCCTTTGTCCGCACCTACTCAACCACACAGACTAAAAAAGTCCAATAATCTTTGGGCTTATTTTAATTTAAAAAAAGTTGTAGGTCTTGTCAAAGCGACGTCTATCTTAAAATGTTCACCTTCAATCAAGCCATTTTCTGCAAGTTTTGAGCAGATATAATTGTAAGCAATTTCTGGAGAATTTGTCTCTTTGCTTAAGTGAGATAAGACAATTTGCTTTGTTCCAGAGCGTATCAATCTTTCTGCAAAATTTGCACAAGCTTCATTTGACAAATGACCTTTTCCGCCGCCTATTCTCATTTTTAAGGAAAGTGGATATGTAGGGCAATTTTTAAGCATGTTTATGTCATGATTTGCTTCCAAATAAACTAGCGTACTGCCTTTTACTGCATTAAAAATAGCATCATTAGTGCGACCTATGTCAGTTATGATACTGATTTTTCTCTCGCCCTCAACAAACGAAAATGCAAAGCATTTGACATCATGAGGCACTTCAATTGGAGATATTATTAGGTCATGAATAGAAAAATCTCCAGCAAAAATTTTTCTATCTCTGTTTTCCAAAGTTATCTTATCACACAAACCACATTGCCACACTTCATTGTGTGCATAAACAGGCACATGATATTTTTTACAAAAAACATTTACCCCTTTTATGTGGTCAGAATGTTCGTGCGAAACAACAACCCCATCAATCGACTCTCCATCCACCCCAATGAGCTTAAGTCTTTCGGTAGCTTCTTTACATGAAAGACCAAGGTCCACCAAAATTCTTGCACCTCCAGCTTCAATATATGTAAGATTTCCATCACTTCCTGATGACAAATTGATAACTCTCACGATGCTATTATTTTACAACATAAAGGACACAAAAGTCAATCCAAAGCCTAGCAACAAAAAAAAGGACTGATGTCCTTTTTTATTTTTAATTCTTAAATTCTTTAGGAACAATTGCGGTCATATCCACTTTCACCTCTTTAAGAAGTAAAAATCTAGAAACCTCTTCTCCTTCATCATTTTTAACCAACTTTTGAAAATCATCTATTGGTCTAGAGCAACATTTTCCATCCTGAAGTCCAATGTATCCAACTCTTGCTGAAGCACCATCTTCAGAAGCTTTTTCAAGTGTGTAAACAAAAACAGTTCCTCCCTTGAAGTGCCTATATAAACCTGTCTTAAATTCTTCCATTTTTTCTCCTTTGCAGCCAACAAAAATAAGCTAACTCATTTTTTAAGCAAAGATTTAGTTTTCCAAAATCTTTTTCAAAAATCTACCTGTGTGACTATTTTTGCATTTAACAATTTCTTCTGGTGTGCCTGCGGCAACAATGGTACCCCCTTCATCACCGCCTTCTGGACCAATGTCAATGATATAATCAGCACATTTAATAACATCAAGATTATGCTCAATAACCACAACAGAGTTTCCACTACCAATCAATCTTTGAAGAATGGCAATAAGTTTTTTCACATCATACATGTGAAGTCCTGTCGTTGGCTCATCCAAGATATACATTGTCTTTCCGGTACCTCTTCTTGAAAGCTCCGTCGCAAGTTTAACTCTTTGAGCTTCACCACCAGAAAGCGTTGTTGCTGGCTGTCCCAACTTGATATAAGAAAGTCCCACATCATAAAGTGCCTGAATTTTTGTTTTGATTGAAGGTATATTTTCAAAGAATGTCAGTGCCTGCTCAACTGTCATATCAAGCACATCACTTATACTCTTTCCTTTGTATTTGATTTCAAGTGTCTCACGATTATATCTCTTTCCATGACAAACTTCACAAGGCACTGTTATGTCTGGCAAGAAATACATCTCAATCTCTTTTACGCCAGCACCCTCGCAAGCTTCACATCTTCCACCCTTTATATTGAAACTAAACCTGCCTGGACCAAAGCCCCTAGCTTTTGCATCTGGAGTGGCAGAAAAAAGTTCTCTTATTGCAGTAAACACACCTGTGTAAGTTGCAGGGTTGCTTCTTGGTGTCCTTCCAATTGGTGCTTGGTCAATGTTTATGACTTTGTCCAAAACTTCTGCGTTTTTAATCTCTTTAAATTCTCCCTGCTCAAGTTTGCTGTTGTTTAAAAGATTTGAAAGATATGGGAAAAGGATGCCATTTACAAGACTTGACTTTCCACTACCTGAAACTCCTGTCACCACAGTGAACACCCCTGTAGGAATTTTGACATCAATGTTTTTAAGATTGTTTTCTTTTGCTCCAAGCACAGTGAGATAATCTTTTGGCACTCTTCTTTCCTGCGGAATCTCTATCTTGTCCTCTCCTCGCAAAAATTTAGCTGTTATGGAATTTTTAGATTTCATAACCTCATCAACTGTGCCAGCAGCAACAATTTCTCCACCATGCACACCAGCATAAGGTCCAACATCAACCAAGAAATCCGCAGAGCGAATGGTATCTTCATCGTGTTCGACAACAATAAGCGTGTTGCCAAGACTTTTAAGTTTTTGGAGTGTTCCCAAAAGCTTTTCATTATCTCTTTGATGCAAACCAATAGAAGGCTCATCCAAAATATAAAGCACTCCAACAAGTCCGCTTCCAATTTGTGTCGCAAGACGGATTCTCTGAGCTTCGCCACCTGACAAAGTCTCTGCAGAGCGGTTTAAGGTAAGATAACTCAATCCAACGTCCTGAAGAAAATTTAGTCTTGCCAAAACCTCTTTCAAAATTGGCTCTGCAATTTGCATCTGTGCTTTATTTAATGGCAATGTTTCAAAAATAGGAATGAGTGTCCTCACTGATAATGAACAATAATCATCAATATCCTTTCTGTCAATCTTGATAGACAGAGCAGATTCATTAAGTCTCTTTCCGCCACACACACGACACTTTTGCTCTCTCATAAATCTGCCAATTTCAAACTTTACATATTCACTTGATGTTTCTTTGTATCTTCTTCGCAAATTGTTGATTATTCCTTCAAAAACAACCGACATAGTTCTTTTTCCAAAAGAATTTTGTACTTCAACATCAATTTTATCTGTTCCAGAGCCATAAAGAAGGATTTTTATTTTATCCTTAGAAAGCTTTTTAACAGGCGTATTCAAATCTATATCATATTGTTTTGAAAGAGAAACAAAATAAGCCCTTGCCATAGAGCCTTCTTCCATTCTCCAACCTGTCAGATTGAAGGCTCCTTCACTGATTGAAAGCTCACTGTTTTTAAGCACTGCTGATTCATCTATATCCAAATTATAGCCAAGCCCTGTACAATGAGGGCATGCTCCATAAGGTGCATTAAAAGAGAACAACCTTGGAGAAATTTCTTCCAAAGTCCACCCACATTCTGGACATGCATAGTTGGTTGAATAAAGTTCTCTGTTTTCTTCTGAACCAACAAGCACAAGACCATCTGCCAACTTAAGAGCAGTTTCCAAACTCTCTGTGAGTCTTGAGTCTTTGCCGTCTTTCAAAACAATTCTGTCTACCACAACATTGATGTCATGTTTTATATTTTTGTCAAGAGCAATTGTTTCATCAAGCGTAAATATGTTTCCATCTACTTCAACTCTGACAAAACCACTTTTCTTGAGAGAGTCAAACAGCTTTTCATGTCTGCCTTTTTGTCCTCTGACCACAGGAGCAAAAACAGTGAGCTTCGTTCCTTCTCCAAGCTCTTTTATCGAATCGACTATTTGGTCAATAGTCTGTTGCTTGACCGCCTTGTGACAATGTGGACAATAAGGAGTGCCAACCCTTGCAAACAAAAGTCTAAGATAATCATAAATTTCTGTAACAGTCCCCACTGTCGAACGAGGATTTCTGTTTGTCGTTTTTTGGTCAATAGAAATTGCAGGAGAAAGCCCCTCAATCACTTCAACATCTGGCTTTTGAGTTTGTCCCAAGAATTGTCTAGCATAAGACGACAAGCTTTCAATATATCTCCTCTGCCCTTCAGCAAAAATGGTCCCAAAAGCAAGAGATGATTTTCCAGAACCACTAACTCCTGTAAACACCACAAGTTTATCTCTTGGGATTTCAAGGTTTACATTTTTAAGGTTATTTTCTTTTGCCCCTCTAATAATTATCGAATTTTTCACAAACAAACTCCTAAGTATTTTTCATAATGATTTTAACACATTTTAGCACAAAAATAACAACAAAAAACCACATTTAATATGTGGCTTTTTAAATTTTTAAATAAATTTTACTTACTTTTGTCTTCATTTCTATTTTTTTTGCTATCAAACACTTCTTCATCTTTTTCTTCTTTAGAACCCGCTTTTTTTCTTGACATATAAATAGCAAAACCTGCGACTCCAGCACTTGTTCCCAATGAAGTTGAAAGAATCATTCTGTGTGCAAACAAACTATCTCCATTTTTTGACTCTTCTTCTTTCTCTGACACATTCTCACTTGAATTATCCACAGTTTCATCAATTTCTCTAGTAATCTTTATATTAGAGCTCATTAAGTTTTCTTGTTTTACAGGCACCAATTCTTCATGACACAAAGAATTATTTGCCTGCATAACTGCCAAAAACAAAACTTCAATTACTACTTTTAACATATATTCCTCCAATAAAATAATGCTTTATTTACATTATCTTACTCTAGCTCTCAAATCAAAACATTTGGCAGAAGAGCAAACTCCTTCTTTTATTTCTTCTGGAGCAAATTCCCTTCCACTATACTTAACAGGCTGTGCCAAAATCTCGTCAGGAATTTTACCACTCTTGTCTTTGTAAACTTTTATCTCAACTGTAGTTGTCAGGTTTTGCATATCTTCAAAAGATAGACCTGAAATCTCTTTGACAGAGAAAGCAATGCCTTCATTGTACATTTCTTTTACTTGCTGTGTGCTAAGATTCTCCAAAATTGCAAACATACACTCTTCAACCTTTGGTCCAACATACTTCCCCTTATAGCCAACAGTTGAGTGATGATATTTGAAAGACTTAATTAATTTAAGTGTTGCTTTTTTTATTGGTTTAACATCTTTCAAACAGCACATAGAGCTTATTTCCACAGGTTCAACATAACAAATACAACCTCTAGAAAATCGTCTATGGTCAAGCTTTTCATTTTTGACAAGCTTGATACACGTCGCCAATTTCAAAATCCTTTCAACAGGAAAAACCACTTCCATATTTTACCTCTATTTTTGCTTGCCATCTTTTTGGTAAGCCACAATTTTTTCTTCTATGCTTGTTGGAGACAAAATTTCTTTCCCAACAATCACATGTTGATTTTTTATCTCTTTCAACTCATCTTTTTTGACAGGTTGAAAAATTATTGCCTGAACAGTTGCTGTTCTGGTTTCCAAATTCTCTGGCACAATCTTTTTTCTTACAGAAAAAACAGCACCTGTCTTTGTAAGCCCTTCAACTTTTTCCTCCCCTAAATTTTGAAGAATTTTCTCAAGACAATATTTGATTATTGGTCCAACAAATTTATCTTCACCTAAACTCAATGGATGCTCAAATTCAACCATGCCAACTTTCAAAAATCTTTCTTGTTTTTTGATTTTTGCTTCTCTAATTCTCTTTAGTTTTTCGCTCTCAACAGGTTTAGAAATGTCAAAAGGCTCTACGAAAAAATATCTAGCCCCCATTCTTGTTTTACCATCTCTGAAACCTTTTTTCTTTAAAACAAATTTTATGTCCTTTGCCATTGCAAGCACACTAATTTCATTCTTCAGTCTTTTTCTTTCTTCAACATCATTATTTTCCATGTTTTTCCTCACTATAAATAATAATAAAAAAGGTATTGATTGTCAATACCTAAATTGTTTCTTTTTTGTTTAATCGTTTTTTCAAATTTGCAATTTTATTTCTAAGTTCTATCGCTCTCTCAAAATCAAGTTGAGAAGATGCTATCTTCATCATTGAAGTCAATCTGTCAATTTCTTTTGGTATATCTTTTCTAGCAATGGTCTCTTTTTCAACTTTCTTACTTATATCCAAAGTGTTTTTAATTTCTTTAATAATTGTCTTTGGCACAATGTTGTTTTCAAGATTAAACTGCTCTTGAATATTTCTTCTTCTATTTGTTTCATCAATAGCATTTTGCATAGACTTTGTTATCGTGTCGGCAAACATAATTACTCTTCCATTTGCATTTCTAGCTGCACGACCAATGGTCTGAATAAGAGCCCCCTCACTTCTCAAAAATCCCTCTTTGTCAGCATCCAAAATGCAAACAAGTTCAACCTCTGGCATATCAAGTCCCTCTCTAAGAAGATTGATGCCGACCAGAATGTCAAATTCTCCCTGACGAAGACCATTGATGATTTCAACTCTCTCCATTGTGTCAATCTCAGAATGAAGATATTTCACCTTAAATTCTCTGTCAGCAAGATATGTTGTCAAGCTCTCAGCCATCTTCTTGGTCAATGTAGTGACAAGCACCCTTGCACCTTTTTCAATTGTCTTTTTACACTCAACCATAAGCTCTTCAACCTGATTTTTAATTGGTCTAAGCTCAATTTTTGGGTCAAGCAAGCCTGTAGGCCTGATAACTTGTTCAACAACTTGCCCAGCCTTATCCAATTCGTATTTTGCAGGGGTCGCCGAAACATAGATAGTCTGTTTAAGTTTTTTCTCAAACTCTTCAAACTTCAGTGGTCTGTTGTCTTTTGCGGCCTCAAGTCTAAAGCCAAACTCAACAAGAGATGTTTTTCTTGCCTTGTCGCCATTGTACATTGCACGCACTTGTGGCAAAGTCATGTGACTTTCATCAATGATTGTTAAAAAGTCTTTTGGAAAGTAATCAATAAGAGTGTATGGAGCTTCTCCTGGTCGCCTCCCATCAAAATATCTAGAATAATTTTCAATACCACTGCAATAGCCCACTTCTCTCATCATTTCAATATCGTATGCTACTCTTTGACCAATTCGCTCAGCTTCAATAGGCTTTCCTGCCGCTTCAAATTTGACAATTGCCTCTTGCCTGTCTTTTTCAATTTGTGATAAAGCATTTTTGAGAGTGTCTGCACCAACAGCATAATGCGTAGCTGGGTAAATCGCAACATAAGAAAGCTCATTTATCATATTCCCTGTGATAGGGTCAAACTCGTAAATCTTCTCTATCTCATCACCAAAAAATCTGACACGCACAGCCATTTCTGATTGGTTTGCAGGAAAAATATCAAGTACATCACCCTTAACCCTAAAGGTGGTTCTCTTAAAATCAATATCATTTCTACTGTATTGAATAGATATAAGATGGTTTATTAAATCATCTCTGTCAACTTCTTCTCCTGCACGAAGTGAAATATGCAAATTGTGATATTCATCTGGGCTTCCAAGTCCATAAATGCAAGATACTGAAGCCACAATAATTGTATCCCTTCTTTCAAGCACTGAAGAGGTGGCAGAAGAACGCAACTTGTCAATATCTTCATTGACACTCATGTCCTTCTCAATGTAAGTATCTGTAGAGATGATATATGCTTCTGGCTGATAATAATCATAATAGCTTACAAAATATTCCACTCTATTGTTTGGGAAAAACTCACGAAATTCATTGCAAAGCTGAGCAGCCAAAGTCTTGTTGTGAGCAATTACAAGTGTAGGTTTTTGAACCTTCTCAATTATGTTTGCCATGGTAAAAGTCTTTCCAGAACCTGTAACTCCCAAAAGCACTTGGTCTTTCAAACCATCTTCAATACCCTCTGCAAGCTTTTCAATTGCAGTTATTTGGTCACCAGCTGGCTTATATTTAGAATGTAAAACAAATTTTTCTTCCATAATTTTATTATAACAAACCTTTTACGTTATTCTAAACAATTTTTGGTTTTTCCAAAAAATTTATACCACACTCAACTCAAGTAGCATGGTATATGATTTTTGAAATGATTAGGTTTTGTTTTTAATTGTAAATGTCTGACTTGTCATTGGTGCAGTCATGTATGCTCTATAATGTGGGTCTAAGTCAATTGTCCTTCTCTTTCCGTCAATAGTGACCTCATTCCAAGAATGTGCAATTCTAAAGCTTTGCAAAATAACATTTTTATCTTTGCCACTAACAACTTTGCAATCTATTTGAAGTAAATCACAAACATCCTTAAATGCTTCAGCAAAAGCAGTACATCCACCTTTGCCAAGAAGGACAACCGCATATTTTTCATTGCTAGTAATCACTGAGTTTTTGTAGGGGTATTCAATTGCACGAAAACTCCCATTCTCTCTCTTGTTTTTTAAAATATCAAAATCGTATCTAGTGTTTGAACAAAACCACTCAAACAACCTTTTGCAAATGGAAGCCTTAAACATAAAATTGCTGTTACCTTTTGCCCTCATTGCAATAAGTCTAATTTTCTCTTGATATTCTTTTTCAAGTTCTGCTCTAAAATGTTTCTCTTCTTCATTTACAGCAAAAGCTTTCACCTCAAATGGCATAGTTTGTCCTCCATAAAACAAAAATTATTATACCAGAAGTATAACAATTTTTCAAGCACAATTTTTCTCTCAAATCAACTTTTAAAAATAGCTCGCAGGATTATACCAAAGATAAATGATACAGTCGCCAAAAAACAACTTCTAAGCACCAACAGCCCAAAAGTCTTTCTGCTCTTTTTGGTATCTGCAACAAAAGTCTGTCCGTTCTTTTTTAGCGTCACACAATAATAGTAACCATTTTTCCCATCCGACACCACAAACTCTATGAGATTATCATTTGAAAGTGAAACCATAATTTCATCAATCTCTTCCACTGAAACAATATATTTTTTTGCAAGCACCTCAGCGATTTCTTGCGGAGAGATTAGATAGGTTTTGTTTCGTTGGCACTTGTTGCACAGATACGACATAACCATTTTTTCTTTCCTTGTCATATCAAAATAAGTTTCTCCAAAACTTGCTAAAACATACAATAGAGCATGTATAATGTTTTTTGAAAACAGACAAAATAAAATTATGTTGGATACAAAATCAAAACTTGTCCTCAATATTCTTTCAAAAGAATGTGGAAATGGAAACTATCACATAGTGGAAGTGTCAGATATAATTATGTCACTGCCACGTCATTTTCGCATGGATAGCGAGGCTGTTAAACATATATTAACACACCTTGAAAGACAAGACATCATCTCAATAAAATATGATGATGATGACACATACTGTATTGCCGTTCTTCCGTATGGTTTTGAGCTTTTAGAAACAGAAAAGCCAAAACATCTAAAAACACCAAGTGAAAAAAACAAAAGCAAAGCCATTTTCATTCTTGTGTGCTTTTTAATGGCATTTCTAGGCTCATTTTTAGGCTCTTTAATCTGTTTTTGTTTTATTAAAATTCTTTAAAAATTCAGCAAATTTACATAAAAAATCTCTTATGTATCAACTTTTTTGCAAAATTAAAATTAAATTATAAAGCTTTGATAATAAAAAAAAGGTCAAGTTTTTGACCTTTTTTATTGAAAACTAATGTCCTTAAAAGCATCTTTAAGCTCTTCAACATCATAATATCTTCTTACCAGCTTTTCTTCTTTTTGACTGTAAACACCTTCTTCGCCAACTATGTAAGAATCAATAAGATTCACTCCACAAGTATGACAAACATCAGACGCCAACTTAAAGCCCTCATCATCACTTTCTGATGGCATTGCCTTTCCAAAGGGATGACAATGAGCAACAACAATTGAAGCTGGCTTGGAAGAAGCAAGAAAGGTAGTAAGCTCCATAATTGAAATGGAAACCCTGCCTGAGTTGTTTTCACAAAATTGCCTTCTATGAGTTATGATGTTGCTGGCACTAAGTGCTAGAAGCACCATGTTTTCGGTGGTCCTAAATCTAAGACAATCTTCAACGACCGCAATAATATCAGCTCTGCATTTTACCACAAACTTTCTGCCCATCTTGGCTGTTGTAAAAGCATAAAACAATTCTTTAAACAAAGATATTTTGTTTGCAGACCTTTCATTAATTCCTTCAACAGAGATTAAATCATTTTTATTTGCCTCGATGATTTGGGTAAAGGTTTCAAACTTATTGAGAAGCCTGTGAGCAAGTGGATTGACATCACCACGAGGGAAAATGTAAGTCAAGAAAAATTCCACAAGTTGCACATCACTCATTGCATCAACCCCAGCATTAACAGCCAAACTGACCAACCTTTCTCTGTGTCCTTCATGTATATTTTTCTCAACTTCTTTCTTCATCTCATCCTCCGTTTATTAGGCATTACTGCAAGCAGTAAACCCACCAGCACCATTCACCGTCTCACCACTAGTCCAAGAAATCTTATAGGTGTTTTTATCTGCTTCCTTAATTGCATAAGGTCCGCAAGGTCCATAATAAATACTCATATCAACATAAGTGTAAATTTGTGAAATCCAAACTTTATTACCAATATCCGAGCTTCCACTCATAAAGCCAAAAGAATATTTAGAACTTTCATTAATTACAGTTGTCAAACCACCTTTAATGGCACTTTTTGTGTTTTCAATATCTGAATAATCCTTGTTATCGTAGTTAACTCCCTTATTAAAACAAAATTTGCTTAGTTTTGCCCCAAAGAAACAGTCCCAACCCATATCAGACTTACCGCCTTTCCAACTAATTGACGAAGTTCCACAAGAACCAAAATAATATTTATTACCACCATTTGCAGAACTTATCATTGAAAATCTTTCATTATAATCATTTTTAACAATTCTTCCAAAGCCACCTATTCCAGAATTACCATTATACTGATTTATTTTTCCATTACGGAACTCGCCACTTTCAGCTTCTTTGCCTGCTTCTCCAGCTTTTCCTCCACCTAAAGTACGATTGCCATTAAATGTTCCATGTGCACCATCACCACCATAGCCACCAATTGATGAAAAACCAGAAAGACAAATACTCGTTGAATTATTATCACAATTAACAATTCCTCCCGTTCCTCCTGCAACACCATTAAGCTTATATTTATATTCATTATAAGTTGAAACCGTCCAACTTTTTTCTGCACTCAACATAGGACTTGATATAACATTAGTATCTATTGAGCTTCCATCATTTATTTTTGAATAATCAATTCTATTATAAGTACTTTTTGCATTTGCACCTTTCACTGCATTACCGCCAAGCAGAATCAATGTATCAGTTTCTTTTTTTGTTGCAGTAATCTTTGTAGTCACATTATAACCACTATCCGCATTCAATCCGACAACTGTTACATTGTTTAAAATTGAATTATAAATCGGTATAATTTCTCCTTTACTATAACTAATATTTCTCATTGTCCCATAAATTTGAACATTTTTGGTATCTTTAACTATTTTATTCGCTAACAAATTTGAAGCATTTGAATTCATACCTGCAAATATGATATTACGAATGTTTCCATGCCCCTGTTCTTCTCCAATTTGACTAAATGGAGCTGAAAAATTTCCAACAAATCTTATTATATAATTACATCCAATGATATTTTTTGACATGGTCACAATATTATCAGTTCCCATATCTATATCAGCATTAAGTAAAATTGTTGTCACATCATTTAGATTTTTTGAATCACCTTCAGAAGCCTCTTTCTTTAAGTCTAATACAACTTCTCCTTTCCAATATACTTCCGTATAATTACCAACTTCTTCAAATGTATAAGAAGGTCCACTTTCTACCATTTGACCTTGTGGTCCATTATAATATATTTTAGAATTACCAATTTCCAAGTTCTCTTTCTCTGTGCTTTCACCTATCTTTACGCCAATATCATTACATTCAATTTCAAAATGTTCTTCATTTCCTTCGAGTAACTTAAGCTCTGCACTGTCATTATTACTTTCTATGTATTTATATTCTGCCAAAACACCGAAATCTAAACCGTTTTGATTTGAATTACAATCAATAAGCCACAGGTTATTTCCTTTGAACCCTAAAGAAATTTTTTCAAAATTGGATTTAGCGTTATTCCAAACGCCTATATTAATTTCCTCAAATCTATAGTTATCATTGGCATTTGAATCATATCTATAATAACCAGAGCTTTTTCCTAAAATATCTGATGGCAAATAGATATATCTATTTTTTATATTAGGTTTTTTTGAATCTGATTTTAATGTTCCAATAAATATCTCTACCGTACCATCTTCCCAAATTTTATATTCATAAAAATCAGCATCTTTTGAGTTATCATAATATAATTTTTTAGTAGAAACAAAATTCATTGATTTTGAAAAAATAGTTTCATTACCCTGTTCAACAGCATATTCATAAAATTCATCATCTGAATTAAATCCTGAAATCTGCAAATCCAAACTGTCACTTTCTAAATTAGCAATTTCTAAAATTTCACCATTACCATTTAATTTTGTTATAGATACTTTAAGTTCTACAACATCTCCCAATTTTACATTTAAATCATAAGGTTCATCGGCTTTATCTGTTAATGTTCCTCCAAAGTATCTAGTCTCAATAAGATTTCCACCCCTAATTATATTCAATTCTAAAGCATGTTCAACATCAATCCTACTACTATCCAATGTTGCTTTGAATGAATAAGTAAAAGTTACATCAATTGATTTAAGCTTAATTCCAGAAATTGAACTTATAGGAGACGATACCTCAACTCCATCTCTAGATGTCTCGTCAGCGAAATTGATATTAGTTCCATTATATCCGCCATAGTAGTTGTCTGACAAAATAAAGTTGTCTATTTCTCTTTGTGTGTTACCAACAAATCTAATATAGTCAAATTTTATTCCGGAATTAACATCTTCAAAAGCTTCATTAATTGTACCAAATCCACTTGGATTTGTGTGTCCAGCTTTTGTACCAATAATCAATGCCTCATTATTTGCAATTATTACATAAGCAGTTGTAGCAATTGAAGAAGCGTTTTGAATAAACGAACTTGCCCCACTACCGCTTATTCTTATATTCGCACCATCAGCACTAACTAATACATTGGCTTTATTACCACCAACTTGCATAGCTGACTGTCCATCCCAATAGAATGAAATGCCATCTACTTCAAAAGCAAACACTTTTGCTTTGTCCATTCCTAATGCAGAAATAAAGTTTTCGTAACTTATTGTATATGTGCCACTATTTTCCGTAAAGTTGGCAAGAGTTGGCATTGCTCTACTCATTGAAACTTCTCTATAGTTTTTGTATGTAAATTTAAAATCATTGTTTGAACTTCCAGCAATTTGCCTATGACGATAAATGGTCCTATTATTGTTAGCAATAAATACACCTTCTTGTGTAAGTTCTCTATTACAAATAAGATTAATAGTCAAATTTTCCCCATTTGGCTCTTCAGAAACACCTTCAATAACAATTTCATTTTTTGAATTGCTAAGGTATGCATGTAAATTTGTTTGTTCCCCTACTGTGGCAGAATCTATTTCATATTTACCTTCATCAAATTCATTAAGTAATTTCTTTTGAGCCTCATCATCAAATGCAGATAAATATACTGTCAATTCTTGTCTTTCACTTACGTATTGTGAATTATTCTTAGTAATATTGAATGAATTTATATTGCTTTGAACGCTAAGCGAAATCTTAATATTATGTTCTCCTGGAGTAGCAAAATAAATCATTGCATATCCTTGCTTATTTTTTCCAGTAATTTCCAATGTTCGCTCGTCTTTTGCCAAAATATCATATTCAACATACTCACAATCTTTAAATACTATATTCTCTCTAGTTATAGTCTTTGCATTAATATCATTAGGAAGTGTAAACTCAATTTTTCCAGCAGAAACTGAGTTTGGAGTAAGAGCAGTTTTGAAGTTGGTAAAACTGCTTGCAACAGCCACTTTTTCACCAGCAACATCAATCACATCCAATGAACCTTCTCCATTGTTTTCAATTAGCTTATCAATTTCAGCAATTTTTTCATCAATACATTGCTTCAATGTTTTATCTGCACTATATGAAGAATTTGATGTGACAACACTGTTTGTCTTATCAACCAAAAGTTCAGAAGAAGGAGAGGTTCCTTTAAAGTAAGTAAATGTATTAAAATGAGCAAGTATAGAATCGTAACCATCAAAGTTTAAATACTTATTTCCCCAAAAAACAGAAAGGATGGAAGATGAATAGTATGTAGTATGTGCTGCAAGATTAAAATTAACCAATTTGCTAATAACCTGTTTTTTAATACTTGCCCAAGCAACATTTAAATGATTTCTTTGAGTCTCTTCATTTCCTTCTTCCACATTCAAACTTATTGTTCCATTCTCAAATTTTGTATCTACAATAGCACCATAAGTATGCTGATAAGAATTCCAAAAACCACCATATCTGCTTATCTTATGACTACCTTGATTATCTGCACCAGTTCTAGATTTAAGAAACTTAACATATTCATTGTCATCAACAAGTTTTCTTGTTATCTCATCCTCTCCATAAACTCTTGTTGGAAAACCATACGAATCAACTCCGCTAATTTTTAGTTTTGCATTATCAAAACTTGAATCAACGACAGCATTTATCTCTGTGGAGAATAACGCCTCATAATTACCTCCTGTTCCACCATCTCCATCTCCATCAAGCATCTGTTTCCTATTGAAACGCAAATAACTTGTGGTAATAATTTCTCCAATATTTCCGTCATTTTTAATATTATTTGTTGTAGATTTGCTTTCTTCTTTTATGACTTGTGAGTTGTCTACACTTCCTGTTGCCAAATATCCCAAGCCATACGCATTGACAAGCCTGTAATCTCCAGGGTTATATGTCATTGTAATTTTTAATAAAATGTCAGCTGGATCCTTTTGATAATCTTCAGTTGAACGCTGTTTTTCACCATCTAAAAGAAACTTTGTTGTAACTTTATAATCTCTATCCTGTTTACCAAGAGCCTGAACAGGTCCATCATTTATACATCCATTAATACCAACATCAACGCCATATCCAATAATTCCACCTGCATAAGAAACTTTATCTGCGTTTCCATAATTTCCTGCACCCACGAGTGAAACATTATGAGAATTATTAATTGTCGCCTCCTTTGCATAGCCAACAATTCCACCTGAAACAGCATTAAGAGCATTACCTGTCGTTTTATTTTTTGCAAAATTACTTAAAACTGAATTTGCGTTATATGAATTGAAAATATCACCATTTTCAACATAACCAACAATTCCACCTGTCACCGCTGAAAGAATCTGAGTATCCCCTTCTCTTATGCTTGTACCGTCGCCAAGTTTAAGAGTCTTTACCGTTAAGTTTCCATATGTACTTGAAGGAGAATTTTGCAATATACCTATATTAGATGCCGTATTAATTGTTCCTATTATTCCACCTTCATCGCCGAGTTTTCCAATTACACCGCCAATTATCATATTAGGAGCTTTATCAGTAATATTATTAATATTTACAAGACTTTCAACACTTTTTGCACTGCCGTTTAACAATTCACCAACAACTCCACCAGCATATTTAGTTTCAGAATTTGTATTAATATCTATTTTACCTATTGCTGTAATATTTTCAATATTTCCTATAATCACCTTTGCTGCTAAAGTTCCAACACTTTCTTCAGAGGTTGTAATATTTGTATTATTGATTCTCAAATTTCTGATTGTTCCGTAAACTTCATTAAATACACCTGTGGTCATCGTTATACCAGAAAAATCAATTGTATTGTCTCCACCATCAAAAACAAAGCCTTTTCCATCTACACCCACACTTGAAACTCTATATACACCTTCGTCAACTTTGTTAGATTTTTCAATAGAGAAACCATACCTCAATACAAATTTGAAGTTTCTATTATACAAAGGATTATCAGATAAAGCATTATCTGGATTAACAGTATCAAGCATTTGGTCAAATTTTCCAACGCTTGGAACGCCAAGATACCATTCTTTTTTATTTTCACCAATACCATGAGCGAAATTCTCTTCATTTTTTACACCAGCAGTTGATTCACCAATCAATATACTATAAGGAACCGGAGTATATTCATATTCAGTATCAGCAACTAATTCACAAATGTAAGTTGTTGAATTTTTTAAATAGCCAAACCCATGTGATGCATACCCATAGTTTGTAAGTCTCGAGAAATACCAAGTATTCTCACCTAAAATCTTGGACTCTATTGATTTTGTTACAACTCCCCCTTCAGTTGTTGAGTCGTTTTTTTCTTCATAGTCATCATTTGCTTTTATTCCAGCACCTTTAAACTTATTTTCATTACTGTATGATAAAGCCAAGCTAGAACTTTCAACATATTTTGTTTCATCAGTATCTACTGTGCCTTGCTGAAATTGAATAACATCTGCAGTTCCATTAATAACTTGTCCAGCCCCTTTTGTAGCACTAGCACCCATAAAATATATGTTTGATATTATGCTTGAAGTTGCAGTAGCATCTAAGACATTGTTTCTTTCTACTTGCATAATTGAATAGCAATCTGAAATCATCATATGAACATTCTGGCTGTCTTGACTTTTATTTGCACTTGCAAAAGTATAAATAGGAGCATTAACATAAGAAACAATTTTTCCAGAGGAATAGGATGTTTTAATAGTTGAATTAAAATTTCTTAAATTTGCAATTCCAGAAACACATCCCCCACTTTCCAATCCTCTATAAGAGATGTCTGCATCAATATAGCATTGTTCTATTCTGATTTGTTGTGCTTGACCAACTAGTCCACCAAGCCAAATCTGAGTATTTCCACCTACAGACAAGTCTCCCTTAACTCCAACACCATAGATGAAAGAATTTCCATTTGATAAACCTACAAGGCCACCAAAAGCATTTGTTTTAGTACCATTCCCACCATCATGTGTGATATTGTGTGATATGTTAAGGTCTACAATCATACCTGAAATAAGATTGAAATTTGGTGTAATTATACCTTCATCATCACTATATTTCAAACCCATTTTATTTACAAGCCCACCTAAGTAAACTGCGTTAGTATCCTCCTTAACATCTTCTTGATTTATTATTTCCCTTTCAACAACCCTACCATTGCCTACAATTGCCATATTTGTCAAATTGTCCGCAAGCACATCTGTAAGCTTATTATCTTCTGTAAGACTATCTGCAGTGATTGCTACCCATTTTATATTATTTGAACTTCCTTCAATTTTGGTGTTATTATCATCAAGTCTTTGAGAATATTTTGAAGAAATCTTAAATGGTTTAAGTTTATGTCCCTCTCTAATTTCATTTCCCAAATTACCTAAGTTATCAAGAATATCGCCTTGTAATTGTACAGTAGCATCCGCTTCTGCTCCTGTTACCGTTGTATAACCAGCAAAATTGCCTACTCCATAGCCCATATCCACATTTCCTTCTTCTTCTTGAATTGTCATAACTACACCAGAAGAATATTTATTGCCCCTGCAATCAGCAAGTTCAGCATTTCCGCCAACAATAGCACCAATATTTCCAGAACTATTTGAATTCAAATTTCCACTGTTAAAGTTTGTAAATAATGATTTGCAATTTTCAACCTTTAGACCATTTTGAGCATTTGCTACAATTCCACCAAAATTATAAGAATTATATTTTATTGCTTCAGTATAAAATGTTTTTTCATTTGTATAAATCATAAAGGCATCGCCATAGGCAATTGAATTTTCAATAGAAACATTTGTTTGCTTTTCTGCAACACCCATTGTACCAACAAGACCACCAACATTTGCACTTGCTTGGTCTTTCACCAAAACTTTGATTGCACCACCAAAAGCATAATTTTTTATTATACCTCTAGCATTTACATTTGTGTCTTGTGTCAAATTAAGTCTTCCAACAGCACCACCAAAATTGATTGATGACGCATTTGAAACAACTATTTGTCCATTGTATTGCACTGAATAAGTAGATGAACTAACTTCTCCAATTTCAAGTTTACTTGAAACTCCACCAGCAGTTTCTCCACCGAAATCACCTATAACTCCACCAACATTGACATTTGCAACATTTGCAAAAATGCTTATATTATTTAAAACATTTCCACCAACAGAAATATTATTTGAACCAAAGTATTTTCCTACCATTCCTCCGACAGAAAGGTAACCACTTGAAGCATTGCTGTCCTTTGACCCAGAAACAAACAAGTTTCCAGACAAACTTGTAGAGCCACTAATACTAATTGAGCTTCCGCCACGAGCAAAACCAACAACTCCACCTATTGCATTATCTTTATTAGAACTTGAGTTGTCTGTCACAGCAAATGGTTTTACTATGTTGTCATAAGAGTAGCTATTTTGAGAAATGGTTTCTGCTTTTTCTTTAAATGCTTTAATAGCATCTTCTAATGGAGTTCTTTCATCAGTAGGATACATTGCTTTCTTAGAAACATCAAACTTGACACGAAGTCCTGTGATAGTAATACTCTCATTAGATTCACCAACAACACTTCCTATTCTTGCTCTTTCAACATCAAAAGCATCATATTGAATCACTCTACCAATCATCCAAGCATTTATCGCTTTATCAAAAGCAAATTGGAAAGCAGAATTTGTTTGTCCGAAAGCAAGCCCTGCAGAAATTTCTTGGATATTGCATTTTTGATTTATAGTAATGCCTGTGCCATCTGCATCATCATCTTCGCCTTCAACAAGTTCCACTTTATCAGCACCATTTAATGCACCAAAATATCCACCAATAGAAACTTTTTTAAGTCTGCCATCATTATTGTCTTCAAATTTTTCAATATTTAAATTAATATCATTTACTTGTCTCACTCCAACAGAAACTGCAGCTGAACCGGTACTCTTTGAAATAGCTCCAGAATAAATACCTGCAAACAACTCACTTTCAGTTGACGAAACATTGCCTTTTGGACTAAATGTAATGTTTATTGGCTTTTCGCTTATTTGAGTTGCTTCACTTTGATTTTGAAGTCTCACTCTTTCAATGTTAATTTCTCTGATTGACATTTGAGATTGGGCTGATTTTTGTCTAATGTTTCCAGCCAAAAGTCCCATATAAGACTTGTTATCAACCAAATCTCCAACAAATTTAATATCAGCATCCCCTCTCAACTTTATGTTGACATTGTAGAATGAGGTTGAAGTTGCAAGACCTGCAATAAGTCCAATTGACTCATATTTTCCATCATCATAATGAATGTAAGTTTCTCCTTCAGACTTAATCACAAAATCTTCATTAATAATGATATTTACATTTCTTAAGAAAGCCGTCTCTGCCTCTTTTGATATAAGACTAAAGCCATATTTGTTGCCTTGTTTCGCTTGTGGAGTCATATAGAAATTCAGACCTTCAATTGAAGCATTTCCTTTGAGACTTTCAAACAGAGATTGGCTTAAAATTATGCCGACTTTTTCATCTCTGTCACCGCCTCCTTGAACAGTTTGGGTTATCTTTCCACCTTCTTGAGTGTTCATATAAGACTCATAAGAAACCAATCTTCCTCTAAAACTATCAACTGTCAAAAGCGACTTAAAACTTTCATAATCTGGATTTGATGGAGTCAGGTTGATGTCCTGTCTGTCTAAACAATTTTCATCATCATGCAACAACCTTCCTCTGACAACAATAGTTCCAGAAGCATCATTTTTCATTTTTTCCAAAATATCTTTAGTGTTGTCAACATCCCAAAAATCTATTGTAACTTTAGGCAAAAGCACAATACTTGGGAAGAGTCTGTTCTGTTCGTGAGTCCAATATTTCTCATCCCAGCCATTAGAGATAAAGTAGTTTTTCATTCTAGCATAAGCACTAGTCATTGCTTTGAGGTCCTCATCTCCAATATGCTGAGCTGAAACAATAGTTGAATCAATGACATATTTTGAATCTTTCATTATGGTTTCTGCTGGACTGAAGAAGCCAATTGGCTCCAATTTTGCTTCAACACTTCCCATAAGAATAGTCTTATAACCACCAACGGTATAAGAACCGATTTCTGCCGCTGCAGTAGTGCCATCTTTCAAATTCAATGCAAAGTCATTAACAGAATTTATCAAATAGAAATCTGAAAGAAGTCTTGTTTTGTCATCATTTGGCTTAAGTTTATCTTCTTCTTTTGAGAAGATACCTCCAGCCAACATAAAATGCTTATCACTCAAATAAGTGTTTGAATTGTCCTTAGGTGACGCATTGTCTGCAGTAAGAGACATTCCTGAGTATGAATAATAATTCATAGCCATAACATTCTTCATAGCAATGATTGAAGAAGCATTGACAGTTGACTCAACTGCACCAATAATACCACCAGCAACGCTATCTTTTGAATAAGCATCCCCAGAAGCATAAACTTCATAATAAAGCGTGTTGATAGGTTTTCTTTGAGTAGTAAAGGTCAAGTCATATTTGTTGCCTATGCCACCAGCAAGTCCAACCACACCACCAACAACAGCATCTGTGTTTGAGATAGTGTTGAGTTTGCTGATACCAACATAGATATAACCACCACCCATATAACCAACAAGTCCACCAACAAAACGAGGTTTGTTTGTTCTTGTCAAATATCCTTCATCATTTGGAGTATAAGAGAAGATAGACATCTGACCACGTTCACTGTCCCCAGGATTTGAATAATATGAGTTTTCTCCCTCTTCAATTTGCTTTTGCAATTTATCTTCATAAGTTGCAGAAACAGCAAACAATCCACCATAGTTTTCTCCAATCAAACCACCTGCAAAGAGGTTTTTAGAGATGATATAAGATGGAGACGCTCCTTGTGTTGAAAGAGCAGTGTTTTGATTGATAGAAATACTAGCATCATAAATAAGAGTTGACTTTCCAACATAACCAAAGATACCACCTGACACTTCGGCATAAATATTTACTGAGTTTGAAACTTTGACTGTAACAATATCATAATCTCCAACTTCAAGAGTGTTTGAAAATGATACAAAGCCCTCATCTTTGTTTGAATAAGTATCAACAAAACCAGCAATAGCTCCAGCGTAAGACAATTTTTCAACATTGGATTTAAGTCCAATTCCATTATCAAGAAGTTCAACAAGATTTCTCAAACTCTTGATTGTTTCATCTTCATTGCCCTCAATATAAAGTTTGTTTGCATCAATCTTCTTTCCTTCGGTAAAGCCTTCTGAAGAAACGTCAACATTTGAAACATTGATGTCACTCAAATAGCTTTCACCAAACATCATACCAACGACACCACCAACAACATTGTGTCCTTGCACCGCAGTACTTTGTCCTTCATTTGAAGTCCCTGCAGGAGAGAGTTTAATTGCAAGAATTCTTGAATCAACTGCCGTGCCTGCAAGCACACCAACTATGTTTGCTTGAGTATTATGAACAGACTCAACTGTAAGGTCAAGGTTCATAATCACAGCATTGTCAAGCCTTGCAAAAAGTCCAAAGTTTTCAACCAACTCACTGCTTCCAAGACTGATGTTTGAAATGGTAAATCCATTACCATCCAAAAGTCCCCTAAAGGTTTTCTTTGCTGTAGTAAGTTTTACAGAGCCTTCATCCTCAGCATCTTGAGCAATATCTGTCATCTCTATGTTGTTTACAATTCTATATCTTCCAGAAACTTCTGTATCTGTGTAATATTCTTTATAAGAAGAAACTTCAGTTGAAGTCGCTTTCCCTGTCGCTTTAGCAAAATCAATTGCATTTCTCAAAATAATAGGATTTGCAGCACTTCCATAAGAAAGGTCAACATAACTAAGAGTATCAACATCTCTTATGCTTCTGCTGTAGAAAATACTTACAACTTTTCCATTTGTAGTTGCATAACGATTTGACAAAGCAATTTGATTTGCACTAACAAGAGAAATTCTGCCACTGTCGCTCATTTGCCAAATTCCATCATAAGCACCTTCACCTGATGAGAAGCTAAATCCATAGAATGAATTTTTCTTATCAACATCATGCACAGAAAGAGCACTTGTTGAAACTCTTGATTGAATTGTGTCATCTGTACGACTATCATTATAGAAATAGCTCAATGAAATTGTCCCTTTGTTCAGTGAGTTTGTAAAGTCATCAACTCCAGAGAACTGCATTTGTGTAATATCTTTCTTTGCAATCTCACAAGCAGCATAGCAAAGAGTAACTTCTGCACCTTCGTTGTTTTTATAAACAAAACCAGCAACCATTGCACCTTTTGTCTTTGAGTTTTCAATTGCAATATTTGCATAAGAATTTTTTACTAATGAAGTGTTTTCATAAACAAAACCTGAAATCACACCCAAAGAAGAAATGTTTGTAAGATTGTTCCAAACGATTTCTTTTGTCTCATCACCCACTGTTTCTGTTGCACCGCCAAGCCCTTCAACATAACTGTTTTGGACACTATTGTTGTTTGTAATAACAAAACCAGAAGTGATTGAGCCGTCATATTCCATAATGTTGTCAATTTGAATATTCTTGACAAAACAAGCACTTACATAACCAGCATTTGTATTTACAAATCCAGAGACCTGTCCTTGTCCTTCCAAGTAGAAAACGTCAAGATTTTGTGACTTAAGATAATTTGTGTTGTCAATTTGCACAATGTGTTTAAACTGTTGTCCGCCAACACGGCTGTTCATGATAGAGGCACCATTTTCAATTACAAAGCCTGAAACTTTACTCTCAACACCCATTGAATAAGTAAGAGGTATTGGGTCAGAATTTGCACCATTTGTGTATTTCACAATCAAACCACTGTTGCCGTTATTTCTAGAAACTTGATATTTTTCATCATAATAAGAAACCACTTCACAGTTGTAAATCACACCATCATTTGAAAGAGCAAAACCTGCAATTTCAACATTTGTATATTGCTTAATGTTTACAGAAATTTGTCCGCCATTATAAAGATTTACCCTAACATTTCTCAAAGTCGTGTTGCTTTCAACCGAATCAAAGAGAGCAAGCTTCAAAGTGCTTCCCTCAGGATACTTAAAGCTGTTTATATGAATTGTAAATCCATTTCCATCCAAGCTGTTTATAAGAGAAGTGCTAACAGGTGTATAATCTGCAAGAACAATATCATTCATCAAGATATAATCGCCTGCTTCTTCTGAGTTTGTAGCATAATCAATAAACTCTTCTGCAGTTGTAATTTGAGTTGGAGATTCTTCATCAGTCCAAACCTCAACAACAATCAAGAAGTAATAGTCTGAAACAAGCTCAATCCCTTGATAATTTATTGTTGTACGAAGCTTCATAAGTTGAGTTCCTGCACGCTTGCCAGAAATCATAATTCTTGAAGCATCCCCCATCAACAATTGTTCACTTACTGAGAAATAATCATTTTGCACAATAGAGTTTCTATTTTCATTATATATTGCAGTAGAATGAGTTTCATCAGTTGCATACCAAAGTTGCTGTTTAAGAGTGATAGGATTGTCCTTTCCTGTTTCATAGTCATGTTTATAGTTTATATAATATTTAACAGCATCATCTTTATAATAATTGTTGGTCAAGAACTGATTTCTCTTTTCCATAAGTCTTTCAATGGCATTAACTGCATTTATATCATTTTTGTCATAATTATAATCTTCTGGCAAAAGTGGATAATTGAAATGCAATTCAGAGCTGTCATTGATATACGCATTAAACACATCATAAGACTTGCCGTTATAAACTCTCTTGTTTCCACTGCCCACAACACTTATTCCATCTGCATCAACAGAGAAATCAACAAGGCAAAGTGTTGCTCGCACTGTCTTAACTTCTTGAACATTGTTAAGCACTCTTTCAACTGAAGCACAAACATAGAAAATTCCGCTATCTTGCCCACCAACAAGAGTTGCATTTACTCCAGCTGTGATTTGAGCTTTATATATTTTGTAATTTCCAACTATCTCAACTGTTGGAGTTGAAAGGCTTATTCCTGATTCGTTGTTTTGCAAATACAAATCATAGAGTTCTTGGTCAAGTCCAATTCTTACAGAAACTTCTGCTGTCTCACCTTTTGAAAGCAAATAAGTTGAAGCATCATTTACACGAATAACAGCATCTTGCATATAGTCAACAGTAAGATTTTGACTTCCTTCTTTCACAACTTCATTGCCATTGTAGAAAGTCACAACAAGTCTAAGACCACTTGTTGAAGCAAACGAACTTGAAATATAAAGTCTAAAGTAGAACACTCCTGTGCCTGTCTTGTCCGCTTCAGTCAAATTGACTCTTATCCCATTTGTAATAATAATTGAAGAATTTGAATTTGCATAATAGCCAAACAAAGAATTGTAAGCCAATTTAGAAATTCCAACAGTGCCAACTGCATTTCCAGAGACTTCATAAGTCAAAGTGAAATGAGTCATTTGAGCATACTCTGGAGTCACTGCAACAGAGACAATTGCATCTGTTGCTGGTGACATAGCATTGAGCATTTGACTTGATGGCGTGAGATAAAGAATTGAGTTTCTTATTTGTCTTCTTTCAATAGAATAGGTCGAAATAGAGAAATCTTCAATTTTTTGGGTCTCAACTTTTATGCTTATATTTCTTAAATATGTATTGTTTGAAACTTGGCTAAGTGCATTGACAGAAAGCACCAAAGAAGAATAATCATTGTCAACCAAATGCTTTTTATCCTCGCTCACCTTAACCAAAACTTTGTATCTGTTTTGAACAGCATTGCCAACAGGAGTTGTTGACAAAAGCCCCCAAGAAACATCTAATGCCAGATTACTGTCAACATCAAAACGGACATAACCATCCATTTCTTTTGCTTCAAGCTCAACATTATCATAATTTAATGCAAACACAAGTCCATCTGACTGTTCGTCTGACTCCAACACAACATCAAAAGTTGCATATTCAGAAGGACGAACAATCAAATTGTTTGCATTGGTAATTTCAAGCTTCTTTGCACCATTATAAACTCTAACATCAAAAGCTCTTCCAATCTTATCATTGATAACTTCTGCATAATTTGCATAGTCTGCATCTGCAGAGAGAGCATTGTGAGAAAGAGTGGTAGAGATTGTTGTTCTGTTGTCATTCTCATGCTTCTTCAAACCAGAAAGCACAAGAGAATTGCTACTTCTAATTACATTGACAAAATCAGCACCATCACTTGAATCAGCAAATGCGTGATTGATAGTAAATTCATCTTTATTAAGTGCATATTGAGTTGTTCCGCTCAAATAGAGAGAACTCAAAGTGCTGTAAACAAGAGTTCTGCTAGAACTTGTCTGCAAAAGCACAGTCTGATTGTTTTTGATTGAAATTCCATCAATCATTGTAGAAAGAGTTGGAAGGGTGTTCAAAATCATAAATCTAAATGTTTTCACTTGAGTGAAATCCATCTTTGAGTGAACACTAACTTCAAAGTCTTTAACAGTTGTATTTGTAAGTCTTATAGAATCAGTTGAAAGCATGATGTTTTTGCTTTCACTTGTCAAAAGCAAACTCTTTGCTTGCTCATTTGAAATGCCAAACAAGCTTGCAATAGAGATTGAGTTAAGTCTATCCAAAGTTGCTTTTTCTTGAACATCTGTAATTTGCACAACCGGATTGTACATAAACAAAACACCGGTTTCATATTCAAGCCCATCAACAATTCTCTTTCCAGAATTTAAAACTCTATAAGTTGAATTGTGTTCTTCCTTCAATTCTTCAACATGCACATCATTGAGTTCAATTGCTGTGCTTTGTGCTATATTTTTCAAATAAACATAACCAAAATTGATTTCGGTGTTAGTTTTTTCCAAATTCCAGATATTTTCATCAAGAGAAAGATATGTCAAATTTGAGTTGTCTTCTTCATTGTCTGGAGCCGTCATGGTTATCCAACCATTAGCAGAACCAGCATCTGGTTTTCCTTGACCATTAACAAAACTATAAGTCACATTTTTGAAAATATCAGAATATACTGAGCCATCCGCAAGACCATAAGATATGTAACAATTTTCAAGTGTAACTCTTTGGTCTGTTCCGCTTGTTGAAAACGCTTCAAACACATCACCAATAAAGCCAAAACTTTCGCTGAATCTTGCACCGTTTGATGCACTTCCCGCAAACACTCTTACAATATCTGCAGTAATGATATTTGATGTTGAATAATCACTGACTTGTTCATCTCCTTCCCCAGCAACAATGTTTGGTAATGCGTAAGCATAGATATAAGCCTTCTTAACAACACTAGTTCCGCCAGCAACACCAACAAGTCCACCAAAGGTTCCAACTGCGTTAATAGTGTTTACATTTTGTCTTTCATTTTCAAATTTATAAAATTCAAAACCAGCATTTTCAATAAGACCATTGTTTTCACCAACAAGTCCTCCGACAAACACGCTTGATGCCTCTATTGACCCACCATAAACTCTAACATTTTTTATCGTTCCTGAATTGAGGCCAGCAATCATTCCTGCATTTTGTGGAGCATTGGTTTTAAGCTTACTGCCATAATAACTGTTTGTTGTGTTGATATAATAGACATCAACATCACAATTTTCAATAGAGCCGGTCAATTCAACCGTGTTTGCAATAAACCCAGCATTTGCAGAAGTTGTCACTTCAACATCACCAACAAAAGTCAAATCCTTCAAGGTTCCGCTCAACGAATTAACAAAGCTTTCACTGTTGTTTGTAAATTTAAGAGTAACTCCCCCATTGTTTCCATAAATCATTCCGCTAAATCTTTCATAAGCTTTCCAGCCAGAAAGAGTAATATCGTTCATCACTCTATAATATTTTGCATAGTCAATCTCTTCAAGGTCACCTTGGTTGTAAACTCTGATAGCAGTACCTTCACTGCTTCCATCAGCAATGGTAATTGCAATTTTCAATATAATATTTTCATAATAAACTTTTTCGCCATCATTATTATAGAAATAATTTGAAATTTCTTCACTGCCAGAAATTATCTCATCATATCTGCTCGCCAAATCTGACAAAGGAATATTTATTGGCACTTCAGTGATTGTTCCATCTTCGTTTTCAATATATTTATAAACCAAAATATGATTATAACCATTGACACTCTTTATCATGTCGTTTGGCAAAAGGTAAAGATTTCCTCTTCCACCCTTTGTAGTATTTATATTGACATTGAAAATTTGTCCAACAGATGAAGTTGAAATTTTAATATCACTTGCAGAACCACTTGTAGCAACATAAACTGATGTAAGCCCAATATCATTTGCATCACTAGGCTCAACTGAAGTTGAAATAGTAAAGTTTTTCTCGTTCTCGTTGGTCGTTGTAAGATTCAAATAAATCTCATTGTCGGCAGTACGGTTCACCCATTGAACTGACTCAAGTCTCTTAACATTTTTTATTTCAATTTGAATTTCAGCAGATTTTTCAAAGCCGTGCTCATCTTTATAAACTATTCTCAGCATATCTTTGACTGAAGTTTGCAAATTTGTAGATTTTGCAGAAATCCTAAAAGTCAAATTTTTGCCATTGTTTACAAGTGAAACGTTTGAAACTGAATAAAAATCGTTTCCCCAGAAAGTGTTTGTTTCTGTAACATTATGAAACTCTTGAAGTGCAGAGCTGAATGTGAAATAACTGAGTGAATTTGAATAAGTAGGAATGTTGTCATCTTGTCTCATAGAGATTGACACATCAACATAAGACCTAGCAATGTCACTCAAACTCAAAGTATCAGCTGTGTAAAGAAGAGTTGTCCTTACATTTGATGAAAGGTATCTTACAGGATAAAAACTCTCAAGAGCGAAAAATCTTACAAGTGTGATAGCTTCATGGTTTTCGTTATACCCCTCAGCAAGCACAGCAACAAAACCTTTGAATGGTCTGTTTGAAACAATAAGTTTGTCTTTCGTGATTGAGAAATAATTATCTTGAACTTGGTTTATATCCAAGAAATACATAAATGCATTTGTATTTCCAATAAAACTCAAATCGCCATTGGCAACAACTTCGTTTGCTTTACGTTCTATCTCAGCATCATCTGTAATTTCAGTCCAAACACGAATATATTGTTTGAGGTTGTCAAAAGACATAAATTTATAAGATATACCACTTGCAGTCAAACTAGCATTCTGCACAGATGTGTAAATTGGAAGAGCTGTGCCAGCCTCAAGCATGATGTTTGAAAGCGAATAACTATGTTTTGATGCGTCACTATCAATCATACCATTCAAAAGCATATAATCTTGAGTTTCTGACATATCTACATAAACATTTGCAGAGGATTTGTCAGAGTTTTGAATTGTAAGAGACTCTATAGGAACAAAAGTCTCAATTGCAAACTCTTCTGATTTTTTTCCTGTTATATGTTCAAACCAGAAGTTTGAAACATCAGCAAAATTATATGAGGTTAAATTAACTGAAAAACTAACAACAACAAAACTATCCTCTTCAGTTTCTTCACTCTTTGACAAAAGAGTAAGTTTTGAATATTCAAAGTGATTTGTGTTGTCACTGTTTAATGAAAGCCCTGAAGTAGTTGAAATGCCATCAATTCTCACAACATATTCAATCTTTCTGTCAGAATATACACTTGATGAAAGATATGTGATTTTTTCAAGTGGATTTTCTTCTGTGCCAGAAACAGTCATAGTCTTATCTTCAGCAATCTTGTAGAAAGTAAAGAAGAGTGACGTGCTGACAGAAGAATTGCTTCTCGCTTCAAACTTAAATTCTATATTTTCAATCTCATCAAAGATTTCTTGCCCTTTGACATAAATCTTTGTGCCTGTTTCAAGTGCTCTAGAAACAAATATGCTTGAGCCTGTCGCACTTCGAGTAAACTCAATAGCATTTCCATCTGAAGTATAAAATGTTGCAAGGTCTCCAACAGGGTCAACAAGAGAAATGTTGTGATTTCTCACTGCTTCTTGTGTTACATCAAAAGTAATTCTGAAGTATCTATCATCAATTGCAACATCTGTTGGTCCAATAACAGTGTTCACTTCATAACCGAAAACATTTTCATAACTTGAGAAAACATCTTGGTTTGTGTTGTTGATGCTGTAGCCTTCACTGTCAGTCAGCTCAACTTGTGTAGCTGAATATGTAATATCCAAAATAAGTTTTGCATCTTTCGTTGACACGCTGTAATTATAACCAGCATATTCAATTTCAAAATAAACCTCAAATTGACCAAACATATTTTTTGCACTGCTGTCAATTGCATCAATAGTGAAATTGTAAGTTTTTGTCCCAGCAGTCACATCATCTCTTTCTGAATAATCAAAGATGAAATAATTTTCAAATTCATCATTATCCATCAAAACAAGTTTTCCAGAATCTCTCTTATAGACAACCGGCTTAAGCTTAAGGTCATTTGAAGAGTCCACATCAAAAACAAGCACACCTTGAGCCACAGAAAGGTTTGAGTTGTTTCTCTTAAGTGCCACTGTCGCTTGAGTTGTTTGAAGCACACCATTGCGATAGAAAATCTTGTCATCTACTGAGTAATTTTGTATTGTTGAGTTTTCAAGCACTTCCAAAGTCACTTTTCTGTTTATGTCTTTGTTCAAAACATAGCTTGCAACAACATCAATCTTTCTCAAACTATAATCTTCTGAAACCTTAAGAGTTGAACCATCAATCTCAGCACAAACCTTGCCATCAATCAAAAGTTGTTTCTCACCATTTTCAAATGTCCAATCAACATCTGTTATGTTTGCATAAATTGGAAGCAAGTCAAAGTAGTCAGAGGTTACAAGTTTTTTATCATTGCCCTTAACCACAAACAAATTTGTCTTTCCGTCTTGAGAATGTTCACCAGAAATCTTTATCTCTTCAACGATAGTATTTACTGTGACATTTATGTATTGAAATTGCTTTGAGTCTTCAACAGAAGAAACTTTAAGTTGAGCGACACCACTGCTCTTGTCTTGCTTTGTCAAAATCTTAAAAGCATATTTTCCATTTGCTTTAGTTTTTGAGGTGTTGGAACGGTCCAAGTCTACACAGCCCTGTCCGTGCATAATTTCAACATTTATGCCTGACTTGGAATTCTTGACATCAACTTCAATCTCCTTTGATTGATTGTTTTCACCATTCTCATAGTTCGTGTAAAGCACGACCTCCGTCTCGGATAAAGAAAGAGAAACCTTTTTGTCACAAGCGGACAAAAGCACTCCTCCCAAAATCATAAAAACACTAAGAATACCCAAAGCAAATTTCTTCATTGTGTCCTCCAATTTTAATATCTGCAAACTGGCAGATTTTTATATAATATATTATAAATAAATTATATATCCAAAGTCAAATTTTGTCGAAAATTTACAAAAATTTATTTTTTTGATTTTGTAAATAAAAAATAAATTAATTTTAAATAAAAATAAATTATTAAAAAAATTCAGAAAGCCCTATTTTCGCTATTAAAAATTATTTAATAAAAAAATAATTAAATTATTTTAAAATAATAAAAAAATACACAAAAACACGCATTTTTATGTATTTTTAATTAATTAATAATTTATTTAATTTTAATTTATTTTCATTATATTTTTATTTTATTTTTCTCTTCCATATTTTTGTTTGGTAGATTCACCACCACGAATATGCTTCTCTGCAAAATTTTTCTGAAGCACTTTTTGCACTTCTTTAAACATAGAACTGTCAATTTTTTGAAGTCTAGTTGAAACATCATTATGCACAGTACTCTTTGAAAGATGATAAATCTCAGCGGTTTTTCTGACCGTATCTTCTGTATCAGCAATGTGT
>CASXBC010000005.1 GCA_949474265.1 uncultured bacterium | reverse complement strand
CAAATTTCAAGTATAAATACAGCCAAGCACACAAGCAAAACAATAACTGTGATTATTATACTTGTCTTTTTGATACGCTTAGTCAATGGGGTTTCTTCATTGTCCATTTCATTTAAGGCACTTGCAATCTTTCCCATTTCAGTGTTCATTCCGCATGCCACAACAACACCAAGTCCTCTTCCATAAGTGACAACACTGCCCATATATGCCATGTTAATTCTGTCTCCAAGAGCAGAAGATTCTTCAAGCACAACTGTTGCATCTTTTTCAACAGGCACGCTTTCACCTGTGAGAGCACTTTCTTCAACCTTTAAAGACATGCTTTCCAAAAGCCTTAAGTCTGCAGGGATAATGTCTCCTGCTTCCAAAATTACTATATCTCCAACCACAAGTTCTTCAGATTTAATTTTGATTGTCTTTCCATTTCGGTTTACCTTGCAATATGGCTTTGTCAAATTTTTTAGAGAATCCATTGCTTTTTCAGAATTTTTTTCTTGAATAAAGCCAATGACAGCATTGACAAGCACAATTATCAAAATTATGCCAGCATCAATAAACTCTTCATAGGATTTTTGAATAATACCTATAACAACACTCACCAAACTACTCAAAAGCAAAACTATGATAAGTACATCTTTAAATTGCCCCAAAAACTTCAAAAAACTGCTCGTTTTTTTCTTTTGAGAAAGCTCATTTTTTCCATTTGCCTCAAGTCTGGTTTTTGCCTCACGATAAGAAAGTCCAGCCTCAGTCGCCTGAACCTCTGACAAAACCTCTTCAGTTGTTTTAGAAAAAAAGTTATTCATATTGCTTATTATATCAAAAGTTATTATATACACAAAACAAAATTAAAAACATTTCGACAAAAAAACCACCAAAAATGGTGGCTTTTTGTTTATTAATCTTCAG
The DNA here is from genome assembly GCA_949474265.1 of uncultured bacterium. GTDB lineage: Bacteria > Bacillota > Clostridia > Christensenellales > UBA1242 > Caccovivens. The sequence goes on along the minus strand of CASXBC010000005.1, from coordinate 55,600 downwards.
AATTTTGTTCCTTTTCAAGTCTAGCAATTTCAGCAGTCAAAGACTCAACATCATTTTTAAGGTCCTCATTTCTAGCCTTCAAAACATTGTACATCTTTTCAAGAAGAGGGTATCTTTCTTCATTGTTTTTCATAACTTCTTCGCAATGTTGAACAGAAAGTTTAAGTCCATCTAAAAGGTCAAGGTCCTCAGAAAGTTTTTTAGCTTTATCTTCATCAATATCAGCATAGTTGTTTACACCATAAAGCAAAACTTTTTGTTTTGCAACAAGTGCTTCTTTTCTTCTAAGTTTCTTTTCATCTCTCTCATGAGTGGTCCAAACTCTTTGAAGAGGGATAAATTCTTTTCTGCATTGTTTAAACTCTTTTTCAGTAGCAATAAGTCTAGCTTCTGTTTTTGCAAGTTTCTTTTTAAGTTCATCAATTGAAAGTCCAGCAAGTTTTTGATTTACAACTACAGTCTTTACTTCTGGCTCTTTCTTTTGTTCTGCAAGTGCTTTTTTAGCCTCCTCAAGTTCTCTTACCATTGTTGCATATCTTTGTTTTTCTTCCTCAAGAGCTCTTCTTTCACCTTCTAAGTGGTCTGCTTCTGGAGTTGGTTGTTCAACTTCAGCAGGCTCTTCAACCTCTTCAGTTGTCTCCTCTTGTTCTGTTTCAACATTTTCCTCAGCTGGCTGTTCTTCAGTTTCTTCTTTGTCTGAGTTTTCTTGCATTCTTCTAAGGATTTCTTGTCTTCTTGCTTCCAAATATGCTCTTCTTTCAGCATTTTCTCTTTCTTCACGCTCTTTTTCAGCATCAAGCTCTACCTTTTCAGCTTCAGCTTTTGAATCATCAACATCAATCACTGTCTCTTCAACTTCAACTGTCTCAGGTGCAAGTGGTGCTTCTTCAACATTTTCAACCAAAGCCACAGGCTCTTGTGATTTTTGTTCATCAATATTGAAAGATTCAACAATACCCTTCACTTCAGCATTCTTTTCTTTTTCGTCAAAAATCAATCTATCTTCATCTTTTGGTTTGCCAGACTTTGAAACAATAGCATTTACCATTTCAAACAAGAAATAAATAATAAGAGAACCAGCAAGCACAACTGCGAAGATGATAAACACATCCAAAATAAGTGAATTGATGTTTCCGCTACCAGCATTTAAGAGTGAATTAAACATAGCAAAATTACCTTCCTTTTTAAATTTAGATATATGTCATAGGCTTTACAAAAGTTAAATCAAAAGATGCACTTTTCAGACAAATAATAATTTTTGGTGGAGACGGAGGGAATTGAACCCTCGTCCGAAAATCCTGCAAAAGACCTTTCTACATGTTTAGTTTATGCTTGAAATTCATTTTTAATTTGTCCATAAACAGACTTTAAAAACTATTCCTTAAAATTTTTTGCAGATACAAGGAAAACTTTCTACAAAATTTTTGCCTGAGATGATACCCAATTCTTTTGATGGCAAATCAAAAGGTGAGCAGATTGAAAAATTCAATCAAGTTGTCGTTTAATTCAGTTAGGCAGCAACAGCAACACTATTGAAAGAAACAACGTTTTCTTTTTCTGCGTTTATTCGCTTTGTCCAATTTATAGGTGCTGGGCAATCACCACATGCTTTATGAAATTCACATAAATCTCCGTCGAAACCAAAATCGTCCCCAAAAGTTTAAATCGAAGAACGCTCAAGTTCTCGTTTAACTGATTTTTCTTTCAGAGTTTGACGCTTGTCATAAAGTTTCTTACCTTTTGCGAGTCCGATTTCCACTTTAACTTTGCCAGACTTATTGAAATAAATCTTTGTGGCAACAACTGTAAAACCTTTTTCCTTAACCGCTCTTGAAAACTTTGAAATTTCACTTTTGTTTAAAAGCAATTTTCTCGTTCTTCTCTCGTCCGGTTTAAAGGAAGATGTCTGTTCGTATGGTTTAATGTAAGCATTTTTCAAAAAAATTTCATTGTTTTTAACAACAACAAAACTTTCTGACAAGCTTGCACCACCAGCTCGCACTGACTTAACTTCACTGCCTTCCAAAACAATTCCAGCCTCAACCAAGTCTGAAACGAAGTAGTCAAAGTATGCCCTCTTGTTGTTTGATATAACCTTCATTTCTCCTCCTATTATATCACTAAGAATTATATTTTTCAATAGCATTTAATAAAAAAGATAAAAAAAATGGCGTTTTTTTCACAAAAACTTACAAATTTAACCATTTTTTTATCAATATTATTCAACAATTTTGAAATCAATGTTTCTAGCCTGTAAATTGACATTTGTAAGCGTAACCTTGACTTTGTCTCCAAGTGAGAACAAATGACTGCCACCCTTAAGCTTGAGTTGTCTTTCCAAAAACATATAAGCATCCTCTGGCAAGTCCTCTATTTTTACAAGACCTTCAACAGTGTTTTCAAGGCTAACAAAAATTCCAAAATTTGTAACACTTGAAATTGTTGCCTCAAAAACTTCTCCAACTCTGTCTTTCATCAAATATGCTTTCCAAAGGTCATCAACATCTCTCTCAGCATAATCAGCATTTCTTTCACAGCTTGAAGATTGTTCGGCAGACTCAAAAGCAAACTCGTCCAACTCTTCTCTTCTTGTCACGGAGATGTTTCCTTTTTTGTGCAACCACTCTTTTATAATTCTGTGAATGGTCAAATCAGGATATCTTCTGATTGGAGAAGTAAAGTGACAATAGTCAATAAGAGCCAAACCAAAGTGACCGAGATTTTTGTTTGAATATTTTGCTTTGGTCATAGAACGCAAAACAATCTTATTGACAACTTCCTTTGTGTTCAATTGCTCTACACTCTCCAAAATATCTTGAAAATATTTTGGCTTGATGTCATCTGGTGCTTGTGGGTATGGCACGCCAATCCCCTTAAGAAAATCACAAACACTCTTCACTTTCTCTTTTGTTGGAGCTTCATGCACACGATAGACAAATGGTATGCCAAGCTTGTTGAAATGTCTTGCAACAGTTTCATTCGCAAGCACCATAAAGTCCTCAATAAGTCTGTGAGCCGCATTTCTTTCTCTTCTTTCAATATCCACTGCCATGCCTTTGTCATCAAAAACAAATTGCACTTCAGGGATTTCCAAATCAAGAGCACCACGTTTGATTGTGTTTGACTCCAATATGTCACAAAGCTCTCTCATAATCAAGAAATCTTTTTGAAACTTTCTTGTTTTGTCATTGAGTGCTTTTCCAATGATTGCATCATAAACCTCAGTGTAAGTGAATCTTGCCATGCTTTTTATCACAGATTCACAAATCTGATAATCCACAACTTCACCATTAAAGTTTACCTTCATAATACATGAAAGAGTAAGTCTATCCACACCTTCATTCAAAGAGCAAATTCCATTTGAAAGGGAAACAGGAAGCATTGGAAGCACAGAGGTTGGAAAATACACACTAGTGCCTCGCTTATAAGCCTCTTCATCAAAAACATTGCCTTGCTTTACATATTCTCCAACGTCAGCAATATGCACACCAACTTCATAATAATCATCAAATTTTTTGATATTAACAGCATCATCAAAGTCTTTTGCATCTGCACCATCAATGGTGAATATTCTCTCTTTAGTTAAGTCAAGTCTACCTTTTTTCTGACTTTCTGAAACAGACTTTGGCACTTTCTTTTCAGCTTCCAACACAGGAGTTGGAAATCTCTCAAAAAGGTTGTGGTCTCTGATGATTGAAAGCTCCAACGCTTTGACATCATCTTCAAAACCAAGGATTTCCTTTACAACACATTTGATTTTTTTGCCTTCTGTCCTTTGAATGGTCGCCAAAACTTTCATATTTTTCTCAAGCTTAAGCCCCGTTTTCACTATAGGAATATCAAAAGGAATTTTTGTATTGTCTGGATTTAAAAAATAATTTCCACCAACAATATTTATTGCCCCGACAATACCTTCAAGTTCTTTATAAACTCCAACAACCTCTCCATCAATTCCATCTCCAGATTGTGAAAGTATTTTGACAACAACATGTTCTCCATCAAGAGCACCAGCAGTTTTGTTTGCAGGAATAAAAACATCATCAACAAAGCTATCAGTTTTTACAAAACCAAAGCCTTTTGCAGTGCCAAAAAACTCTCCCTTTACATATCCATGAGAAGGGACAGTTATAAATTTATTTTTTCTTATCTCAAAGATTTCTCCATTTTCAACAAGATAATAGAAAAGTCTTTTTACCTCTGCCTCATCAATATCAAGTGCAGATGCCAAAAACAAAAATAGTTTGTCAACACTTGAATAAACCAAACTATTTTTATCAATTAATTCCAATATTTTTTTCTTTTTGCTCATTTTTTCCTCTATGCAGCATCAATAGGCAAAATCAAGAAGCTCACAAAATACAAAAGCACGCAAACAACCACAACAATTGCACAAACAATAGTTATGATTTTAAGTTTGCCATCACGAGAACCACCTTTGTTTTTTGAATAATAGCTTTCTTGTTGACCTGTGATTGCATTTGTTCCACCAGAATCTTCATTTTGAAGAAGAGTGGTAATAATTAAAATAATTGCGGCTGCAACAACCAAACAGAAAAGCACAATTCTTATCACAGGGAATGACTTTGTCACCCACATTGGATAACTTTTCAAAAGCATATCATTAAGCATTTTCAAATCTCCTTAAATTTTAAGCATATCTAAGAGCAGTCACTGCTGCAAGCAAACCAAACAAAATAAGTGCCAACACAAGTGGACCCCATTTAACCTTTTTGCCTTTATTAAAGTTGGTTTTAAGATATGAAGACAAGAGCAAAAGCCCACAAACACCCAAAACACAAACAACAATAATATAAGTAGTTTGGCTCCAAGTGATTGTCACCCAATCTTTAATTTTTCCACCAAAGCTCAAAAGCATACTGTTCATAACACGCTCCTTGTTCTTGTCTATTTTAACATATAAAAAAACAGAAAACAACCATTTTGCAAAAAAGTATTCCTTTTTTTTGCTCTTTTTGACGAAATTATTGACATTAACCAAATTTTTATCAAGATTGAAAGCTTGGCATATATAAAAATATTAACAAATAAATTTGCATTTTTCACAAAATATTGCTATCATACTGTTAGGAGAAAAATCTTATGAACAAAACAAAAATTGTATGCTCAATTGGACCTACAAGCTGTCAAGTTGAGACACTTGAAAAGTTGATTGATGCAGGGATGGATGTTGCAAGATTCAATATGAGTCACGGCACTCATGAATCGCACAAAAAAATGATTGACGCAGTAAAAACTGCAAGAAAAAACAAAAATGCCTCTATAGGCATAATGATAGACACTAAAGGACCAGAAATCAGAATCAAACAATTTGAAAATGGAAAAATCAAATTGCTTGAAGGAGAAAAATTTACATTGACAGCAAAAGATATTGTTGGAAATGAAGAAAAAGTGTCTATCACTTACAAAAACCTTCCAAAGGTGTTGGAAAAAGGCACAAAAATACTTCTCAATGATGGAAATATTGAACTAAAGGTTGATAAAACTACTGCAACTGACATTGTATGCACAGTTGTGCATGGAGGAGAACTTTCCAATAATAAAAGTATCAACCTCCCAGGTGTAAAGACTGAAATGCCATACTTAAGCGAACAAGACAAAAAGGATTTATTTTTTGCCAAAGAAATAAATGCAGAGTTTATTGCTATTTCTTTTGTAAACTATGGCGAAGATGTGCTCGAAATAAAAAAATACCTTAAAGAAATAAAATTCACAAGCCCAAAAATTATTTCAAAAATTGAAAGCGAAGAAGGCGTAAAAAACTTTGATAAAATTTTAAAGCATTCTGACGGAATTATGGTTGCTCGTGGAGACCTTGGAGTTGAGATTGATTTTGTAAAAATTCCATTCCTTCAAAAAGATTGGATTGCAAAATGTAATGAGGCTGGCAAAATCACAATCACAGCAACTCAAATGCTTGAAAGCATGATTTCAAACGCTCGCCCAACCAGAGCGGAAATCAGTGATGTTGCAAATGCTGTTTTTGATGGTTCAACAAATGTTATGCTTTCTGGTGAAACTGCCTCTGGACAATTTCCTGTTGAAGCAGTGACCACTATGTCAAGAATTTCTCTTGAAGCTGAAAACTATATTGAAGGACTTGAAACTCCAATCAAAACTCATGACACATCAAAGAGCCTTGGTTATGCCGCATACTCACTTTCAAGAACTGATGACATCAAGGCAATCATTGCCGTTACAAAAACCGGAGAAACCGCAGAAAACATCAGCCGCTTCCGCCCAAATGTTCCAATCATTGCTTGCACTCCATCTGAAAAAACATATCATCAAATGAGCATACTTTATGGTGTTATACCTGTTATGGATAAGAATTATAAAAACATTGACGAACTCAATAAAAGTTCTCTAGAAAAAGCAATGGAAACAGGTTATGTAAACAAAGGAGATAAAGTTGTGCTTGTCAGCGGACTCGTAGCCGGAAAGAGTGGTTCAAACTTCATGATGATAAAACAACTTTAATTTTCTAGTCACTAAGCTTAGACAATTAATTTAAAAAAAAGCAGATGTTTTAGTCTGCTTTTTTCAATCTGTCAAATAAAATGTGCATGTTGACAACTTTTTACGTTTTAATTTCAAAACTTTGCCATTTTGCATACGATATTCAAATCCATTTTGATAAGGACATTTGTCACAACTTGCACCCAGATTTGATTTCATCGGACAATGCCTTAATGTCATGTATGGAAATGCAACCTGCTTGCCAACCTCCCCTTCAGAAACAAAAAATTCTTTTTCAAAAAAATTTGCACTTTGCGTATTAAAAATGTTTAATCCGCCACCTGATATTATTTCTGTGTCAAAATCAAAAGCATAAAGATTATTTGCCACTATTTTTACTTTTGTTTTTCTAATTATATCCCTCAAAAACTCAATATCTTTTTCAAGTGCAAAGTTTGGAGTATCGAGATAAAAATTTTTCTCTTCTCTTTCACAACGCTCTTTCATTTTTTCAATTTCACATAAATCATAGTCTTCAGGAGAATAAATTATATTTTTGCACGACAATTCAGACTTACTATCTTCCACAATTTGAAAGTCTTTAAACGGTTTTACATTTTCTTTAAACTCTAAGTTTATTTTTGAAAGAACTTCATTTCTATAATATTTAGATTTTATTTCATCCTCAAGCTTTTCAAAAACTTTACGCCTAAATTCATTAAGTTTTTGTTTTTGCAAAAAGACATTGCCCAAATCAAAACTAACTCTTGCATCAAAAATCTCACTCTTTTGAAAGTTTTGATAAATCTCCTCAGCAGAAATTGGTTGCTTTAATGCTTCTTGGCAAATTTCTCCTTCAAGAGAAAATCTTATATCTCCACAGGCTACATCTGCTTTTATGTTTTGATTTTCCTTGGCATAAATCAAAATATCAACTTTCCTTTTCAATTTCTTTGCTAGGATTGTCTGCTCAAAATCATTATCAACAATAAGATTTACTTTTGCTCCAACATTTGCCTTTTGAGTGGTTGTAATTCTATATAAGTTTTTTCCAACTTCTTGCAAATCAAAAGCAGTCAAAACACATTTTTCTTTTCCACCTTCAAAAAACTTAAATGAAGATTTTTTGTTTAGCTTCCTGTTGCTACGAACAAAAATCTCATTAAACTTTTTGCCATAGTTTACTTTTTCAACTTTGCCAATTTCCAAACCAATATGACTTTGATAATTTGAAATAATCTCACCATTTCCATTAAAATAGCCTGCAGTATATTCACGGTTAAAGGCAAGTTTTAAATTATCATTACAATAGCCCAACTCATTTAGAGCAGAACGATATTCTTTTGTTGCCATAGCCACATAAAAGGGTCTTCTTGCTCGCCCCTCAATCTTTATGGCATCAACCCCAGCATCCGCTAAACGAGAAAGTTTATCTATCATATTAAAATCTTTTGCACTCAGCAAAAAGCCCTCTTTCAAAACTTTTCCGTTTTTCTCAAAGGAATAAGGCAAACGGCACAACTGTTTGCATTTTCCTCTGTTTCCGCTTGCATTGCATAGATAAGAACTCAAATAACAATTTCCAGAAAAAGACACGCACAAAGCTCCTTGTGCAAAATATTCAACTTCAACTTTGGAATATTGTTTAATTCTCCTAATTTCTGAAAGAGGAGTCTCCCTTGAAAGCACAACCCGCTTGAAACCAAGTTTTTCAGCAAACTTCACTCCCTCAAGATTATGCAAAGCCATTTGTGTGCTTGCATGAAGCTCGATTTTTGGATAAAATTTATGTATCAAACTAGCCAATCCCAAATCTTGCACAATAAAGGCATCCACACCAATATTAAAAGCTTTCACAACCAAATTCAAAGCATTCTGAAGCTCATCATCTGCAAACAAGATATTTACAGTTAGATGCACTTTAACTCCAAACAAATGAGCAAAGTCAACCGCCTGCCTCAAGTTATCAAGCGAAAAGCCCTCAATGTTGTTTCTGGCGTTAAAATCCTTAACACCAAGATAAACCTCATCTGCACCGTAATATACTGCCATTTTAAGACTTTCAAAATCCCCTGCTGGAGAAAGCAATTTCATTTTCATATAATTATAATAACACAAATGTACAATTCTTCAAAGTAGAATAAAAAAGAAACAAACCCTTCAACTTTGTATTTCAATATAATACAGACATAAAATTGTTGACAAAAATTTTAAATTATGCTAATTTAAGTTAGTAAAAATGCTGATGTGGCTCAGCGGTAGAGCACCACCTTGGTAAGGTGGGGGTCGCGGGTCCGATTCCCGCCATCAGCTCCAAAAAAATCTTGCAAAAGCAAGATTTTTTTTAATTTCTACTGATAATAGCTTTTAAAACAGTTTGTCTCAAAAGTTGTATCCAATATAATTATTTTTAATTATAAGTCATTATTATAAATTATACATTTCAATAAATTTATCAACCAAGCCCAAAAATCTGCTCTTTTCATATCTTTCTACAGATTCAAAAATAATGGTATCTGCAGCTGCAAATTCAGCCTCACAAGGTGTTTTATTTGAAAAATAAGTACTTGGATAGAAATTTGATGTTTGATATTCTTTTGCAAGAATTGGTATCATATCTATTCTAAAAGAATCTCCAAGCAATAGCAAATTTTTTCCATTTTGATTTGTGCTTGAACAAGTAAAATTGTCATTGTTATTTACAATATTATAGCTATACTCTGGACGATATATCAAATCATATCCAATACTCTTTTTGCGTTCCTCACCTATCATATCCGTCAAATCACCATTTGTCGCAACGACTTCTGTAAGTATCCCCTCGCCAGCTGAAATTCCAAGTGCTTCAAGTAATGGCAAAACACCAGCATAGCTTCCTGCCAAATTCCAATGCGTATCATATTTGTAATAGACTTGTCTATCTTTCTTGGCTTCCAAAATCTCTTCTTTTGGATAAATAAACTTGACATCAGAATTCTCTTGCAAATACTCCAAAATCATATCCATTCTTTTCTTTTGATTTACAACTCTAATGCCATCTGGCATAAACTCAAAGAAGATTTGTTCTTTGTTTGGTGCAATAAACACTGCAAACTCTTTTCCCAAAGATTTAAAATATCTGTCCACCTTTTCCAATTTTTCAATCATTGTATCAAGCTCGTCTTTAGTTGGAAGATTTGACCCCACATAATACTTCAAACTATCATCCCCAAGATAAAAAAGCCAATCTTCTTTTCCAAAAAGGACATTCCCCTTTGAGACAAAATGATAATACCCCATTGAGTTTAAAAGTTTGCTATATACTTTATTAAACCAATTATCAAACTTTGAATAAAATCTAATGTAATCATTTCTAAAAGGAACATGGTCAGTGAAGTATTTGTCAAAATTTATAAAGAATTCATTGTTGAACTGAGGGAACTCTGCCAGCTTTCGATTTTCATTGAGTTCGGTATTGTCGAGCGGAAAAAGAATTGGCCAGCTGACCATTGGAAAAACCAAAACGAAAATAAAAATGACAATTGCAGCAATTTTCTTTTTCATAAAAACTCCTTAAAATTGAAAATAAATAAATGGATTGAACGTACTGTTGATAAGGAAAATCACGCACACTATTAATAGGAATATTTGAAAACAAAAATCAACCCAGAAAAACCATGTTTTGTCCTTGACCTTAGCATACATTTTTCCGCAAAGTCTCTGCATTGGGCCACAGAACAAAATTCCAATGAAAAGCATAAGCCATTGCCAAAGATTGACAATTTGTTGAAGCATTGCTGTGCCAGAAGAAAAGTTGAAAAGTTTTGCAATATATTGCCCTGCCTGCACCACATTGTCCGCCCTGAAGAAAACCCAAAGCAGCACAACAACAAACATTGTATACAACCAATTTAAAGGTTTAAACTTGTTTTTCTCAAGCCATTTGCCCAAAAACAATCTTTCTATCACAAGGAAAACCCCATATAAAACACCCCAAATCAAAAAGGTGTAGTTTGCTCCATGCCATATTCCTGTCAGAAGAAAAACAATAAACAGATTGAGATAAGTCCTCACCTTTCCCTTTCTATTTCCGCCAAGCGGTATGTAAACATATTCCTTAAACCAAGTTGAAAGAGAAATATGCCACCTTCTCCAAAAATCACGCACTGAAGTGGCTGTGTAGGGATAATTGAAGTTTTCCATAAATTCAAAGCCAAACATCTTTCCAAGACCAATAGCCATATCAGAATAACCACTGAAATCATAATAAATCTGAATTGCATAGCACACAATCCCTATCCAAGCTCCTGCTGTGCCAATGTGTGAAAACTCCCCACCAAACATTGACTCTGCAACCTGACCTACAGCATTTGAAATAATAACTTTCTTGGCAAGACCATAGATAAAACGCTTTATGCCTTGAACAAATTTGTCAACTGTCTCCTTTCTGTTTTTGAGTTGATTTTCAATGTCTGAATATTTTACAATTGGACCGGCAATAAGTTGTGGAAAAAGTGAGACATACAGAGCCAAAAGCATAAGATTTTTTTGACAAGCCACTTTGCCACGATAAACATCAATGACATAAGACATTGCTTGAAAAGTGAAGAAAGAGATTCCAATAGGCAAAACAACCTCTTTAAGTCCAAAGTTTGCGTGAGCAATGTTTTCTAAAATACTGATAAAGAAATTTGCATATTTAAAATAAAACAAAAGCCCCAAATTGTATATTATTGCAAGCACAAATGCACAAACTTTCATTTTATTGGATTTTTGTGACGCTTTATCTACCCAAATTGCAAAGAGATAATTTCCAAGAATTGAAGCAAGCATCACCAAAACATACCAAAGTCCACCTGCAGCATAAAAAATCAAACTAGCAATTAGAAGATTGATATTTTTACACAAAAATTTTACTTTTTCTTTTTTTATAAATGAAAAAGAATAGTTCAAAAGCAGAACTATTGGTAAAAAAATCCACAAAAATGTCATTGAACTAAATAACATAGGCTTCCTCTATATTGTGATTATAACACAGCAATTTGTTGTAAATCAATCAAATACATTTGCTTTTTCAAAATAGTTCTAGTTATAATAATAAAAATAGGAGTTGCAATGAAAATAAAGAAATTTCCACAGAGTTGTTTGCTTTACTCTTCAAACAACACTCGTCTCTTGGTTGACCCAGGATGCGTTAATTTTGAAGAAAAGTTTTTAAAGGATTGGAAAACTGCGGATGCGGTGCTTATCACTCACAAACACAGCGACCATATGAATGCAAATGCACTAAAAGAACTTGATATCCCGATTTTTTCTACAAAAGAAGTAGCCTCTTGCATCCCAGAGCTAAAAGTCAACATCATAAAAGAGGCTGATAGTTTTTCTGTAAAAGAAATAAAAATAAACGTTGTCAAAGCTGTTCACGGTTTTATTTCTGCAGATGGAGAAATATTAGAAAATATTGGATTTGTCCTTGATGACAACAAAAAGAGGCTTTACATCACCAGCGATACAATTCGTTTTAAAAACAATGTTAAAGCAGACATTGTTTTTGCAGATGTCACAGCCTTTGACGCTTCAATGAACTTGTGGGGAGCAAGCCAAACCACAAAAGATGTTGGAGCAAAAATGCTTATTGTCGCCCACCAAGATGCAGGCAAAATGCTTTACGATAAAAAACAAATTGAAGATTATCTATCAAAAGAATCTATCAATTTCATGATTCCCGAAATCAATCAAGAGTTTGAAGTATAATATAAAAACCACTTAATCAAAAATTTAAGTGGTTTTTGTTTTTTAATCATTTTTTTCTTTTTCAGTTGAAGTAGGCTTTTTTTCAATTGTTCCTTTGTTCATCTCTTTTATAAAGCAATTTTTGCCATAATTGACAATTTGCTTTGTAAAATCCTTATATGCTGGATTAAACTCAACCCCCATCTCTTTTAATGATTCAAATGCACTTTCAACATCTAAGTTTTTTATCACCTCCGCCAAAATCTTTCTAGCTTTGGATGAAAGCTTGGCTTGCATAGCAATACCTTTCAGACAAGAATGATAATTTTTGTGGCAAGTTGGAGACACTGTCCACATATAATCACCCAACTTTAAAATTCTTTTATCATAAGAGTCAATCACCTTTTCAACATCAAACTTTCCACCATTATTCAAAAGCCTATATTCATCTTTCTCCAAATCATAATCCTTGAATGACTTGACATTGAAGGAAAATTCATTATCAAAAATGAATCCAAATCTAACACTGTTGTCAGTTTTATTTAAGATAAGTGGAAGGTTTCCCTCATGTCTATCAAGCTGTAAGGTTAGCAAATCTAAAATCATCATTTTGAAAAAACTTGATTTGATTTCTTCCATGTCAACAGTCAGATGCTCTCTTTTTACCATATATTTCAAATCATCCAAAAAGCATTTTAATGAATAACCACTTCTGCAGTCATGATGATAAAAATCCCTATCAAAAAGTTCTTCATTTTCTTTCAAAAAATTTTTGCTCACAAGAGCATTTGGCATTTTCACAGGCTTAAGAACATCCAAAATCCCATCATAATTGACAGCTCCTTTATCCTGCTTATATAGATATGTAGCACCTTCAAGCCCTATCTGTTTTGCAAGAATAGGCACAAGAAGTTCGTTGAGCATACGCAAGTTTCTAAAAACTTCAGCATTTGAATTAATATGACTCAAGCCTATAAACCTATAAGACTTAACAAAAACTGAGTTGTTTTCTTCTACTTCTTCTTTAGTACAAAGTACTGCTCCTGAAGCATTTAACCTAGCAAAGCTTTTTAGTATAGCTTTTCTTTTTTTATGCCTTTTCCATGTCTCTTTGTCAAAGCCTTTTCTAAATTCTTCCAAAGCCTGTTTATATGTCATCCCCATTATTTTTTCCTCAAAATTATTTTAACATTGTTGATATTGAAAGTCAATATCCAACAAAAAAGCAGTTGATTTTTAGATTAGTTAAAAAGTTTTAACCAAATATTTATAGAATTTTTAAAACATTTAAAAATTTTTAACTAATTAATTTGCAGATTTTTTATATGTTGTGCTATTATTTAAAAGTAAAAATTACATAAGGAGAAAATTATGAAAATTGCTCTTACCGGTGCAACAGGAAATATGGGCAGAGAAGCCCTTAAAGAACTTGTAAAACTCGAAAATGTTGATAAAGTCAAGATTCTCGTTTTGCCAAATGATAAAAAAAGAAAAAATGAAATCTTAAAGAAATGCAAACCTTTTAAGAAAAAAATCGAAGTGCTTTATGGAAATCTTAAAGACCTTGAAACATGCAATCTGCTTGTGGAAGATGTCGCTTATGTAATCAACTTGGCGGCAGTCATTCCGCCAAAAGCAGACAAGCATCCACAATGGGCAATTGATTGCAATGAAGTTGGAGCGAAAAGCCTTATTCAAGCAATTGAACAACTTTCCGTTCAGCCAAAACTCATTCACACCTCAACAGTTGCTCTGTACGGAAACAGAAATCATATTCACCCTTGGGCAAGAGTTGGAGACCCTCTGCTTGTAAGCCCTCTTGATGTTTATTCAATCACAAAGCTTCGTGGAGAGTTTGCAGTGCTTGAGTCAAACATCAAAAATTGGGCAGTGTTGCGTCAAACAGCTATGCTTCACACAAACATGCTCAAAGACAACATGAGTGATGGGCTTATGTTTCACACTTGCTTCAATGCCCCTCTTGAATGGGTAACCGCACATGACAGCGGAGTTTTAATTGCAAACATAATCAAAAAAGACAGTGAAAAAGACCTTGGAAACAAATTTTGGAGACAATGTTTCAATATAGGAGCTGACGGCAGAAATCAAATCACAGGATATGACACCCTCAATGATGGCTTTAAGCTTATTGGAGGTACAACCAAAAACTTTTTTAAACCTTATTTCAATGCCACAAGAAACTTTCATGGAGTGTGGTTTTATGACGGCGGAAAATTAAACAAACTTTTTGATTATGTCAGCCAAGACGTTGAAGATTATTGGAAGCAGATAGGAAAAATATATTGGTACTACAAATTTGGCAGACTTGTTTCAAAAAGACTGATTTCCAAATTTGCAATCAAACGCTTGTTCAAAGATGACAACTCCCCTGCATATTGGTATAAACATAACGATAATGCAAAGCTTGTTGCTTTCTTTGGCGGAAAAGAAAATTATGAAAATCTGCCAAAAGAATGGGACAAGTTCAATTTGATGGTTGACGGAAAAACTCCTGAAGGAGAAAAACTTGACTATCAAAAACTTAAAAACAGCAAAAATGCAAAACTCATTGACTATGGGTTTGATATTGATAAAAAGGATTCAAACATCACAAAAGAAGACTTGATTGCAGTGGCCAAATTGCATGGTGGAAAATTGCTTTCAAAAGATTTTAAAACAGGAGATGTCTACCAAAAGCTAAAATGGGCAGATCAAGACAATTTTGAATTTGAAGCAACCCCATTCTCTGTGCTTAGGTGTGGACATTGGCACAATTGCACATACGACACTTACACTTGGGATTTTGACAGACTCAGCAAAAAAGACAAAATTTATGCTGAAGCTTGGTATGACTCTCATGACAAAAATGAAAATTATATTTATTCTATGGATGAAAATTTTAACGCACAAATAAGGACAAACAAATGAAAACATTAATCTGTTATTTTTCAGGAACAGGAAACACAAAAAAAGTTGTTGAATATTTTGGAGAACAATTTAAAGCAAATGGCTGTGACACAACCATTATTTCAATAGACAAAGAAATTGAGATTGATTTCACTCAATATGACAGCATTGGTATAGCTTATCCAATCCACGCATTTAATGCCCCATCAAATGTTGTTGCCTTCTGCAAAAAGTTGCCAAAACTTAAAGAGAAAAAACAACTTTACATTATCAAAACTTCTGGTGAGCCACTTAAAATAAACAATATCTCTTCTACAAAGATAAGACATATTTTAAAAAGAAAAGGCTTTATCTTAAACAATGAATATCATTATGTCATGCCTTACAACATGATTTTTAGACATTCAAACGCTATGGCTTATCGCATGTGGGACACAGCTCAAAAACTCATCTCTGTTGACTGCAAAGAAATACTAGCAAAAAAGAAAGTCAAACTCAGTTTTTTCCCATTTCCAAACTTAATCTCATGGATTATGAGAATTGAGCATTGGGGAGGAAGATTAAATGGCACAAAATATAGTGTAAACGAAAAATGTATTCACTGTGGCATGTGCTATCGAAATTGTCCAACACAAAACATAAAAGTTGATGAGGACGGTAATTTTCATTTTGGCAAAAAGTGCCTTATGTGCATGAGATGTTCATTCTTCTGTCCAACTGACGCTTTCAAAATAGGATTTTTCAATAGCTGGAAGGTCAACGGAAGATACAACTTCAACGACCCAGACAATCATGAACAAAAATCACACAAAAACTTCTGCAAAAATTCTTATAAAAAATATTTTAAAAGAAGTGAAGAGAAAATCTCATCCAATTCATAAAAAAATCAGAGCAAATTCTCTGATTTTTTTAATCACAATTTTAAAGCTCAATAATAGTTATACCCGGATTACTACAATAAAAATCCTTATCTCCATAGATTGATTTGTCTCTTTGTAAAATTCTTTGAGTATCAACATCAAACAAATTCCACTTGTCGCCAAAGAAATAATTTTTAATAAAACCTTTTCTCTTCCATTTGACCAGCAAAGGACGAAGCGACAAAAGAATAACCCCTCCAACACCATGAGAGCCATATCCATGCACAATCTTGAGAGCAACCTCTCCCTCAAGCTTTGCATTTTCTATTTCTATCTCAACCATCTTCAAAGCATGGTCAACAGTATAATTTTCTTGCTCAAGATTTATTGTTTTCATAACTAATCAAAGCACCATTTATAAAAAATTTAAATTCATTATTTCAAAAATTTATTTATAAATTTTTCAATTTCATGCCAGCTGTCCATTCTAATAATACCATTTTTCTCCAATTCTTCATCAGAAATATTTTTATTGTGAAAACAACTGAAAAGAAGCCTGTACTTATAATCCCCACCCCGTAAATTGCTAATTCTATCATCTATAATCATATCAGCAACAAGCAAATCCTTTTGTGCAGAAAAAATTATGTTTTCTGGAGGAAAAAATGGCAACTCCTTTAACAAAAACTTCCATTTATCAAAGAATTGTCTCCCCATAGCAAAGCTATTTTCAAAGTGACAAGCATTTGTCAAAAGGATTACACGGTGTTTTTGGCACAACCTCTCCAACACCTGAGAAACTCCCTTCTTCAAACCTAAATTTTCATACGAATCCACCGAACAAAAATAATCATAAAATTTAAATCTATCTTCAGCCTTTGGAAAAAGCTCAAGCTCATATTTTTCAGATTTGAAATCATCCTCTTTATAGTTTGAATTTAAATAATTGTTTACAACAGGCAAAAAGTGATTATCACAAATCACATCATCAACATCAATCAAAATTGTACTCACAACTCCCTCCAATGCTAAAAACATGCTTCTGGCCATATAATAACATACAAAACCCATTACTCAAAAACATTTTAATAATTTGCAAAACATTGTCCCTCAATTCTCTTGCTTTCAAGTTTTTCAAATGCTACAATAATTAATATGAAACTTACAAAAATCGAACAGTATTACAACAAATTTAATGAAGACAAACGCTTGCTCTCTCGTCATGGACAAGTAGAATTTTTTGTCACAATGACATATATTGAAAGCTTAACAGACTTTACCTCTCGCCCAAAAATTGCAGACATAGGAGCTGGCAGTGGAAGATACAGCGAAAAACTTTCTTCTCTTGGTGGAGACGTCACCGCTGTAGAACTCGTCAAGAAAAATGTCCGCATGATTGAAGAGCGTTGCAAAGATTGCAAAGTGTTTCAAGGCAATGCTTTAAATCTTAAGATGCTCAAAGACAGCTCCTTTGACATCACGCTGCTTTTTGGACCAATGTATCACCTTTTTAGTTTTGAAGATAAGCTCAAAACTCTTGATGAAGCCAAAAGAATAACAAAGCAGAATGGACTCATTTTCGTTGCTTATTGCATGAATGATTACAGCATAATCACTTTTGCATTTAAAGAAGGAAATCTACAAAAAGTTCTTGCTGAAGGTAAACTAACTTCAGATTTCAAAACCAACACCACTGAAGATGACTTATACAGTTATGACACTTTAGAGACAATCAATGCCCTGCAAAATGCAAGTGGACTTGCAAGATTAAAAATATTTTCACCCGATGGTCCAACAGATTATTTACGACCATGGATAAACAAAATGTCTGAAGAGGATTTTTCTATTTACCTTAAATATGTTGAAAGTATTGCAGAAAGGGGAGACCTTCTTGGTGCTGGCTCTCATATAGTTGATATATTAAGAAAAGAGTAGTTTTTCTACTCTTTTTTTTCATAAAATTGACCTTGCACCAAATTTTGCTCACGCAAAATCCTATCCACCCCATTCAAAACCAACTTCTTGTGAGCGTTCCAAATCGGAGCGACAAGTTGTTCTTTTGGTGCATCTCCGCTTAATCTGTGGATAACAACTTGACTATTTATATGTGTCAAAACATACACCACTGCATCAAGATACTCTTCAAGTTGCAATGGAACATACTCTCCCTGTTCAAACATCTGGCACAGCCGTGTGCCACAAGTGACATAAGTTGAATGAATTTTTAAACCAGCTATTTTTTGAGAATTTAAAAATTCTACAGTCTGCTTTAAATCCTCCATTGTCTCATTTGGCAATCCAACCATAATATGAGCCACGACATCCAAGTTGTTTTCTGACATAAGCCTGACTGCCTTTTCAAAAGTGCAAGTGCTGTAACCACGATTTATAAGTTCTCCTGTTTCATCATTTGCGGTTTGAAGCCCAAGTTCGACTTGCACAAAAAATCTATCAGAATAACTTTTCAAAAGTCCAACAATTTCTTCATTTATGCAGTCTGGTCTTGTTGCGACAGAAAGACCTACAATCTTGTCACTGCAAAAAAGAGCCTCATCATATTTTCTCTTTAAGTTCTCCAAAGAGTCATAAGTATTTGTAAAATTTTGAAAATAAACAATAAACTTTTCCGCACGCTCTCCACGATAACTTTTAAGATGATTTTGGATTTGCTCAGTTATGCTTAATTGTCTTTTTAAGGTTCCACTGCCTGATTCTCCACAAAAAATACAGCCTCCAACGCCACATTTCCCATCACGATTTGGACAAGAGAAACCACCATCAACACAAATTTTCAAAACTCTTTGTCCAAACTTTTTCTTAAGCCAAGAATTTAAATGCAAATATCTTTCCATTTGTTGATTATAGCACAATTTAATCCATAACTGAAACAAAAACAACAATCAAACTAACAATAAAAAAATCTCATCAATTCAATGAGATTTTATTTTGTTAAAAATATAAAAATTATCATGAAATTTCATCAGTTTGCACATCTTCAGCTTCCACATGAGATTGAATATGATCTTTCAACTTTTTAAGCTCCAAATTCATTTCATCTTCATTCAATAGTTTTTCTTCAGCCACTTTATCACAACATTGAACAGCTTCAGCTTCTTGTGCAAAAGACGCATCTGGCAAAACTTCAACATCCCCTTTCGATTGATTTACTTTTTCATTTTGTTGATATTGATTTATATCTTCAATACTCGTAGTGTCCTTGTGAGGAATCGTTTTCCATTGAAGATTTTTTGAAAAGAGTGCAACAATTGCAATTGGAAGACCAAGCCAACAGAATATTGGCCAGAAGAAACACAATAAAAACACTTTTCCCAAGCCACCGCCTCCAACTTGTTTAATGTGTTTATATTCCAAAGCCAACATACCTATACATGCTATTAGATTAAATAAATAGCTTTTGCACAAATGGAACAAAGAGAGCATCAAATATGACTCTGCCAATTCACTAACGTTTACTCCAGCCAAAGGCAAAAATGCCAATGCAATATATTGACAAATTGTAAGCACTAAATTGACAATTTGTACCGGTGTAATTTTCCACATTATATCATAAGTGGAAACTTTGTTGATTTTGTTTCCATTTTTGTCTTTTCTTCTAAATAAATTTTTGAAAAGCGGAAACCATTTAGTCAAACAAACAAGCAAATGTCCTTTAGCCCAGCGAACTCTTTGTCTCCACATAACCTTGAAATTTGTTGGTTGTTCATCATAAAAAACAGCTTCTTCACAATACATAATTTTTCTACCTTGAAGAATTTGGTCGGCAGAAAATTCCCAATCTTCAGTTAACGTAACATAAGGCCACCCCTCTGCCATCATCTCTGCTGTGGCAAGATAACCTGTCCCCGAAACACGAGTAGAACAGTTGCACAATGTCCTTCCACGCATCTCAAATCTACACCCTCTATAAAACCAAATGCCATAGCATGCAGAGATGGAATTTGTAGTAAAGTTTTTTGAATTTCTAAAAGAAGTAACACCTCTTTTTCCATCATAATAATCAAAAGCATCATTCATTTTCGTTATATAGTCAACATTTAAAATATTGTCTGCATCAAAAACAAAATAACCATCAACACCTTCTTTCAATCCATCTGCTTTCATTTGCTCAAACAAATATTTAAGTGCAAAGCCTTTAGTCCTCTCATTTGGATTGTTGTGCTCATATACATATGTATTTTCATGTCCTTCAGCAATTAATGCTTTGACTATATCAGCAGTCTTGTCTGTACAGTTGTCTGCGACAACAAAAATCCTCAATTTCTCTTGTTCATAATCTTGTGCATATATGCTTTTTAACAAATTCGCAATAACTCTTTCTTCATTTCTCGCAGCAATCAAAATTGCATAGGTATATTGTTTTTTCGCCTTTGGAAATTTTTTATAAGCAAAGACACCCAAGATTGTATAAAAGTATGAGTAAATTGTAAATATAGTAATCAAAAACATAAGCAATGTTACAACAAGTATTATAATATCTTCATAACTCATTTGTCTCTTCCTTGTTCTTTATTATAACTCATTTTCATACATACAAGTCAAGTTTTTCTCAAAACTTATCAAAATTGTGACAAAATACAAAAAAAAGATGCGATTAATACATCTTTTTATTTCTTTTGCTTTTCAATTTCCTTAACTATAGCATTAATTACCTGATTTGGATTATGCCACCAATCTCTGCTCCAAACTCTAAACATCTTCCAGCCTTTTGATCTAAGGAATTCGTTTCTAAAAACATCTCTTTCAAGCGTAGATTTTGAAGTTTTTGTCACAGCCTCATCCGTTTCAATCCCAAGCAAATATCTGTCTTTTTTTCTGTCATAAACCGCAATTGAAATCTTACTATTTGAATTTCCAAGATTGAGGTCAGTTTTGTAACCAAGTTTTTCAAGTTTGCTTGCAATCTGATTTTCTATTGGAAGAAGATTTGAAAGCAACGGTTTTGAGGTTTCAACCTCTCCAAAACTGTTCAAGATAGTCTTAACTTCTTCAACATTTCCATTTGAAACTGCTCTGGTGTAAGTCAAATAACTTCTTAAAAGCTTTGGACCAATATGCTTTGAAGAATCAACTTTAAGCTCTTCTGGCTCAATACTTGTCACCACATAAATCTTTTTCTTTGCACGAGTGATGGCAACATTCAACCTGTTTTCCCCGCCCTCATTAGAAAGTGAGCCAAAAGTAGCATTAACCTTTCCAAATTCGTTTCTCGCATAACCAATTGAAAAAATGATTATGTCTCTCTCATCACCTTGCACATTTTCAAGATTTTTGATAAACAAACTTACATCTTCGCCATCTTCAATTCTGTTTTTCTCTTTGATATAAAGATTTCTAAATTCAGTGTCCTCAAAACACTTTTTGTCAATAAGCTCTTCAATGCAGTTTTCCTGCTCAACATTGAAAGTAATCACTCCAATTGTCTCATTCTCTTTTCGAGTTTTTAAAATACTTTTAATAAGTTCAACAATCTTCTTTGCTTCTTCAGGATTTCTCCTATCTCGCCAAACACCATCCACCAAAATCCTTTCAATTGGTTTGTGCCTAATATTTTTTGAAACATTAGGAGCAATTTGAAGCGTGCTGTTGTAAAAAGCTTTGTTTGAAAAATCAATAAGTTCTTCATTTTTGCTTCTATAGTGATAGGTGATGTTGGAGCTTTCATATCTTGAAACTGCCAAATCAAGCAAAGATTCAACTTCAAGTGCTGCTTGAGTTGTATAATCCATATCATCCTCAACTCCAGCACCCATATATCTTTTCATAAAAGTTGTGGTTGGACGAAGCTGCTTCGCATCCCCTGCAACAACAATTCTGCTTCCACGATAAATAGAAGGGATTGTGTTTTCAATAAACACCTGTGATGCCTCATCAAAAAGTACGACATCAAAAAGATTTCTGGTAAGAGGCAAAATAGTTGAAACATTTTCTGGAGACAAAAGCCAGCATGGAAAAAGTTTAAACAAATAGTCGCCATAGACATCCATTGTTTTTCTGATTGACCAAAAGTTTTGCTTCTTTGCAATTTGATAGATATAATCCTTGCTCGCAGTGCTGCCATTTATCAATTTTTTATAGTCTTCATTAAAGGTTTGAAGAGCAATCTTCTTGCTGACCTCATTCTGTTGCTTCTTGATTGAGACAATTCTTGCTCTGATGTTTTCAAAGTCAACAGTTGTAGAGAGAGCATCATGTCTTTCCTCTTCATATTTAACTATCTCATGATATATTCTTACAGGCAAAATAGATTTTAAAACATTGATATATTTAGGATAAGTGTTTCCATTTTCATAAGCGAAATCAAGCACATGTTTTTGGTTTTCATCCAAATTTTTAAGAGTCAAACATGTGTCACTGAGCATAACATAATTTTCAACCGCCCAAAGAAGCAATCTCAAAATGCCATTGTTTCCATTTAAAATTCCATCGACGGCAAGAAGATATCCGCTTTCCGTCAAAATGTTTTTTAAGAAAGAATAGTCTTCAATATATTCGTCCACAGCAAGCAAAGTCTTTTCAACTTCAAATCTAACCAACTTCTCCTTTTTAATCATATTTATCTTTGCAAAAGGATAAAGAGGAAAAATTAAACAACTGCCACTCAAAAACCTGTCAGAGCTTGGATACTCATATTTGGCAATGAGCTTAATGAGAGCTTTACTGTTTTTGTCATTTTTAACTTGGTCGTAATAAGTCAAAACTTGTCTAGCATATTTATATTTCCCAACATCAAAAAGAGCCTTTCTTGTGGCAAATATTCTCTTAAGTTTTGATTGAGCCTCCGCAACAACATGCACACTCAACCCCTCTTTTAAAGTGTCAATAAATGGATTCTTCTTTTTTTCTTCAACATAATTGAAATATATTTCTGCCTTGTTTTTTTCTTGCAAAATGCTGAGAGCATTTACAAGTTCATTGTAATTAAGTGACATCAATTGCTTATCTTTTTGCATTGCTTTATAAAGCACATACTCTGTGGATTTCTTTCCAATTTTGTAAGAACTGTAATACATTTGTTGCAAAGAAAGACCAAACGGCGTTGGCTTGTTTAAGCAATCAGAAATAGTATTTAAGTTTGCAGTCTCAAGCTCAAGCTTCTTTTCAAGCTCAACATATTCTTTTAAAAGTTTGTCATCATAATTGGATTTTAAAATATCTTCATGAGAAGAAAAACATCTCTTGTAAAAATCTCTCTTTTCTTTCTCGGCATCAACAATAAACATTGCTTTGCTATTTAGATTTGACAACCTGTTGAAAACAACCTCAAGAGCAGCTTTCTTTTGAGAAACTACCAACACTTTTTTATTTTTACAAATTGCATCCGAAATCACATTGACAATAGTTTGAGATTTGCCTGTGCCCGGCGGTCCATAAATTACCATATTTCCACTTTCATTGACTTTTCTGACAACTTGCTCTTGTGCATAATCAACATTGTTTATCAAAAACAAATCATTGCATTTAGTGGATTTTTTCTTGACCAATTTTGCATTAAGCAATTCATTTATTGAATCATTTGTCAGATGTTTTTTCTCGAGTGCTGAATAATCCGAATAGATAGAATTTGCCAAGCTACATCTTGAAAGCAAACAAAGATTTTTTACTTCAAGCGGAGCGACCATACTTGGCTCTCCACATTTGGCAAAAGCTTGCAACTTCTTTTCTGATTTGCAAGCAATCTTCACGCCAAATGAGCGTAAATAATCCAAAAAGCCTTGAATTGAGCCAAATCTTGCCTTGATAGAATCAAACTCCATATCCATATCTTGAAGGTCAATATGTTTGCTGTCTGCAATAGCAAGCATAAGGGCTTTGTTAAGTTGAATATGCTCTCCATACTTAAGGCAAATGTTTATATTGGAGTCGTCAACAACATCAATCACCACAGGAAACATCAAAAGTGGAGCTTTTAAGGTATAATTTTTAACTGCCCCATAAACAAATGGATAGCAAACATAAAGTTCATATCTGCCCGTTTCTTTTTCAATCTCTTCAATTTCACGCATCAAGGTTTTGAGGTCTTTTCCCTCTTGTTCAAACACCTTATTGGCATAATCCCTCTTCTGCCTTTCATACTTTTGCTTTTCCTTGTCATCTCCAAAAGTTTTGTCTGGGAATTTAGAATTTATATTGCTTGCAGTTATAAAAAGATTCTTTGTGTTTTTATTGTAAAGATTGAAAGGCACAGCTTTCCCACTCAATAAAACATCCAAAAACTCCTCACAAAGTTCACTATCACCTGCAAGTATTCGACCAATATCATAGCCATTTTTCTTGTTGAAATTTTTTAGATACAAACTTCTATTTTTGCCACTGATTTCAATCAATCTTTCTTTGTAATAAGTATAAATGCTTTTCATTTGTTCTCCTTAAATATGTTTTAGCTTTTGTTTAAAGTATTTTTAAATTTCATTTCTTTAACAAAAAACTTGCACCATAGTCATTTTTTATCAATTTTTCTTCCTTTTTACAAACACCAAACCAGCAATAACACCAACCGCCAGCAAACCAACAACTCCCAAAATTATTAGAGTCAACCCCATCTTATTGGTTCCATCCTTAGATGGCGAAACAGGTTTAAACCCTTCTGACTGAGAAATTGTGTAAAAACTGAAGTGGTCTGTATTAATGACAATATAACCATCCTCAACAACAAAATTAAGTCTGGTTTTTTCTCCTGTCAAATCAACACGAAAGACATTTATCTTATTTGCATCAAAAATATCCTCAAGTTTGATTTTTAAAGTTACAACAGAAGAAAGTTTGGTTAAGTTGTTTCCTTCTGAATCTTTTAGATTGATGTCAAACACAGCAAGCTTGTCTGGATTTGAAAGAAGATTTTTAAGATATGAAAAACGTTGGTCGCCCTCTTTGACATTTTCAACCTCAACAGTCGAGCCTTCAGGCACTATGTTCATTGTTGAATCAAGCTTTACTACATCATCATTGCTTGAAAGTGAGATATTTCTAGCCTTAAACACAACCCTCAAAACAGTCTCTTTTTCCACATCAAAAGAGTTTGACGCATCAAGAGTTGCCCCTTCAAAACCAAAAAGTTCCCAGCCTGTTTCCGCCAAAATTTCGACATTAACTTTTGTTCCTCTCAAATATAAGTCTGCCTTTGGCAAAAGGTTAACTTCACCCTCTCCTTTAACTTCCACAGAAATGCTGTCATAGATATATTCCAAAACTGTGGTATTTCCAGCTTTGTCTTGAACTTTGATTGAAAGTTTATATGACTTTTTATGTTCAAGGTCAAAAATATATTTTGTCCCTTCAAGCTTACTCTCAACGACTTCTCCACTGTTGGTTTCAACAAGCTCAATAGTTAAATCACATTTGTCAGGCAAAGTCACATCATCAGTGATAGAAATTTCTGCTGTGTCAATTGAAAGACCAGCTTCAACGCTAAGTGTTTGTTGAATAAAATCCTTTGGCAGTGTGATTTCTGGAGCCACTGTATCACCTACACATATATTGTAAGTTGCAACTGAGAAGTTTCCGTTGTTATCAAATACCTTATAAGTTATCGTATAAACCCCATCAGGATTTGGAGATGTAGATTTGTAAATTGCACCATCAACAGCATCAACATATTCTCCACCTGTCATGCCATTTGCTCTTTTGTAAAATATAGTAATCTCAGATTTGTCAAAGTCAATTCCGCTTGCATCAGTTGCTTCAATTCCATAAATAACAATTCCATTCTCTTTAAAGCTTTCAACTGTCATAGATTCTTGATTGCTATAGTCATAGTTCTTAATTATTGGAGCAAGAGTATCTTGCACAGTAATTTTTGCCACTTCAGATTCCAACTCAAAAAGTCTAAGCTCTTGAAACCATAGTTCAAAATCAATAGAATTGAAATCACCTAAACCTGTTACAAGGCTTTGTTCAGTTTCTTCTCCTTTCACAAATTCTTCATCTGCTTCAAAAAATTTGATACCCTCTGCTTCTTGCTTTACAATATATCTAACAGAGCCTTTTTCAAATCTGTGTTCATCAAATGCTCCAAAAGTAATTTTCACATCCTCACCCAAAGCAATGTTTGTGTAATAACCTTCTTCAACATATTGAAATTGGCTTTTGTTGTACATTTCAACTTTAGCTTGAATTTGCAATTCATATCGACCTATTTCACTTGGAGAAAAACCATTAGTAGACCAAATTGTTGCCTTTCCATCCGTTGCTATACCTCTCACAACATAAGTCTTATCCGTAACATAGTTGTTCATTTTATATTCGTCATATAGCACATAATCATCATGTTCAAAACTTATTGATGGCTGAAGAACAACAACATTGTCAAGCTCATCAAGTTCAACAACTAAATTATCCAATTGTGTAATGATTTCTGGATATTGAAAAACTTTGTTTTCTGTGCTGGCAAAAGCAACATCAAAAGAACAAACAGTTGTTGACACAACAGCAACCAAAAACACAAATAAAAAAGCAAACAATTGTTTTTTGATTTTCATTTTTAAACTCCCAAATTGTGAAATTGTTATAAATAGTATATATCAAAATGACAAAAATTCCAAAATAATTAAATCCATTACAATATTTCTCGCTTGAAAATAATGCTAATAAAAGGATTTTTATGTAATATAAAAATTGATGATTGAAGTCAAAAATTCTTTTCTATAATCAAGCTTTGCTCCAAATTCCCATTTTGGAGAGTTTTGTGTCAGAGGATGTTTGTCCGAAACTCTAAGCACCACAGAATACTCTAGGTCAAAATATTTACAAAGATTGACAAAAGCAGAAGCCTCCATATCAACCCCAACACAACCAAGCTCTCTCCAAAGCTTTTCTTTGAAAAATGTCTGCCTGTAAACTGCATCAGTTGTCACTGTTGGCTTTTCAAAAACCTTATATTTGTTTGACAAACACTCATACAAACGCTTACTGTCAAGACAATTCAACCTTGTCCAATCTCCAAAGCCATAGTGTATGCTTGTCCCTTCTTCACTCAAAATTTTGTTTGGCAAAATAATGTCGCCAATAGCCACCTCTTCGCCAAAACCTCCAGCAAGCCCAACCAACACCAACTTTTCAACACCAAAAGCTCTCAGAGTTTCAACTGTATCTGCCATGACAGGAGCCCCAACTCCGCCATGCAAAAAACACCAATCCTCAACACCTTCAATCCCATAAACAACACTTGTTCCGCAAAAGCGTGGCAATTTTTCCAAAAGTACTTTTGTCTTATAATTTTCTTGAAGCACTTTATCCCATTTGCTAAGACAAAAAATCATTGCATTCTTTGGCAAATCAAACTTATCAACAGGTTTGTGCGAACTTTTAATATGCTCTGCACCGGTTATTACGCCTTCAGTATTATCTTCTTCGAAAAACCATTTCATAAAATTTTTCTCCTTAAAAATGGCAAAAGACACAATCAAAATCTGATTGTGTTTTTTGACTATTAATTATTCCAATTCCAATTTACAAAATCTGGAGTGTCGAGACCTGTCTCTTGAATAAATTTTTCATGTACTGCAAGTTTTGCATTAATTTCCTTAACAATTTTTGCTTTTTCTGCTTTTGAAACATCAATTTGCTCAAGAACATCCAAGACAAGGTGATATCTGTCAATATGATTTCTAACTCTCATATCAAAAGCCGTTGTAATTGTCCCCTCTTCGTTGTACCCTTCAACAACAAAATTTTTGTTGTGTCTATCATAAACCAAACTCTTGATAAGCTCTGCATAACCATGGAAAGCAAAAATAACAGGCTTGTCTTTTGTGAAGAGTTTGTCAAAATCAGCATCAGAAAGAGCAAAAGGATTTTCTTTATCCTTGCAAAGTTTCATAAGTTCTACAACATTGACAAATCTTACATTAAGCTTTGGCAAATACTTTTTAAGAATAGTTACTGCAGCAAGTGCCTCTTCTGTTGGAGTATGTCCACTGCATGCAAGCACAACATCTGGCTTGCGAGTGTTGTTCATGCCTGCCCACAACCATTCTTCTGCACCTGCCTCAACATTTTTCTTTGCTTCTTCCATTGAAAGCCATTGATATGTTGGATGCTTTGAAGCTACAATAGCATTGACAAAATCCTTGCTCTTGGTACATTTGTCAAAGCATGCAATCAAACTATTTGCATCTGCAGGCAGGAAAAGTCTGGTTACATAATTTTTCTTATCAGCAAGATGCCCCAAGAAACCTGGGTCTTGATGAGTGTAACCATTGTGGTCTTGTTGCCAAACATCACTTGTGAGGATGAGGTTTAGAGATGATATTGGAGCTCTCCACTCAATCTCCTTGCAGGTCTTAAGCCACTTTGCATGTTGAGCAACCATGCTGTCAACAACACGAATAAATGACTCATAGCTATCAAACATACCATGTCTACCTGTTATAAGATAGCCTTCAAGCCAACCTTCGCACATATGTTCAGACAAGAATGAGTCCATGATGCGACCATCCATGGCGAGTTTCTCATCAGTGTCAACTCTCTCAGCATTAAACGCTCTGTTTTGCACTTCAAATGCTTTATAAAGTCGATTGCTCATTGCTTCGTCAGGGCTAAATATTCGATAGTTTGAATTATTTTCATTCATAACAAAAAGTTCTCTAATATAGCCACCAAGTTCAAGCATGTCTTGCGTCTTTGCAGTGCCATGGCCCTTAAATTTAAAAGCAACCTTTGACAAGTTTGGAGTTTTGAGTTCTTTCAAAAGTTTTCCACCATTTGTCACAGGATTTGCCGATATTCTTCTGTCACCTTTAGGCAAAATTTCAGCAATTTCTTCTTTTAAACGATAGTTCTCATCAAAAAGCTCTTCTGGTCTATAGCTTTCAAGCCATTCTTTCAAAAGTGCCAAATTTTCACTTTTTTCCATAGTGATTGGAAT
Organism: uncultured bacterium; assembly: GCA_949474265.1. Taxonomy (GTDB): domain Bacteria; phylum Bacillota; class Clostridia; order Christensenellales; family UBA1242; genus Caccovivens. The sequence continues at coordinate 26,761 of CASXBC010000005.1, read as the reverse complement.
TTGATGGGCTCTAAATGTTCCCTCAATTTGTTTTCCATCCACCATCTTTGGTCCTGTCCATCCTTTTGGAGTGCGAAGTACAATCATTGGCCAATCATCAACCCTGTTTGTCTTGCCAAGCACTCTTGCACGGTGTTGAATGTATTTGATTTCTTCAATACACTTATCCATTTCTTTTGCCATGAGCTTGTGCATGAGGCTTGTGTCACTTCCTTCAACAAAATGCACCTTATATCCATATCCCTCAAACAAACTCTCAAGCTCATCATTTGAAAGACGAGAAAGCACTGTCGGATTTGAAATCTTAAAACCATTCAGATGCAACACAGGAAGCACCACGCCATCCTTTTGAGGATTGACAAATTTGTTGCTGTGCCAAGAAGTCGCAAGAGGTCCTGTTTCAGCTTCGCCATCACCAACGGCAACAACAGCTATCAAATTTGGATTGTCAAAAACTGCCCCATAAGCATGAGCAAGACTGTATCCAAGCTCACCACCTTCGTTGATTGAGCCAGGAGTCTCAGGCACAACATGTGACCCAATTCCGCCAGGGAAAGAAAACTGTTTGCAAAGCCTTGTAATCCCCTCTTTGTCCTGTGAAATCTTTGGATAAACTTCGCTGTATGCGCCTTCCAAATAACTGTTTGCAACAAAAAAGTTTCCGCCATGCCCTGGACCAGAAAGCAAAATCAAATCAAGGTCATATTTTTTGATTATACGATTGCAATGAGCATAAATAAAATTTTGTCCAGGCACAGTACCCCAATGACCAACAAGCTTAGGCTTAATATCTTCAGCACACAACTCATGCTCTCTCATAAGTGGATTTTTGAGAAGATAAAGTTGAGCAACTGACAAATAGTTTGCTGCTCTAAAATAAGCATCCAATTTTTCGAAATAATTTTTTGAAGAATAATTTTCTTTACGCATCTTTCACCTCATTAAAAGTATTACTACAAATAGTATACAACAACCTGCACAAAAAACAAAAATGATTGCCCAAATTTGTTTCAAATTTTAGTATATATTCATAAAAATAAAAGAAGGAGAATTATATGAAAATATTTACACAAAGTGAAGGCATCCAAAACATAACAAACTACCAACTTGCAGAAAACACAAGAGCTGACATAATGGGAGAAATTGAGGCAATCATACAATATGAAAGACATATTCAAAGTTCAAACAATGAGCTTGTAAAACACACTCTCACTGACATTGTAAATGAAGAAAAATTGCATGTCGGTCAACTTTTTGGACTTTTGTTTTATCTTGACCCAATGAGCCAAACTCAATTTGAAAAAGGTTTAAATGAATTTATGCAAGATAGAAAAGATTAAAAACAGGCATAATGCCTGTTTTTTATTGAATATTCAAATTAATAACCTTGATAATATCAAAAATAGGATACCGAAGAATAAAAAAGAAATTGAGATATGGTCTCTTCTCAAAAATATGGTATTGAAAAATCTGTTAAGCCATGCTATAATAAAATTATGGAACAAGGACTTAAAAGGATTGAACTTTTTGGTGGAAAACATGCTTTTTTAGAGTTTGTGTCTGACGACACAACTTCTTATATTGTTAGGGCTTATGACTGTGATAGCGAGGAAAGAAATGTTGTTGCGGTTTGCTATTTTGATATAGAAAGACTTTTTCAAAGACATCTTTCAGAAAATGAAATATTGAAAAACGCACAATATTTTGGTGGGATTGAAAAAACGCCCAAAACCTCTGAATTGTTTTTAAAGAAAAAGGATTTGCCAAATTACAACATAAAAAATAATATCCTCATTTTCAAAACTCATGGCATAGACAAACTTTTTCCTCTCAAATTTGCCAAATGCTATTTAGAGAGCATTGAAATAAAAAATGAGGAATATTTCAAAGTTGGTCTTGGCTCCGCAATGCTTAAAGTTGTGGAAGCATTTGCAATTGCAAATGACCGCTATATGATGTATGCACACTATGCCCCTTATGGAAAGTTTCAAACCGGAACAAAAAATTTCTATATGAAAAATGGTTTCATAAAAGAGTTTGATGCTTGTGATGGCAAAATGTATGCAAACAAGTTTTTATCTAAACAACCAATAATTCACAAAAATACTATTGTTGAAAAAAACTAAATACTAATAAAAAAACTGCACCACTGATGCAGTTTTTTCATTTTTAAATGTTATTAATCAAAATACTTATTCTTCATCTTTTTTTTCAGACTTTACAGTTTTTGTTGCTTTTGCAGGCTTTTCAGATTCTTCAAGCTCTTCCTTAGGAATGATACGCTTGAGGTCAACTCTGCCTTTCTCATCAATCTTGATGACTTCAACTTCAACGCTGTCACCAATCTTCACAACATCTTCAACTTTGTCTACTCTCTTATTTGAAAGTTTTGAGATGTGAATCATGCCTTCTTTTCCACCACCAAGGTCAACAAAGGCACCGAATGTCATGATACGCACAACTTTACCATCATACACATCACCAACTTCAACATCTTCTGTGATTGAAAGAATGATTTTCTTTGCTTTTTCATTCATTTCAGCATCACAAGAAGCAATGAATACTGTTCCGTCATCTTCAATATCAATCTTAACGCCTGTTTCATCAATAATCTTGTTGATAACCTTTCCACCAGAACCAATAACATCTTTGATTTTGTCTGGGTCAATTGTGAAAGTGATAATTTTTGGAGCATAAGGAGAAAGTTCTTTTCTAGGCTCACTGATGCAAGCAAGAAGTTTATCCATAATATACATTCTTCCAATTTTTGCTCTTTCAAGTGCCTCTGTCAAAATAGCCTTATCAATGCCTTTAATCTTAATATCCATTTGGATTGCAGTAACACCCTTTGCTGTTCCTGTAACTTTAAAGTCCATATCACCAAGGAAGTCCTCAAGTCCTTGAATATCAGAAAGCACAGCAACTTTATTACTGTTTTCATCTTTAATAAGTCCCATAGCGATGCCTGAAACAGGAGCTTTGATAGGCACACCGCCATCCATAAGTGCAAGAGTAGAGCCACAAACACTTGCCATTGAAGACGAACCATTTGAAGAAAGCACTTCACTTACAATTCTAAGAGCATAAGGGAAAACATCTTCTTTTGGAACAACAGGTTCAAGAGCTCTTTCAGCAAGTGCACCATGTCCAATTTCTCTTCTTCCTGTGCTTCTTATCATCATTGCCTCGCCTGTTGCATAAGGTGGCATGTTGTAGTGATGAACATATCTGTTTACATCTTCATCATCAAGACCTTCGAGCTTTTGAACATCAGAAACAGTTCCAAGTGTAAGAGCTGACAAAACTTGAGTTTCACCTCTTGTAAACACAGCACTTCCATGCACTCTTGGCAAAATGCCAACCTCACACCAAATAGGTCTGATTTCCTCAAGCTTTCTTCCGTCTGGACGAACGCCATCATTCAAAATCTTTGCTCTAACTTTTTCTTTCTTAACTTTGTACAAAACATCAGAAATCTGTTTTTCTGATTCAGGGAAAATTTCTGCAAAATGTTCAAGAATTTCAGCTTTTGCCTCTTCTTCTCTTCTTTCTCTTTCATGTCTGTCAAATTCTTCAAGCACATAATCATATTTCTTGTCAGCATAAGCTCTGACAGCACTGTCCAATTCTTCTGGAATTGTGTAATATGTGATTTTAGGATTTACAGGCTGACCAATTTCAGCTTTGATTTTCTTAAGTTCTTTGCATATTTTTTTGATTTCTTCATGTGCAAACATGATTGCATCAAGAAATTGTTGTTCAGGAACTTCGTTTGCTCCACCTTCAATCATAAGCACAGCTTCATCTGTTCCGCTTACAGTAAGGTTGAGTTCACTTTTCTCTCTTTGTTCTTGGTCAGGGTTGATGACAAACTTTCCATCAACAAGTCCAACTTGCACAGCACCTGTAGGTCCAAGGAAAGGAATATCTGAAATTGAAAGTGCAAATGAAGAGCCAAGCATAGCAAGTGGTTCTGGATTTACATCTGGGTCAATTGAAAGTGCTGTTGCCACAACGACAACATCATGATAAAATCCTTTTGGAAAAAGCGGACGAAGTGGTCTGTCAATAAGTCTTGAAACAAGAATAGCCTTGTCACTTGGCTTTCCTTCACGCTTTTTAAAACCTCCTGGGATTTTTCCTACTGAATACATTTTTTCTTGATATTCAACAGAAAGAGGGAAGAAATCAATGCCTGGCTTTGGAGCTTTTGACATTGTTACATTGACCATAACAACTGTGTCACCACTTCTAACCATACATGTTCCATTTGATTGCATGCAGTATTTTCCTGTTTCAAAAATCACATCTCTGCCAGCAATATTAATTGTAAATTTTTGTTCCATAAAGTCTCCTTTTAAAATTTAAACAAAAAGGGAGCGAAAAAATGCTCCCCTTTCATTTATTTAATTTCTCTAATTCCAAGGTCAGCAATGAGTTTTCTATAAGCTTCAATATCTTGGTCTTTAAGATATTGCAAGAAGCCTTTTCTCTTACCAACCATCTTCAAAAGTCCACGTCTTGAATGGTTGTCGTTGTGATTAGCCTTCAAGTGTTCTGTCAAGTGATTAATTCTCTCTGTAAGAAGAGCGATTTGAACTTGAACAGAGCCGGTATCTTTTTCAGATTGTTTGTATTTTGCAATAATTTCTGATTTAGATTGCATTTTGTTTCTCCTTCATTGTTATTTTTTAGCTTAAGCGAAGCAAAAGGTCAAAGGTCTCCATAAAACCTCGCAAAAGTTTCATCGACTTTGTAAGTATAGCATATTGCAAACAGAATGTAAAGCATTTCTCAAAAAATAAACCCTCATTTTCTACAAAATATTTAGTAGCGACAAGAAAAATTGCTATTGACTATAGTGACTAAAAATGCTAAAATAAAACAGAAATTTATCGAGGTACTTAAAAATGGAAAAAGTCGAGTTTGACAGATACAAAGTTAATGAAAAATTATATAATTATGCAGTTTCAGAAGTTCCAGAAAATGCTACTCCTCTTGAAGAAGCTCGACATATCTACACTCGCCTATGCAAAAAACTTTGCTATTCAATTGAATATTTTATTGAAGATAGTTTATATAATTCTCCTTTCTCTCCAACAAAAAAAAGAATGTCAAAACTCTCTTATGTTGAAACTGTCGACGGAGAAAAAAATAAAGATGTTGTTTGCTTCGTTTTCACTGCAATTTATAGTTATATTCTTTATGACAGAGGTCTGATTACTGAAGAGGATTTTCGTGAAAATTTAAAAATAAAATATGATGATTTTTACACTTCACACACCTCTATTGAATGTTGCATTGATGGCGTTAGACTTGAAATAGACGCATCAAAAGGACTTGACATGGATTTGTGTCTTGCAAAATTTGGTTATCATCAGCTTCAAGGTTGGAAAGAACAGTTCAGCGGAAACAGCCCTGAGGAAAGTGAAAAATTTTACAAGCTCTTAGAGGAAGAAAAATTAAAAATTGCTAAAAAACAAATGAAAGAAAGAATTTATAAAAACCTAAAAACAAGTGAAAAAACATACAACAATTTAACTTTTAGGGAAAAATGTGACTTGTTTTTAGCTTCAATACAAGAGGCTCCAAGTTATTCTCTTGAAACACTTTCTTTTATCACTGAAACATATAAAAACCTATTTTCTGATAAAACATATTCAAATGATACAAAATATGTGGACTCAACATTCATTTACGAAGATGGAGAATTGAAAGAATATTTTTTTGTAAATGAAAAGGGTTATAGAAATAATGTAGGCGAAGAAAATTTTGATGCTCTGGAAATTTATGAAATATCTTTAAAAGACAAAACAATAAAACAAACCACACGTGATGAGCTTTTATTCAAAACAAATTCAATGCACGCTAAAGTTATTTCCGAAAGTTTTTTAAAAAGAAACGGCTCCCCAATGATGAATAAAGCCACATCATTATCTCCAAATTACATCACAATTCAAGGAGTAAAAAATGCAAAATAAGCAAGAAATCATAAACGAACTCAAAAAAAGATGTGATAAAAAACTTGAGTTATTTAAAGAAAATAAGAAAAAAATGCTTATTTTCACAACAATTTCTTCTTTTTTGAAGGACGGCGACGAGTTTTTTATTTCAGTTTCAGCCGACACAGCAATCAATGTTTTGATGGATTTGGATTTTGAAAAAGAAAAGGCAAAGGAGCTTTATCTAAAACTCATTTGCCAACAATAATATGATTTTTATAAAAAGTTAAGTTTTCACAAAATTGCATAATGTGCATCAACTGAAAAACTTAACTTTTTTTTCTATCATTTCATCTATGCGTTCAATGTAATCCGTAATAAATTTACAGTTTGGTTGTCGCTCAATTCGGTTTTCAATATTAAACACCCTCTTTGAAATCGCCCCTGCCCCCACAGCAATCACAGACGAAACGTCCTCCATGCTGTCAACATTAAATATGCACACATTTTCATCTCTGCAATAGCCAACATTCTCAAGTCCTCCAACCTGATGTTTTTGTCTGTAAAGATAATATGGCTTATATCCATTTTCAAGCAAAGTTTTCTCCGCATGCTTAACCATCTTAGGCACATCACTTTGATATTTCATCTCCTGCCCCCGAATTTGTGCAGCATTCTTCACTGACAGGGTGTGGACAGTGATGTTGTGCGGATAAAGTTCAAGTGTGGTAGAGAGTGTCCTTTTAAAAATTCCAAGTCGTTCTTCCGAAAGCCCTGCAATAAGGTCCATGTTGACCACAAAGTCAAACTCCATTGCCAACATATAAGCATCAAAAACTTGTTTGTTTGTTGTCTTTCTTCCAATACGTTTTAAGGTCGCTTCACAGAAAGTTTGAGGATTTATTGAAATGCGTGTTACTCCATGCCTTTTCAAAACTTCAAGCTTTTCTCTTGTAATCGTGTCTGCTCTTCCACACTCCACAGTAAACTCTGAAACAGGATAATTAATTTTCGACAAAAGCCTTTCAAGTTGTTCTGCGGTAAGAACCGTGGGAGTTCCTCCTCCAATGTAGATTGTCCTAACAACATAAGCCTTCTCTGCAACCAAATTTTTGACCGCTTCCAACTCTTTAAAGACACACTCAAGATAAGTTTCAACTTTATCTTTGACAGTCCAAAGCTCGTTTGAAATAAATGAGCAATAATTGCATCTTGTTGGACAAATAGGAATGTTTATAAAGAGGTCAACCAACTTGTCGTTTTTGATAATACACTTTTGATTATTTAAAATTTGAACAGTCAGTTTTGCTTTTTCCATTGACACAAAATAATCCCTGACAAGTGTTTCCGAAATCAAGTGAGCTTTCATTTCTCCTCTTTCGACCAAGTCACGAGCAAACTTTGTTGGTCTAACACCTGTAAGTGAGCCCCAAGGCAAACTCTTGCCTGTTTTTTTGTTTAAAAACTCATAAAGCTGATTTTTAAAACTGCGTTTAAGAAAACTTTTTTTTCTAAGTTCATCAAACTCTTTTGGCACTGAGAACACTTTAAAAAAGCTCTCACCACTCTCACAAACCTTGATTTCACTTTCAACATCATTGCCTGTCAAACTGAAACTATGTGACAATGAAAAAGTTTCATCTGCCTCTGAATAAAACAGATTAACCAAATCTTGCATATCTTTTTCAAAATCTTCAGTTTGACAAGAGATTTTCATCATTCGCTCCTAAACACTTTTCTTACATATTTGACATTTTCAAAATCTTTAATTATGCTTTCAAGCTCATTTTTATTTGAAATCAAAACAACAATTTCAAACACAAGCTCACCTTTGATTTCTTTATAGCCAAAGCCTTTCAACTTGCTCTTTAATTCTCTTGATATATTATTAAGTGAATTGATGACAGTGTTGACATTATCAGTTATGACTTTTATGACTGCCACAAAGCTTGATGTTGCATTTTCTTGCCACTCAGCTTTGATAAGTCTCTCCTGCTCAAGAAATTTTAGATTTTGGCAAGTGTTTCTGTGAATAGTCACACCCCGACCACGTGAGATGTATCCAACTATATCATCTCCGGTAACCGGCGTACAACAGCCAGCATATCTCACCAAAAGCCCACTGTCACCATCAATAAGCACACCATCCTTGTTCTTCTTGACAACAATTGTGTTTTCTTTGATTTGATAAGATTTATCCTTGTTGTAAAGATTGATAATTCTTCCAACAATTCCGTTTGCCGCAAGACTTCCTGCACCAATTTCAGCATACAAAACATCAAGACTTTCAATCATCATTGTGTTTGCTATTCTCATCAAATACTCTTCTTTTTGTGCTCTCGACAAATTGACATTACTGTTTTTGACAGCCTGTTCCAAAACAAGCTTTCCAATTCTAATATTTTCTTCTTTAAGCTCACTTTTGAAAAACGCTCTTATTTTTGCCCTTGCATTTGAAGATTTGACTTTAAGCAACCAATCTCTAGAAGGGCCTTTGCTGTTTGGGTTTGTCAAAATCTCACAAACATCACCATTTGAAAGTTCTTTGGTGATAGGCACAATTTTTCCATTGATTTTTGCACCAACACACTGATTTCCAACATCTGAATGAATAGCATACGCAAAATCAAGCACTGTTGAGCCAACAGGAAATTCAATAACCTTTCCTTTTGGAGTTTGGACAAAAAGAGATTCTGAATAAAGGTCAACTTTCAGTGTTTCAATAAACTCATCAGATGACAAACCCTCTGTGTTTTCCATCATTTGTCTAAACCAAGACATCTTTTGGTCAAACTTGTTTTGTCCACGCTTTTCTTTATAAATCCAATGTGCTGCAATTCCATATTCAGAAAATTTGTGCATTTCAAAAGTTCTGATTTGAATTTCAAGAGGTCTGTTGTTTTCTGCAATAATGGTTGTGTGCAAACTTTGATAACCATTAGGTTTTGGATTTGCAATATAATCCTTCACCCTTCCACTCATTGGTCTGTAAATCAAGTGGATTTTTCCAAGCACACTATAGCAGTCCTCAATAGAGTTTACCAGCACTCTCATAGCAATGATGTCATAGATGTTTTCAAGTGAACCAGCTTTTGATTTAAGTTTTTTGTAAATGCTTGCAAAATGCTTCTGACGATATTGTATCTCACCCTTTATACCAAGCTCTGCAAGCACATTTTCAAGTTTTTCTTTAGTAATAAGAATCTGCTTTTCGTTGTCCTCTTTTTTAAGATAAACACTATTTTTAAGCTCTTCATAAGCCTTTGGCTCCAAAAGTTCGAATGAAAAATCCTCAAATGCAAACTTAAAACCAGAAAGACCAAGCCTCTCTGCAAGTGGTGCAAACACATCACTTACAAGCTTTACATAATCAGAATCTTCTTGACTCATTGGAGGCTTAATAAGCTTAAGGTCATACAAAATAGTGGCAAATTTTACAATTACAATTCTTATATCTTGGCAGATAGCAACAAACATCTTTCTGATGCTTTCTGCCTCTCCACTTCTTGAAAAAGAACGAACATCTTTGACAGTAACAAAAGTCTCAAACAACTTTATCTCTTGAGTTGTCAAATCAGACCCCAAAAGTGACATAGCCAAAGTCTCATTTGTTTTATAGCACTGAAAAAGAATATATGGAATCAAAATATCTGCTCCCATACGATATTCAATCATAACATCAATGACATTATCAAGTCTTGGCAGATTAATCTCGTCAACAAAACATCTGTCAAGCAAGTCTCTCTGTTTTTCAGAAAGACTAAAATTGTCCAAAATTTTTTGCTTTATTTGCAATTTTAATATATTGTTTGTCATAATTCTCCTACTTTGCCATTGTGTTTTTCAAAAGCAAAAGTTTGTTGTAAAGTGAAGATTTGTTTAAGTCTTGTTTCTGAACAGAAGTTTGTTCAACAACAAAGGTGTCACCTTTGACAGAGCAAATCAATCCCAATTGTTGAAATACCAAATATGCAACATAAAAACTTTCAAAGTTGACCTGCCCTTTTAATTTATTTTGATAAATATCAAAAATAGAATAATATCTTGAAAAATTTTTGGCAGTAAGAGCTTTGAAAACTCTTCCAAAAGTTTCTCTCGACAAGTCAAGAGTCAAAAATCTGTTTTTATCAAATTCTCTTTCCATTGGCACAAAAATCTCTGCACCAGAAACCTCGTTAAGCTCTGCAATAAAACCCTCATCCAAAACCGGTGACAGAAAGACAATCCTATTGAAATTTTTTGCCCATTTCACACCTGTTGGAGAAAGTAAGAGACTGTTAAAACCTGTGCAGTTTTCATTGTATATACCAACATGAAAGATGTTTTCTTTGGAATACTCTTTAGAAAAATTTACAAAATCATAAGCGGAATATGCCACAAATGCCGTCCCAAAAACTTGTTCTTGCATTCCTGCAACAAAATTTAAAAGTTCGCTCTGTGGATAGTATGAAAATTTTGCAGGACGATTATCTTCAAAAATTAACTGTTCAAGCTGAACAGGATATGTGAACATGTGTGCATCAGGCGTTATAAAACTTCCACAGTCAAAATCACTTACCACCCCATTTCTTCCATCATCCTGAAACTCAAAAATGAAAGATTTGTATCTGGCAAATCTCAACTCGTCATATTTTTTTGAAAAGTTGTAATAGACCAAATTCATATTTGCAAGCTTAATTTCACAGTGTGCTGGGCAATATCTCATAGGGTTGACTTCAACAGTCTCCGCACTTATCCTAAATTTAGGTCTTGCGTTTCCACAACCTACAGGCTCCAAGAGAGAAAGCTCACTCAAAAATCTATCAGTGATTTCTTCTGGCTTGAGGTCAAGGTCATAATATCTGATTGGCATAAACACTTTGTCATTGATTTTTTCAAAAACAAAAGAGTTTACCCTGTTTACAAATTCTTCATAATGACTTCTTTTAAGCGTAACACCTGCAGCCATTGTATGCCCACCAAAGGTCTCCAAAATATCCTTAAGTGAGGACAAAAGCTCATGTATATTAATGTCATCTATGCTTCTTCCTGAGCCATGCAAATCATCCCCCACCTGTGCAAACAAAAAGACAGGTCTGTTATACATCTCAACAAGTCTGGCACACGCAATTCCCAAAATACCTTGGTCCCACTTTTTAGAAGCAAAACAAATCACTCTTGTCTTTGACAAATCCATCTTGTTGATTGCTTTCTCGCAATCTTCCATTACCTTTGCAGAAAGGTCTCTTCTTTTTGAATTGTGCTTCTTAATTTTTTCTAAATATTTCTTAACAGCTACAGGGTCTTCTGTCATATAAAGTGCAAGACTGTCAGAAGCATCCCCCATTCTGCCAGACGAATTTATTTTTGGAGCAATCTTCATTGCAACGGCAGTTGCAGAAGGATTTGAAAGTGAAACTTTATTTTCTTTAAACAAAGCTTTAAGCCCAATTGGAAGTTTATCAAAACTCTTCATTCCACGTTTGACAATGTTTCGGTTTTCTCCTGTAAGAGAGACAATGTCTGCAATTGTCGCAATGGCAGCAATAGGCAAAAACTCTTCTGCCTTTTTTTCCCCCAAAAGTGCCTCACTTATCTTGTATGCAAGACCTGTGCCACAAAGTTCTCTAAAAGGATAATCCTGCCCCTCAATCTTGGCATTCAAAACAATGGTGTCTGGCAAAATCTCAGGGATTTCATGGTGGTCAGTTACAATAATTTCAATACCTTTTTCTTTGGCATACTCCACTTCCTTGAAGCAAGTTATACCACAATCCACAGTAATTATAAGGTCAGGCGAAAACTGTTTTTCAATCTTATCAATACACTCGCAAGAAAGACCATAACCGTCAACATAACGGTTTGGAAGATAAAAATCAGCATTAATACCCAATCTTTTCAGAGTTTTAAGCATAATTGCGGTCGCACTTATGCCATCAACATCATAATCACCAAATATGAGGATTTTATCCCCCATTTGCTTTGCAAGCTGAACTCTGTCACAAAGTTCTTTCATATTCCTGATGAGAAATGGGTCCAAAAGCTCTCCCAAAGAAAGATATTCAGCAATTTCTTCTCTTGTTGAAAAACCTCTAGACAAAATCAAATACATTGTAGAGGGCAAAACATTAAACTCTTTTGCATATTCTTCGACCAGCGAAGAGTCCTTGTTAAAAAATTTTTTAAAAATCATGTTCTATATACCTTAAAAATCAAACTATTCAATTTTATTATAGCATTATGCCCTCATATTTTGCAAATAAAATGCCAAACAAAGAAAAAGTAAGCAATAGACTGCTTACCTTTCTCTTTATATCATTTAAAATCTTTAAACCTTTCCGCCATCAGTTTTTGAAAAGCCAGAATTTTTGTCTGAAGGCAATTGCTTCTGCGTGCTTTCATCTTTTTGATTTGCCTGAGTGATTTTTTCTGCTTCAAAATTGAATATTTGAGATTTGTATTTCTCAAATGCCTGAGTGCTAGCATCAATCAAAACATCAAACAAATCTTCTTTTTTACAGTCACTTGACATACTTAAACCATGTTCTGCCAAAATTCTATCACGCTCTGCTCTCATTTCACTCATGTAAGGATAACCATTAACCCAAACTTTTGCAAGCCTTTTGCCATCCTTTCCATCATAATCAATGTCATAAAGTTTGAAAAATGAAGTAGTTGTAGCACCTGTTGAAGCAATAAAGCCAATTATTTTTCTATAGTCATTCTCTGCGATATCACTTCTTGAAAGCTTGCCACCTTTTTGCGAAGCAATAATCCTAATGTTTGTTAGTAAATCACTAAATTCTGAATGGTTTGATTCTTTACCAAAATCATTTTTAACATCTCCGTAGCCAAGCAAATAAGCCACATCTTCAGTAGAAATTTCACTTAAATCTGGACTAAAAGACATTCTTGCAATATGTTTCAACTTTTCATATAATGGCTTGTCAATTTTAGACATACCAACAAAATCTTTATGTACTTCCAAATACTTTCCAAGCTCTGTAGTCACAAAGCCAAAATAATCAGTATCTAAATAACAACCTTCAAGGTCAGCATTTCCAACAAGTCCCACAAACACAGGAATTGGCAAACCAAGCTTGTAAGAAGATGCTTTGACAAAGCTGTCCATTTTTATGTTTTTTCTATAACTATCCACAAAACCTAAAGAGTCTTTAAATTTGTAAAACTCCAAAACTTTTCCATATTGATAAAACATTTCAGAATAATCAAAACCGAGACTTCTCAAGTTCGTTTGAAAGGCTAAATCGCCAACAACCCCAACCAATCTCTGCTTTCTAGCAAAAGAGCCATACTCAGCTCTGAAGAAAGGCAGATTTGACCTTTGCATATAAATATCTCCACCATTTTGCAAAAAACTTGAAATAGCAGAAATTAAATCAGCTTTAACATCTTTTGAAAGTTTTGCTTTTCTTGGATGTCCAAAACAGCAAATTTTTCTTCAACAGTGAGCCTTCTGCCATTTTCATCAACCATCTTAAAATTTTTAACTTCTTTGTATTCCTTATCCGTTTTCTTCAAATCTTCAACTTTTCGACCAGAAGCAACAAAATCATCCAACATTGCTTTAATGCTTGCAAATTTTCTTTCTTTACTAAGCTTCATTTCAACAAAACTAATTCCCTTAGCCAAAAACTTCTCTGCCAAAGTAAACCTTCTTCCATCCTCATGCCTCATTTCCAAGTTTTTAACAAGTGAGTAGATTTTTCTGCCAACGGAATCTTCTGAGTTTTTAGAAATCAATGAACGAGTCCCGCCATTTTTGATAAAACTATGATAAAGTTCTTCAACACTCTCATTTGTTCTCATAAAAATCCCCCTACATAATATAACAATTTAATTTTAGCATATCTCCCCATTAAAATCAATACCGCTTATCAAAATTTAATAAAAAAGTAGGCTTGTTGCCTACAATTTTAAATACTATATTAGATTTTTTCTTTAGAAATCAAATCTATTGGCAAACTGCTCAAAGGGAAACTTGCAGCCCCTTTATGACCTCCGCCACCAAATTTTTCAGCAACTTTTGAAACATCAAAATTGTCATCAACAACTCTCAAAGAGACCGTATTCCTGTCTTTTACAGGCATAATCAAAAATGCAATGTTGTTCTCATTTCCGTTTTTCTTTATCTCTCCACCAATGTCATTTTTAAACACATCCAAAATTTCAACGAAACCTGCTCTAGCACCATCAATTTCCACAACTCTTATCTGCTGTACATATCTTTTTATTTGTTTTTGAAAATCAATCTTGTATTTTTCAATTATCTGACACTCTTGTGCATTAAAATCAAAGTTTTCATTTAAAACATGGTCTTGATAGAGTCTTCTAATATATTCCTCTCTTCCAACAGACAAAGCAAGTGTATTTAAATCATTTGCTTTTTGATTGTCAACCTTTTTCCACTCCCAAGTATCATAAAGTCTTGTAAGCTCTACCCATGTTTCAAGTTTGTCTGACGACTCTAAAAGCCCTTTTTCACATAAATAATCATAAAACAAACTAGTTCCAGATTCCTTTTTTCCATCTCTTTCAGATATAATGCTTACCCAAGAAAACTTATCTTGGTTTCCAATTCTTGATGAATGATGGTCAAAGATTTTAATTTTCTTTTTTATATTTGATTTTTTGTCAACCATGTTGCAAAGAGCCATGCTTAAACAATGGTCTGTGACAAAAACTTCATTGTACTCCGCAAAGCCTGTCTTACCCCAAATTTTCACAAATTTGTCATCCAAATCAAAATTATCTGCATACACAATATCTACAGAATCTCCCCATGCCAATTTGGCAAGCACTGCACAACCATAACCATCAATATCAATCCCATGAGTAAAAAGCAATTTTTTCAATTTCTCAATCTCCTTAACAAGAAAATTTTATCATAAATGTAAAAATTTTTCAATACAAATATAAAAGATATTTGAGCAACAATAGTAAAAAATGTTATAAAAACACTTGTCAAATTCGCATTTTTGTGATAAAATACACCTGTTACTTAAAACAAAGAGTAAATAAAGTCCACAAAAATATTTTTATTTTTGAGGAAGATGAGCAATCAAGTACTTAAACTAAACTTTTTGGAGCTTACAACAAAAACGAGTGCAAACATAGATTGCGACGAGCCGAAGTGGCGGAATGGCAGACGCACGGGACTCAAAATCCCGCGAGGGCAACTTCATGTGGGTTCGACTCCCACCTTCGGCACCACCCACTATGTGGGTTTTTATTTTTTATAACCCAAAAAAGAGAATCTCTAAGACTCTCTTTTTATTTTTATAAAATCTATTTGGAGTCGAACAGGCAAGCGAATGCATCCGGTGGATGATTGAAATGAGTTTGCCTCGGCATGATAAATTTGCCAAACAACATCAAAATTTATCAAAAATCAAAAAGGCAAATTGGAGTGACTCCCACCTTCAGCACCATTAAAAAACGAACCTATAACTAGGTTCGTTTTTTCTACATTATTTCTTTGACCTTTAAATCTCCTTGATAAATCTTTTTTATCAATTCACTTATTTCCTCACTAAAAAATACTCTCAATTGATTAAATTCCGCTGTGACATCAAATATTTCACTATCCTTATTTTTTCCAATTTGTTTAGCTTTTAACAATAAATTATATTTATTTATTTGCTCAGAAAATCTAAAATAATAACTTTGAAAAACTTTTGAAAATAAACAACAAGTTAATATTTTTTCTGTAAATACACTCTCATCAAATCTTAAATTTCTCTCCATTGCAGAATGAATATTTTTCAAAACATAATCAATTGAATCACGCTTTTTCTCCAGCAAGTCTATAGCAAATTTTTTGTAATCATTTTCCTGTTGACTTAATTTCGCCCACCAAATAGAGAGCACTGAAACACTCAGGGCTGCCAATGAAATAATCAAAGAAAGCCACTCATAATAATTTACATTCTTTTGCTTAACAGACAAAGAAATAATTGTTATTAATCCTACAAAGAAAAGAAATCCGCATAATATAGAAATAACTAAAAGCGTTATTTTCATTCTTTTCATAATCTAAATCTCCTCTATTTTTTCTTTTAATACTGTTCTATCCCACAACTCAACATTATTTACTTGTGCAAGTTCTTTTGCACTTTTGCTAAAAGAGCTGTTTGTAACAACCATACACTTATTTGCATTATAGTATTTCATTCCTGCAACAGCCTCCATAATAGCATGGTTTCCAACAACCCCATTATAACATTTTGCTTGAATTGCAACAACAAAATCACCCTTCATTGCTAAAACATCAATTCCTTGGTCTCCACTTGATTTTGTGACTTCAGTCTTATAACCATATTTTTCAAACAACCTTGACACAAATCTTTCAAATTCAAATCCAGACATAAGGTCTACTTCTTGTATTGTTAAATGTTTTTCATATATACACCTATTTTCCAATCTTTGTAATGCTTGATTATTCTTTATTTTTTTTATTAACGGTTTAATATCTTCTCTGAGTTTGTCACTATACAAAAACAAAGGCTTTTTCAATTCTTGTAAATATTTTTCAATAGCAAGAAATGCAATAGTATCTTCTTCATCAATAAGATATATTTTTTCAATTTTTTCTTCAATACTCATTCCATCATTGATATCATATATATCATATCTGGTTTCAAGTTGATTTTGCAAATATACTTTATGTAATATCCATAATAAAAACATTATTGCTTGCTCATCAACAAATTCATCATTTATTTTATTACAGTTTTTTAGCAAATTAATAAATTCAAAAATTTTAAATTCGCGATTATCATCAATTTCATCATCTTCAAACTCTTCATACTCAAATTCATCATCCAAAAGTTCATTTATCTTTTTAGTTTGAGATATTATTCTTGCCAACCCGGCATTGCACCACCTTACAGTATCATTTTTAAATGCATAAGTTGAAATATCTACTATAGATTCTATATCATTTTCTCTATCTAAAGCTTTAAATTCGCCATACTTCATAAATCTTTCTTTTGTAATATACGGAAAATCTAATACATCCCCATCACAATTGTGTTGCGGCTGGTCGACATTGCTAAAATTTATCATATAGTCTATACACAATATTCCATCATTTTCTGAAACAAAATTATTGCAGATAGAAATAATAGATTTGTCATCTAAAAATTCTTCCAATTTGTCTAAGATATTATAAAATGTATTTTTTCTAACAACCGAATCTAATATATCAACTATTTGTTGTATATTTTGTTTTTGCTCTATCTTATATTTCGCCAATTCTTCAATAGCATTGTTTATTCTTTCCTCTTTTCGAATTCTAATAGTTTCTCTTACCGCTGTAATAACTCCAACAACTATAAATAATATCCCTATACCTATAAGCAACCAACTTCCATCTTTTCCTATTCCAGTTAATATAAAATAAATTCCCCCAATGAAACTAATTATCATTATAATCCTTGAAGTTAATCTTTTTTTCTTCTCTTCTTCCACTTTTACCTCCACTTATTAATAATAATTATAACATAAACTTTAAATATACGCAAGTGTACTTGCGTATATTTATTTGCATGTTTTGATAATATAAATTATATATGGAGGATTTTATATGATGACTGTAAATAAAGCAGTCGCCCTACGAATATGTCAACTCTTAAATGAGAAACATATGTCGCAATACAGGCTGGAGCAAAATAGCGGATTGTCACATAGTCGACTTGGTTGCATAATTAAAGAGAAAAACAAAACTGTAACATTATCTACAGTAATGTTAATAGCTCAAGGCTTTAATATGACTTTAATCGAATTTTTAGATAGTCCATTTTTCGATACAAATAATCTTGAAATAGAATAAAAACACACACCATAAATGATGTGTGTTTTATTATATATATTTATCTAAAAACAATAGTTTCGCACAATGGCAAAGGTCAAATATGCAACATACATAGCAATCAGCACTCCACCAATCCAACGTCTTGATTTTTCTTTGCAAGTGACACAAAGCACCGTAAAAGCAATTGTACATCCAGACAAAATAAGCAAATCCCACAAAATTGTTGCTGAAACAGAAATTTGTGTGATAAGTCCAACAGAGCCCAAAATCAATGCAATATTGAAAATATTAGAGCCAATTATGTTTCCAAGAGCCATTTCGTTTTCGCCTTTGATAGATGCAGCTATGCTTGTTGCAAGTTCTGGCAAACTTGTCCCCACTGCAACGACAGTAAGTCCAACCAATGCTTCACTCATGCCTATCTTCAATGCCAAAAATTGTGCAGTGGTCGAAACGCATTCTGCTCCAAAAACAACCGCTCCAAGTCCAAAGAGAATAAATGAAACTATTTGCCAAACCTTAAGCTCTTTCTTTACTTTATTTTTTTTCTTTTTCTTACGCTTAGATTTTCCATTCTCTTCTGTGCCATCATCTTCACTTACAGGCTCCTGCTTTTCCTCCTCGGCAAGTTTAGCCTCAAGCTCTGGATTTTCAAACAAAAGCTTATGCTCTTTTTTTGCATTCATAATTGTCATTGTCATATAAACAACAAGTGCAAGTAAAAAAATTAAGCTTTCTGTTCTTGAAATAACATTTCCATTTGCCGCATTCAAAATCACATCCGCACTAAACAAAAGCAAAAGCAAAGTAATCCCCAACATAAATGGCAAGTCAATTCTTTTGGTAGACCTTTTGATTGGCACAGGTTTTATCAACATTACTATACCCAAAATAAGAAGCATGTTCATCATGTTTGAGCCAATAACATTTCCAACAGACATATCAACACTGTGCTTAAATGCACTTGCCAAACTGACTGAAAGCTCTGGCAAACTTGTGCCAATTGCAACCACAGTAAGCCCAATCAGCATTGAAGGGATTTTAAATCTCTTAGCAACAGCACTAGCTCCCTCAACAAAAAAGTCAGCTCCCTTGATTAAAAGCCCCATACCCAAAATCAAAAATAGAATATTCAAAAATATGCTCATAAACTCAACCTTTGTAATAAACTTAAATTTATTATATAAAATCTTCTAGCAATTACGCAAGAAAAAGAGCAAAATTTGTCTAAAAACAAATAAACTTTTGACATTGAACCTAAAATATGTTATCCTTAATTATGGATAAAATATATAAAATATTATATAGAAAAGCAAAAAAATTATATAAAAATGAGCCAACAGGTCATGATTTTTCTCACATTAAGCGTTGCCTTAAATATGCAAAAAAAATCCAGAAAGCTGAGGGGGGGGATTTGGACCATTTTAATTTCTGTGCTCTTTCATGATACTCATAGAGTGCTGTCAAGCAAAGAAAAATATGTGTCAGCTGAAGAATCAATACCTTATGTTAAAAATCTTTTAACTGAAGATAAAGAAATCCACATTGAAGAAAGCACCTTAGAAGAGATTTTAGATATAATAAAAAATCATGATAACAAATCTCATGACCAAAATATTTCAAAAGAATTAATGATTTTGCAAGATGCAGATATTTTGGATGCAGTGGGAAAAATTGGACTTAAAAGGACAAAAACTTATTGTATTACAAGAGGCATACCTTTTTATGATGGCAGATATCCCCTTGACATTGATGACTATCTTCCAAACATAAAGCCTTATTCCACAACTCACTATGTTTATCGCACAATGTTGCCAGAAATGCAATTTATTAAAACAAAAACAGGTCAAAAATTGGCAAGAAAACAAGGAAAAATTTTGCAAAGATTTATTGACAAAAACAGCATCAAAGCTGGCTACAAAAAATAAAGCAGAGACAAATTTTGTCTCTGCTTTATTTAATCTACAATAAAAATACATAAATTTATATTAGTATAAAATTAAAGCTTCTTGCAAAGCCGAACAAAACTCTGACTTTCCCTTTTTCCAGATTTCAAAGATTTCATAAATCTTTTTTAACCTCTCAGGATGTTTTGTGTTAATGCTTTCTAACCCTCTTTTTTCACCTTTAGGACAAACCTCATCATGAAGCATATTCTCCAAAACTGCTGAAACTTCTCCACAAATATATTGTAAGTTTGAACTTGCAGTATATTTCATTTTTAAAATTTCATCAAAATCCTTGCTCATTGGCACATTGAGTCTTTGTTCTTCAATTATTTTTCTTATTAAAGAGGTTGCAAAAACATTAAAAATACGAGCAGTGTTCCCTCCATTTACATCAAATCTTATAGTGTTGTTTCCACTGTTTCTAAAATAAATAACAAAATTTCCCTTATTTCTATAATCATAATACATACCATTATAAGCTGTCATTGGCAAAAGATTTATAATGTAATTTTTTTGCAGTTCAACACCAAAAAACTCTTCAAATTTTGATAAATAATCCAATCTAATTGTGCTTTTAAATTGCTCTATCCATTTATCATAAACATCTTGATGTCCAGCAAAAAAGTCTTCAAAATTGCTGTCTTCAACAAAGTCTTTCACCGAATCCATAAATTCAACTACTAATGCACTCGATTTAAGTCTATTCTTGTATGGATAAGGTAAAAGCTCTCCCATTGTAAAATCTTCCTTTAATTGAGAAGAAAGCACATAGGGAGCATCATAACTAAATGAAAAATTCTCAATGATTTCATTTAGAAGAAGCACCGTTTTATGTCCAGAGAATTTTGAAAAAGTCTCAAAAACATCATTTATATAAGGTATATCTCTATTGTAATTAATAAGATTTGGAAACTCCTTTCGATAATTTGAAATGTACAAAAGCACACTCATTACCTCTGTTCTTTTATCAATTCCAATTTGAATTTCTTTCATAATTATCTCCCCTCCTCAACAATTTTTGATACGCCCAAAATAATAAACACAACACAAGAAATATATCTTCCTGAAATAGAAAATTTTTCGTTATTTTTACGTATGATTCCAAGCTTTTCCAAAAATGATAAATGATGATAAACCTTGCCTGTTGTAGGAAAGTCAAGAATTTCCATAATCTCTTTTGCTGATAATGATTTTTTCAAAAGAAGCTTAACAATATTAATCCTATCTTCACTTGAAAACGCATCAATAACTTGTGCCAAATCCCTTGAATTTGTCTTCAAGATGTTCGGAATATAGACATCTCCTCCAAAGTTTGCCGCTATTTCTCCATCTGGTGATTCATACTTTCCGCAATAACTAAGCATTCCAACATTAATATTTGAAGTTTTACTATTCACAGACTTTTCTGATTGAATCATCTCAGCTGGAATATTTTTACATTCTCTTAATCTCATTTTCTCAAGATTATCCAAGCGAGCTTCAATCTTACTTATTCTTTCAATAAGTTGATTATTTTTCTCCATCCCTGTCTCCTTTTAAAATTATTATAATACATAGTTATTATGTGTTTATGTAATTTCGTAATTATAATACAATATTTTTTCTGTTGTGTCAACTACTTTCATAAAAAAAGAAGAAAATATTTTTTAATTTTCTTCTTTATCAAATTTTAAAAACTTTATTATTTGTTTTTATTTCATCCACAATGGCAAGCAGTAATGCAACATCCTCATAAATCTCATCGAATATTGCTTCGTTCAAGTCCCTATTAATTTTCCCAAACTCAAAAAGATTAAAGTCTGGAAAACCTATATACAGATGATTGTTAAAAATAGAAATTTTAAGTTTTTTTGTTATTTTTCTAAGCTCTACAATCTTTTGCATCATAGTTGGAGTAAGTATACAAAGAGCCTCTACCTGATTGTTTGTAAACACTTGAAATTCCTTATTGAAAGACACATCTTCCAATTTAATCTTTTTCACACCTTTAAGACTGCTGTTTATTGCAAGTTTGCACTTAAATTCAAATGGAAAATCAACACTGCAAAATGCACCACAATACACTACCACAGTGCTTTTGTGACCATCACTATCAGTTTGTTCTCTAGTCACTCTCAAGTCACATGCTTTGAAAGAAACTCCTGACCTTTTTCCATTATCTTTTGGTATGTCAACATCAATCAAATCTTCACCTTTATAAAAGTCATAGCCTCCTGCAAACCCTGAAGCTTCAAAAGACTCCTTAGGCAAAAACTCATCCATTGCAAACAAGTTTAATTGGTCTCCAACCAAAAACTTAATTAATCTCGGAATTTTTTCTCGTCTAAGTTTTTCAATTCTTTTCTTTTTGATAGTTTTTGTTATTCCGAAAGTTATGGAGCCAACAAGAATACCAAACCACAAAGCTAAAAAAATGGCTGCAACAACATTTATTCTAAGCAGTGCAATGACAAAAATCCCAATTATCATCGCAACTTCAATAAAACAAATTATCATTTCAACAAACTTTTGTTTTTGAGTGCTTTTTTGATACTTTTTTATTTCCTTATCTGTGAAAAGAGTTCTTTTAAACTCATCAAACTTCTCTTTTGAAACCATAATTATTCAGCTTCCTCTAAAGAAATTTTTTCAATAATTCTCTCTGCAGTGTCAATTTTAAACAACTCCATTCTTTCAAAGCCAAATGATTTGGAAAAAAGTGTGTTTGGAAATTGCTCTAATAAAGTGTTATATTCATTTACATTCATATCATAAATTCTTCTTGAAGCAGCAATTCTATCTTCAACATCCGAAAGTTGTTCCATTAAATCTTGAAAAAGCACTCCGCTTTTAAGCTCTGGATAATCCTCGGCAATTGCAATAATGCTCTTCATCATTGGCACAACTTTATTTGCAAATTGCACCTTCTCTTTCTCATCAGTTGTTTTCATTGCACTGTTTCTGAGCCTTGCAATTGATTTAAAGACTTTTTCCTCGTGCTTTGTGTACCCTTTAACAGATTCAACAAGATTAGGTATGAGGTCAAAACGCATCTTAAGTTGAATATCTATCAATGCAAGACTCTCCCTAACCTTATTTCTATAGGTCACCATGTGGTTGTAAATTATTACTACCATAATGGCAAACACAAAGAAAATCACCGCAAACACAAACATAACAATTGATGCTATGCTTGAAAAAGTAGTAAATACGCCGCCAAGAATTGCAAATATACTGCAAGCTAAAAACAATCCAAAAATCCAAAACTTACTTCCTTTGCTCACTGCCATTTTCTCCTATTAAATTTATTATAACAAAATTAACTTTTTCGTTCAAAATATTTTTATTAAAAATCAAAAAATGCACAAATGTCAATATATCAATGTACAAGTTCGCTCTGAAGTGTTGTAACTTTCTTTTCCTCAGTAGTATTATTTTTTGCAAGAGATGAAAGGGTCATCCTGCTTTTTCTACCCACTCTAGCAAAATCAACAAAACCGCAAGCCCCTTCAATTTTATCCACACCATTTATCACAGCATAGCCATTAATTGTGTTGTCATAAGCACTAATTGTTTTACATCTTCTCATTCTCTTAAAATCTTTTTTCAAAAATCTTCCGTAATGCTCGTTGAAATACTGTTTTCCGCCATTTATTTTTCTGATAACTTCAACAGGAAGCAAAAAACTGTATGGTCTTACTTTTAGAGACATAAAACTGCTTAAATCCAAAATATCTTTCTTTCCGTTGAAATATCTTGCATAATAACCTACCTGTGCATGTCTAACTGCCGAGACAAACTTTGGACACTGAACTAACATACTTTTGGTCAAGGTTAGAAATTTTTTGTAATAACTGCCAACCCTCTTAGCAAACTCATCTCTACTCATGATTTCAGAGGTATATAAATCCTGATACCTTCTATGATGATATTCATTTTCACATTCGTTAAACATATTATAATATTGCCTTATTTGGTAATACAAATCTTTCATGTTCTTCACGCCGAGTTTTTCTGCTTCAAAATTAAATTCTCTAAAAACTTCATCATCAAATTGAAGCACTACTTCATCAGACAAGTGCAAATGAGCAACAACCTCCCATTGTTCTGGAGTCTTAATATCAAGCTTTTCAATTTCTCTTGCTTTAGCAACAATCTCAGTATCCCAATTTTCTGGGTCTTCCAAAAACAAATATCTTGCAATTGCCTTATCATAGCCTTGCTTGGCTAAAAAAGAAAGCTGAGGCTTAATTGTTTTATAAGCCTCGTAAGACAAACCTCTATTGCCAAGATAAACCACTCCTTCAACTTTTCCATTCTCAGCATTTTTAATTTCTTTGTAAGCTGTACCATTTTCAAATTGGTACATAAACCTTGAATCAAGCACAACATAGTCATAAAGATTTTTATCTCTAACCAAAGGATTAAGATTCAAATTATTAAAATAATTTATTTCGTTTTTAGCATTTTCTGTGTTCACAATTTATCTCACTTTTAATATGTTATATTATAACATCAACAAACTTCTATTTCAATATCAAAAAAGAAAAAAGACTGAAATTTCAGTCTTTTTTTAGCTAATATTTTCAAATAATACCAATTTACCAAATCAACTATTCAGCAACTGATTCTTCATTCTCTACTTTTACAGGAACAACTGTTCTATACTTCTTAAGGCCTGTTCCAGCAGGAATGAGTTTTCCAATAATAACATTTTCTTTAATACCAAGCAAGTTGTCAACTTTGCCCTTAAGAGCAGCATCTGTAAGAACTCTTGAAGTCTCTTGGAATGAAGATGCCGACAAGAAGCTTTCAGTAGAAAGAGATGCTTTTGTAATACCGAGAAGTATTCTTCTTGCAATAGCAGGTCTTCCACCTTCTCTAAGCACTCTCTCATTTTCTTCATCACATTTAGATATATCAACAACATCTCCTGTGAGCAAGTTTGTATCTCCAGAGTCTTCAATCTTAACTTTCTTAAGCATTTGTCTTATGATAATTTCTATATGCTTGTCATTAACTTTAACATCCTGGCTTCTATAAACAGAGATAACTTCAGTAAGCAAGTATTGTTGAAGTCCCTTAAGTCCCTTTGTAACAAGAAGGTCAGATGGATTGATTGCACCAGCAGTAAGCTGTGTACCAGGTTCAACCATTTCTCCATTCTTAACTTTAAGAACAGCAGGTTTTCTAACTTCATAATCAATGTCGCCTTCACCTGTGATGATTGTGATTTGATAAGTTTTTGCATCTTCCTTAATCTTAACTTTTCCAGAAACCTCAGCAAGCAAACACTCACCCTTAGGTCTTCTTGCTTCAAAAATTTCTTCAACTCTAGGAAGACCTTGAGTAATATCCGCAGCAACGGCAGCACCACCGGTATGGAAAGTTCTCATAGTAAGCTGTGTACCAGGTTCACCAATTGACTGAGCCGCAATAATACCAACAGCCTCACCCAAAGTAACCATATCTTTTCCAGCCATGCTTCTGCCATAACATTTTGCACAAACACCATGTTTGCAACGGCAAGTGATAAGTGAACGAATCTCAACTTCTTTGATTCCAGCCTTAACAACAGCCATAGCTTGTTCTTTAGAAATCATTGTGTTTGCAGGAACAATGATATCTTTTGTCTTAGGGTCAACAATATTATTTACAGTAACTCTTCCATAGATTCTTTCATCAAGAGTCTCTTGAACAAAACCATCAGAAACAAGGTCCGAAACAATAACACCCTTAACTTTTTCACCAGCATCTTCAAAACAGTCTTCAGTAGTAATGACAATATCTTGAGCAATATCAACAAGTCTTCTTGTAAGATAACCAGAGTCAGCGGTTTTCAAAGCTGTATCTGACAAACCTTTTCTCGAACCACGAGAGTTGATAAAGTATTCGATTGGAGACAAACCTTGTTTAAATGAAGATTTGATTGGTGTATCATTCTTAACACCGGAAGCAGTTGCTTTAATACCAATCATACCACAGTCTTGGTTCAACTGAACGGCATTACCACGAGCTCCAGAACCAACCATAAGGTTGAATGGGTTAAATTTATCCATATCTTTCACAACAGCATTTTGAACTTGTTGTGTAGCTTCATTCCAAATTCCAACGTTTTCACTTACTTTTTCATCAAGCGTAATAAGTCCACGTCTAAGCAACTTTTCATTTTCAAGAACTTTCGCTTCAGCTTCTTTCAAGATTTCTGCCTTTTCAGCTGGCTCTTGAATATCATAAATGTTTACAGAAACTGATGCCAAAGTTGAATATTTATAACCAATTTCTTTGAGTCTATCAACCAATTTAGAACATTCAGTAGTTCCAAATCTTGCATAACAATCAGCAACAATCTTGCCCAAATCCTTCTTCTTAACTTCTTTATTGATTTCAAGTTCGCAAAGATTTTCAGGATTGCTTCTGTCAACATATCCCAAGTTTTGAGGAATAACATTGTTAAACAAAATTCTTCCAGCAGAAGTAGTAACTCTCTTCGTGTAAGTTTTTCCATCAACTTCTTTTGAAAGTCTAACAGTAATTTCAGCTTGCAAATCCAAATTTTTGGTTTGATAAGCATAGATAACTTCATTTTTAGATGCGAAAATTGAGCCTTCACCCTTTGCACCAGGTCTCAAGAGTGTCAAATAATAACATCCAAGCACAACGTCCTGTGCAGGAGTTACGATTGGCTCACCATCAGCAAGTTTCAAAATGTTGTTTGAAGCAAGCATCAACATTCTAGCTTCAGTTCTTGCATCAATTGAAAGTGGAATGTGAACAGGCATTTGGTCACCATCGAAGTCAGCGTTGAACGCAGCACAAACAGATGGGTGAAGTTTAATAGCTCTTCCTTCAACAAGCACAGGCTCAAAAGCTTGCACTGAAAGTCTGTGAAGAGTAGGAGCTCTGTTGAGTAAAACAGGATGGTCTTTAATAACATCAGCAAGCACATCCCAAACGATTGGTTTTTCTCTTTCAATCATACGTTTTGCACTCTTGATGTTGTTTGATTCATTCAAATCAATAAGTCTGTTGATAATAAATGGTTTGAAAAGTTCAAGAGCCATTTCTTTTGGAAG
>CASXBC010000004.1 GCA_949474265.1 uncultured bacterium | reverse complement strand
GGCTGTATGGGCGCATAAGGAGGTTATAAGGAAGCTGTAAAAGATTTATCTCTTCGTGTTGAAGATGGTGATACTGCAGAGAAATTTAAGGTTAGAGGTCGTGGAGAAATGCACCTGTCTATTTTGATTGAAAACATGAGAAGAGACGGTTATGAATTTCAAGTGAGCCAGCCAAAAGTTTTGATTAAGACAATTGATGGTGTCAAGTGCGAACCTATTGACAGACTTTTCTTGGATGTGCCAGAAGACTGTGTCGGCACTGTTATGAACAAAATGGGAGTGCGTAAAGGCGACCTTCAAAACATGGCTCCACATGGAAATCGTATGAAGATGGAGTTTCTGATTCCATCTCGTGGACTTTTTGGCTTTAAGTCAGAATATTTGACAGACACTCGTGGAGAAGGTATTATCAACTCTATTTTCTTTGATTATCAGCCATACAAAGGCGAAATCAATAGAAGAGAGTCTGGTTCTCTTGTCGCTCATGAAAATGGAAAAGCTATTGTTTATGGCCTTTTCAATGCACAAGAACGTGGAGAGTTGATTATTGGTGCGGGCGTGCCTGTTTATGCGGGAATGGTTGTGGGAATCAATCCAAAGGGTGGAGATATTGTTGTCAATGTTTGCAAAGAGAAACATCTTTCAAACTGCCGTTCTTCAGGCTCTGACGAAGCACTTAGACTCACTCCTGCAAAGAATATGAGTCTTGAAGATTGCATAGAATTTTTGGGTGATGATGAACTTTTGGAGGTTACTCCAAAGTCTGTCAGAATAAGAAAGGTTATTCTTGACCACAACATGAGACTTCGTGAAAGAGGAAAGGCTTTGCGTGGAGAGATTTAAAAAGGGGCGTTTTGCCTCTTTTTTGTTGTTATGTTGCATTAAAAATAACTTGCGACAACAACAAAACAAATTGACAAATTGTAGATTTGTTGTTATACTTGTTTTATTAAAGGAAATTTGTCGTGAGAAGCACTGAAAAGCAAGAACTTAAAAAGAAAATTCAAAGAGTGGGTTGGTTTATGCTGATTGTATTTATCCCTGCACTTGTCATTGCTGTGGTGCTTGGCGTTGTGGCAAAAGTTCCTCAGTGGCTCAATATCTTGGTATTGGTTATCATACTTTTTGTTTTGTTTTTCCTTTATGCTTATTTAATGGGCAAGTTGGATGAAAGAAAAAAGAAACGTATGGAGAAAAAGAAAGACCCATTTTCTGATTAAAGGAGAAAAATATGGCTGATTACAAAATTTTGCCAAACAGTTTGGAAGCAGAACAAGCGTTGCTTGGATGTATTTTGCTGGACAATGAGGCTCAAAATGACATTTTGAGAAAGGTTAGCCCTGTGGATTTCTATTCTGAATCACACAAAAGCATTTTTGATAGCATGCTTAGGATTTTTGAAAAGAGTATTCCTGTTGACTTTGTTACCCTTACTAGCCAACTTGAAATTGATAAAAAACTTGATGCTGTTGGCGGTATTGATTATATTACTTATCTTACAAACGTTGTGCCTTCTGCTGCAAATTTTGAACATTATGTTGATATTGTAAAAAACTGTTCAGTGCGTAGACAGTTGATTTCAGAATCTCAAGACATAATTAAAAATTCTTTCGAGGCAGAAAACGGACAATCAGCAATGCAGTTTGCTGAAAAGAAAATTTTTGATTTGTCACAAAAAGAAACATCTTCAGAGCTTGAACTTGTTGGAAAGCCTGGTGGCACGCTTACAAATGTTTTGAAGCAGATGTCTGAGCTTGCAGAAAACAAAGGCAAGATGAGAGGAATTGCGACAGGCTATAAAGACTTTGATGCTATCACAAATGGTCTTCAAAAAAGTGATTTGATTTTGCTTGCTGCTCGTCCTGGTGTCGGAAAAACATCTTTTGCAATGAACATTGCAGAATATGCTGCTATTAATGAAGGCAAAAAAGTTGCAATTTTTGACCTTGAAATGTCAAGAGAACAACTTATGCAAAGAGCGCTTGCTTCTGTTGGAAAAGTTAATCTTGGACATGTGCTTAAAGGCTCAATGGACAGTGATGAATGGAAGCGAGTTTGGACTGCAGAGAAAAAACTTGCACAAAGTGGAATTTATGTTGATGACTCTTCAATGGTTACGCCTTTTGACATCATTTCCAAATGTAGAAAACTCAAAATGACAGAGGGGCTTGATTTGGTGGTTATTGACTATCTCCAGCTTATGACAATGGGAAAAGGTGGAAGAGAATCAAGAACACAAGAAGTGTCAGACCTTACAAGAACTCTTAAGATTGCAGCGAGAGAACTTAATGTGCCAATCATTTTGCTTTCTCAGCTTTCTCGTGCAGTGGAACTTCGTGAAGACCACAGACCTGTGTTGTCTGACCTTAGAGAATCTGGCTCAATCGAACAAGATGCTGATATTGTTTTGTTTTTGTATAACCCTGATAAATATAATGACACGGTTAGTGAAGACGAACCAGGAACTGTCTATCTGCTTATTGCAAAACACAGAAGTGGAAGCACAGGTGAGGTTAAACTTCGCTGGGTTGGAGAATATACAACTTATTTCAATATGGATGACAAAGTCCAAGTTGAACAAATTTAAAAGGGGGATTTATGAAGAAAAAGGGAATTATTGTTGTCATTGCATTGCTTTTGATAGCTGCAGTGCTTGCAGTTGTGTTTGTTTTGCTTTTTAAAGATAAAAACACAAAGAGCTTGGCAACGGATTTAAACACAGTGGTGGTATCTGGATATTTGTCGGAAGAAAGCAAAGAATATCAAATCATTCATGAATATTTGGATAAATATGAAGAGGTTTCTGCAAACAATGCAGAAGTGACAAATTATAGAGAAATACTTGAAGCATATAAAGATGTTGCAGTGTTTTTCAACAATGAAGCACCATTTATGCAGCACACAAAGACATATTCTAAAAACAGAAAGAAGATTGTTTCTGCATTGAAATCTGCACAGAACAATGCAGTAAAATTGATGAATGCAATCAATGAAAAACAAGAAATAATTGGTGGAAACGAGAGATGGGAGAAAGTTGTTTGGGACAACTATAAAGATTATGCAAAAAACATGATTATGGACACTATCAAAGCTTTTGACCATTTGTCAACGGTTTACAGTGCTTCAGTTGCATCAAGTCTTTTAAACAACGACCTTACTGATGTTCTTTTCATGGGACTTCGTCATCATGCTGAAACCTTTAAAAACAAGCCAGAAGGCGAAAATCTTGGCTATGCTCTCAACAGATTTACAAAAGCTTATTTCAATCCATCAACTTTGGAAAGTGCAGTTTTGAAATATAGTTATGCAAGCAAAAATGTTAAAAACGATATTGAAGATATCAAGAAAAATGGTAAAGAAACTTTGCGTTGGGAACCATTTTTGCTTGGAAATATCACAATAATGTAAAAGGAGGGCAATATGAAAAACAAATTTAAAAGTATTGCATTGGCAGTTGTGTTGGGTGTGTTTGGTATTTTTGCTGGAGTAGGTCTTTCAGGATGCGGTGCCAGCTTGACAACTGTTAAAAATGACTACATTGCAATGACAAAAAAAATAACAAGTTTGGCGACAGAAGATGGAAAAGGAGTGTTTTATCCTAGTTCACAAAGCCCAACTGTTGAAGGTATAGTTACCACATTAAAAGTTAGATATGGTGAGTTTGTTGAGAAATACATTGGAAATAGAGATACTAGATTTACTGAATTGGAGACCAAATACAATTCAATCTTGGTTATTTCAAATGATTATGTCGCTTTAAACATTGAAGTTGTCACTAGATATGACCAAAAGAAATTGTCAAAGTCTGCAAAAAAATCAGTTGAAAGACTTAGCAAAAGCATCAAAGATTTTACAAAATATTTGGGCAATTTTGCCACAGCAAGAAACAATCTTGAAGATTACTTCTTGCATCATACACAGCCTTCAGAAGCAAATATTGAAAGTCAGTTGGTGGTGTTTAAAAAGTCATACGGCACTTTGGTAGAAAAGAGTCTTAATATTTCAAACAATCTTGCTGATGTTATGGAGAATACAAGCATTTATGACACCTTGAAAGCATCCACAACAGATACAAATTCTCTAAAAATTATTAGAGATTATACAAGAGCAAAGATGCTTCCAATATTTAGCAGGTTTATGCTAAGTGAAATCTCAAACCAATTTATTTGGGACAACTATAAAGCAAAAACTGAGACGACTCGCAAAATTGATACACTTTTGTCAAAACTTAAGTCAATTTATAATGTAGATTTTAAGAATCTTGTCAATTCAAATCCAAGAAATACAAATGCAAAGATTGGCGACCTTTTCAATATGGTCGACGCATTTATGAAAGAATCAGAAAGCTATTTTAATGCTTTAAGTGATTTCAATATAAGAGATTTTGTGGTTTCTAATGAAGGAAACATTGAAGAATATATCAAAACAAAAAAACTTGCAAAGAGAGACTTGTATAAAATTGAACAATTCATAAATATCACATTGCCTGATTTTATTTCAGCATTTGTTGCTGCAATTTCATAGGAGAAAAAAATGGATTATAAAAAACTTGCAGACTTGTTGTTTTCGGACAACAAGTCTGATTTTACAGAAATAGAAAAAAAATACCCTAAGAGAATTCTTGCAAAAGATGCAGAGGTAACTCGTTTTGCACCAAGTCCAACAGGCTTTATGCACCTTGGTGGCTTTTTTCAAGCTCTTATTGATTTCAACATTGCAAAAAGAAGCGGTGGAGTTTTCTATTTGAGAATTGAGGACACAGACCAAAAGAGAGAGGTTTCAGGAGCTAGTGCAATTATACTTGGAATTTTGACAGAGTATGGACTTTTGCCAGATGAATATCAACTCAAAGGTGGGGTGACTGTTGGGGATTATGGTCCTTATTATCAAAGCGAAAGAAAAGAAATTTACAAAGCTTATGCAAAGAAGTTGGTAAGCGAAGGAAAGGCTTTTCCATGTTTTTGTAAAAAAACAGAGGGGCTTAGTGATGTAAAAGAGAAAAGAGAAAAGAAGTTTGCTGTGGGTGTAAATGAAGATAAGGACCCTTGCAGAAATCTTACAATTGAACAAATTGAACAGATGCTCAAAGAGGGAAAGAAATTCTCAATAAGGCTCAAATCAAATGGTGATGGAGTTTCAAAGATAAAATTTGAAGATTGCGGAAAAGGTGAAGTTGAGATGGTTGCAAACAGCATTGATGCAATACTCCTTAAAAACGACCTTATGCCAACTTATCACTTTGCTCATGCGGTTGATGACACTCTCATGGGGACAACAGTTGTTGTTAGAGGCGAAGAGTGGCTTCCATCATTCCCTCTTCATAAAGAGATTTTTGATGCTTTGGGCTTTAAACAACCAAAGTATATTCACACACCACTTATCTACAAATTTAATGAAAAAGGAAATCGAAACAAACTTTCAAAGAGAAAACATCCTGAAGCTGATATGCGTTTCTTTGATAAAGAAGGTTATGAGAAACAAGCGGTTGTTGAGTATCTTATCAATTTAATTAATTCAAATTTTGAAAATTGGCGTAAGGCAAATCCTGACAGCCCTATTTCAGAATTTGCTTTCAACGGCTTTAAAATCACAGCAAACACCCCAATTTTTGATATGATAAAGCTTAATGATATTTCAAAAGAAATCATTTCAAAATTTTCTGCTGAGAGATGCTATGGTGAACTTCTTTCTTGGGCGAGAGAATATTCAACTGAGAATGTTGACTATTTGGTAAAAGATAAAGAATATGTTACAAAAGTTTTAAATATAGACAGAGAAAAACCAAAACCAAGAAAAGATATTTATAAGTGGAGTATGTTTTTTGACTTGTTTGATTATATGTTTGGCGTCCCTCACACTTATGAAATTGATGAACAAAAGAAAACTGATTTTTGTGAGGTTTTAAAAACCTACAAAGATTATCTTGAACTATCTTCAAAGGACGCATGGTTTGACAATGTAAAGAAAATGGCAGAAAAACTTGGTTATGCTGTTGACAACAAAGCATACAAAGCTAATCCAGAAAGCTTTAAAGGAAATGTTGCAACTGTGTGCGAATATATTAGAGTTGCAATCACAGGAAGAAAAAACTCTCCAGATTTGTATGAAATAATGACCTTGCTTGGAGAAAAAGAAATTTCTGACAGAATTTCGCAATTTGTTTAATTTAAAAAATAAATTAAATTAATTTAATTAAAATAAAAAAATAATTATTAAATAAATTATTTATTATTAAAAAAGAAAATAAATAAAAAATATTATTTACCTTATAAATAGGCATTTTTAAATATTTTTAAATTAATTTAAAATTAATATTTAATAAATAAAAAACATTAAAAATAAATAATAATTTATTTTAATAATATTGAGGAAAAATTATGAAAAAAAGAGTTTTAACAGGTATAAAGCCTACAGGCTATGCACACTTAGGAAATTATTTTGGTGCAATAAAATCTGCAATTGAACTTAGTAAAAAAGAAGATTATGAATGTTTTTATTTTATTGCAGATTATCATGCTTTGACAACACTTAAGTCAAAAGAAGAAATGGATGAATATTCTTACAATATTGCATGCACTTGGCTTGCCTGTGGACTTGACCCAGAAAAAGTTGTTTTTTATAGACAGTCTGATGTTCCAGAAGTGTTTGAGTTGAATTGGATACTGAGCAATGTAACTGCAAAAGGCTTGATGAACAGAGCTCATGCTTATAAAGCAATCGTTGAAAGAAATGAAAATGACGGAGAAGAAAAAGACAATGGTGTAAACATGGGGCTTTACAACTACCCTATTTTGATGGCTGCAGACATTCTGCTATTTGAGAGCAAACTTGTGCCTGTTGGCATGGATCAAAAGCAACACATTGAAATTGCTCGTGACATTGCAAATTGTTTCAACAACAAATATGGAAACTGCTTTGTTTTGCCAGACGGACTCATTCAGGAGGATGTCTGCACACTTGTTGGACTTGATGGAAGAAAAATGAGCAAAAGCTATGGAAATCAAATCCAACTTTTCACAACAGAAGATGTTTTGAAGAAGAGCATAAACAAAATTGTCACTGACAGCAGGTTGCCTGGTGAGCCAAAAGATGTTGACTGTACAATAAACAAGCTTTATAAATTGTTTGTTTCTAAAGAGCAGGCGAAAGATTTTGAAACTCGTCTTAAAGCTGGGCTTGCTTGGGGAGAGGCAAAAAAAGAGCTTTTTGCTGTGGCAAATGAATATATCAAACCAATGAGAGAAAAATTTTATTATTACCAAGCACACAAAAATGAGGTTGACGACATCCTTTTGAATGGTGCTGAAAAGGCAAGAGTAATAGCAAAACAGATGCTTAAAAAAGTAAGAAAATTGATTGGTGTTAAATAAAAAGTGCAAACGTTTGCACTTTTTTATTTTTTTAAGTGTTTTTTTAAAAAATTATAAATATTTGCTGCTGTTTTTAGCAATATTTTTTTCAATATTGAAACTTGAAATGGGTTAAAAATGATAATTATATATATATTAAAATATATATATTTATTTATATTCATTTGCATATAAGGCGTCATTTATTGTACAATAAAATTGAATAAGTCTAACTTAGTTTAGGCGAGGAGAAGTCAAATGAAAAAGAAGTCCATTTTCCTTTTTTTGTCAATGTTTGTTTTGGGAGTCTGTACGACTCTTGGTTTTTTTCAACCAAAAGAAAACAAAGTCTATGCAGAAAGCATCTCTGCAAGTGTTTGGGACAAAAGTGATACATCAGCAGTTACTGAAACTGACTTTTACACAGATACTGTTGGTGGAGTTAGGACGCATCATATTTTGACAGCAAAGGGCTTTGCTCACTTTGCAAGTTTGGTAAATGGTGGCTCTTCTTATTTTATTGATGAAGTGGTAAAACTTGAATGCGACATAAACTTAAACAAACAGGAATGGACTCCTATTGGCACAGATGATTTACATACTTTTAAAGGTACTTTTCAAGGTAATGGACATTACATATACAACATGAGCATTGGCTCAAAAACTTCTTATTCAACTAGAAAATATGTTGGTCTTTTTGGAACAACTGCAACTTCAATTTCAGACCTTCACCTGAAAGATATTGAGATTTACTCAAAGGATGCAAATGCAGTTGGGGGGATTGCTGGACTTTTGTCAGGCACAACTCATAACAATCTTTCGGTAAGTGGAACTATTATAACAAATGGTGCAATGAATGTCGGCGGTGTAATTGGAGATTGTGGAACCTCTGGACTCAGAAGAGTGTCAAACATAATGTCTGAGGTAGTTGTTAAGACCACTAATGGTGGAACTTCATCGACAGTCGGTGGTGTTTTTGGTAAATACGCCGTAGGTAATGGACACATTCAAGAAGTTGCTTTCAAAGGAAGTATTGAAGCAACTGCAAATTATGTTGGCGGACTTCTTGGGCAAGTTGACAATTTTGGAGATATAAAAAATTCTTATAGTGTGGCATCAATAACAAACTCTGGTTTGTATACTGCAGGTCTTATTGCAAATGTCAACAGCACTTCAAGCTCATCTCGTCTTACAAACCTTTACAATGCTGGAGTTGTTAAGACCACTAACACTGACGGTTTTTGTGCCGGACTTTTTGGGACCATAGCGAGAGCAGGTGCAAAGACAGTTGAAAACTGCTTAAATCTTTCAAATGCTTCTAGTGGAAACTACTCTCCACTTTACAACAATGACAAAAATACTTCAGAATCAAACTTCTCACATATTTGGTTTAATGTTGATTCTTATTCTCCAAACGCAAAAGCGGTGAGAGGACTTTCTAAGATGGCAACAAACAAAAGCCTTTATGAAAATGAGGTTTATTTCTCTCAAAACGAAAACGTAAAATGGAATTTTGATACTGTTTGGTCAATATCTTCAGGTATCAACAATAGCTTGCCATATTTGATAAACACACAAAATCTTGGAAATGCAAATAATGACAAGGATTATTCAAATCCAAACAACGTGTTGTCTGGAAACGGCACGATAGAATCTCCATATTTAATTAAAACAGCAGCTGACCTTGGTTATTTGTCAGCAAATTATACAATCTATGACAACAAAGGAAACGCAATTGTAAACCCAAATCTTAAAGGAAAGTATTTTGCGCTTCAAAATGATATTGATTTGACAGGAAAAAACTGGCAACCAATTGGATATTCAGAGGGCACGGCTTTTTCTGGAGTGTTTGATGGAAACAATCACACAATTTATGGAATGACATGTTCGCTTCAACAGCAATATTCTTACCATGGACTTTTTGGTGTGACTTTGGATGCCGTAATTAAAAATCTTCGTATAAAAGATATAAGATTTATTAATGTAACAGACAATGGGGAAAAAGCTGGTTGTGTTGGTTCAATTGTTGCTTATGCGAAAAAAAATACCTATTTGGTAAACTGTCTTGATGAATCAAATGTTGATGAAAGTATGCTCAGTGATTTAAAAACAGTTGGTAAGGTAGATGAAGATTGTTTGACTGTAGCCTTTGGAAAAAACAATTTGATAAACGGTGGAACTTTTGCTGACAGCAATTGTGGATTGAAACTTGCTGATATTACTTATAAAAAAGCTTTTGATGTAGAAGTGTATGGAAATGGCGGAACTTTTTATGATTTAGTGGGTGATGAAGAGAATGGCAAGACTGTTGAGGTTGTGTTGGGGACCTATCGCTTGATGGTTTCTTCAGACGGAATGGTTGAAAATGTTGTAGGAAACATTGATAAAAGCTTTAAAGCCAAGTTGCCAACTTTGTCTGAAAAGTATGGGCATACTGCAACTCTTATAAAAAGAGGCTATAAGCTTGAAAAGTTTGTGCTTGTTTCAAATGAAGCTGTGACAGCTGCAGATTATCAAAAGAATGATTCTGAAGAAGAATCAGATTTTGAATTGTCTATTTCGTCAAACATAAGCAGTTTGATTAACGGCATAAAAGCAGTTTATCAAAAACAAAACACCAAAAATCTGGTTGTGGTTTACAACCAATATGAAATTGACAATTTTGTTAATGCAATAGATAAACCTTTTGCAAATCGCATTGAAAGCCAGACTTTCAATGTTGAGTATGACTCTATTCTTTGGGAGGATTATCAAGAGATTTTCAATAAACAGCCTGTTATTGCTGGAAAGAAACTCAGAGAAGGATTGTTTAATATTGAAGGCTTTTATTTTGCAAAAGAGGTGGGAGGAGAAACCATTTTGTTTGGCACAGAGGTAAACTCATCCGCTTTTGCAAATGATACAAATCTGCCTATTAAAAATGCTGAAAATAAAGCTGAGATTTATGTTAAGTGGAATGGGTCAACAGAGGAAAGTGCAAACAAACAATTAAGAGTTGTGCTTGCAAGGACGCAAGACGACCCAATTTTGGCAAACTTTGATTTGGCAAATGCAATTGAATCTGTCAGCCTTTCTGCTTATGCAAACTCAAACGGTTATGGTCAAATTTATGAAAATATTAAATCTGTTGAAAATGGATTCAATTTTGTAGAAGAAAATGGCAATGTTGTTGTGGCCTTTGATTTTAATACTGCAAACAGTGATTTTGCGGATAATGGTCTTGTTTTAAAAGTTAAACTTAAAGGCGGTTATGAATTTGCAGAGGATGTTGTTTTGAACGATTTTTCTTCAGAGCATGACTTTGATTTTGGACATTTGGTTTATGGTGATGCCAATGTGTTGTCAAATGCGAAACCAACTGCAAACATTAGAGAAACTGACTTTAGAAATGGACTTAAGTTTAAAAATCTTGATGAAGATTACACAATTGAAGTTTCAGTAAAAAGACAAACTTACAGCACAAATTTGGATATATCGTCAAATGAAGTTTATTTTGCTCTTGCACCAAGTATTTCAAATGTCAAAAAAGTAAAAATATTTGGCAAAGATTTTAATTCTAATCCAAACACTGCAACTACTACTGACATGCTCGTGGATGGAGTTTATGTTGGTTTGGATGTCTTTAACAAGCAGTTTGTTTCATCTGCAGAAAACATTGGTACTTCAGGTGACCCAGACGGACACGCTTTCAACATTGACCTGTCTGCACACACAGACATTTGGGTTGGCTTGGTCTATGATGATGAGAGTGGTATAGAACAGACAAAATTCTTTAAATACGAGATGGGAACATTCCAAGACACAGAAAATAATGCGAATTACACAACTTATACGCTTTATGAAATGAGCTATGAAACGGAGTGGAAAAAAATCGACATTTTGGCTACAATTTACATTTTGACAGATGGAGACGGTGCAAAAGTTGAAAACCGCAAAATTTCATATTTGATGAACTCTCAGTTTACACTTATTGGAAGTGTTAAAGATGATATTTCTGATACTATCATTTCAAAATGGAATGAAAATTTTGTAAGCTTTGGAGAACAAGACATTGTTAAAAATGTTGATGCTACAGTTTTAAATCAATCTGCAAGCGGAACAAAAAAACTTCGCTATGACATAAGTATTGAAATAATAGGGAAAAGAGTCCAAGATGACAAATCTCTTGAAAGCCAGATTGGAGTCGTTGAAAACGTTGTTAATGGAGAGGTTGTTAGTTATAGCTCTGAGAATGAAATCCGCATGGTTTCACAATACACAAAAGTGTCTTTTGATGTGCAGTTTGTTGAGTTTGTTGGCGAAGGAGATGATGCAAAAGTTGTTGAAATCTTAAGCAACAAAGAGCCATCTTTGGTTATGCCAAAGGGGACATCCTATGAAATCCCAAGCAGTGGAAAAGAAGAAGTGTTCTTCAAATTTACTGCCTCTGACTATTACAGATTTTCTGAGCAAGTAAGCGGTGGCAATTTTGGCATTGTTTTCCAAAATGGCGAGCTTACATACAAAAATGAAAACCTTTTGGTTGAAGCAGAAACAGTTAATGTTGAGTCTTTGAAAAAAGTTGATGAGACTGACTTTGATGAAGCTGCAGAAGAAAATGATTGGATTCAAGATTTTAATACTTACAATGGACATTATCTCAGCTCAAGTGTTGTTATCAAGACTATGGCAACAAAGTATTCCATGGACGAAAATGCAAAATTGGCTCATGACAATTATGAGTTTTCATTGTT
Organism: uncultured bacterium; assembly: GCA_949474265.1. Taxonomy (GTDB): domain Bacteria; phylum Bacillota; class Clostridia; order Christensenellales; family UBA1242; genus Caccovivens. The sequence goes on along the minus strand of CASXBC010000004.1, from coordinate 45,705 downwards.
TTTTGGTGAGGGAGACAACATAATAAAGAAGCTTCTTCCAGGCAAGTATATCATCAAGTTTGTGTGTGCCCCTGTGAAGTATAGTTTGAATTACAGCACAAAGTTTGTTGAATATGACAAAGATGAAAATTATATCAAAGATGAAAAAGGAAACTTTACAACAGATAAACTTAAAGATGAAATTGATGGAGAGGTTTTGTCAAATCCTACAGTTTCAGTAAACTTTGGTGGCGTATCTGGCGTGTTTAATGAAGAGCAAAAACTTTATCAAGTTAATGGACTTTATGATGGGCATGTTGAGGCAAGCACTGCTCTTGGAGAAAACAAAGCTTACCAGTTTTATGATTGGCTTGTAGAAGGCGAGCTTTGGTCAGGCTTTTTGATGGAACTCAATCGTGAAGATGGCAAACATCTTGATTTTGAGTTTGACTTCAAAAATGTTTATTATGGATATCCACAAAGTGTAACTTTGGAAGAAGGGGGAATAAGAGATTACAATTTGACCCTCACTGCAGTTTATATCAAAAAAGAAGTCAACATCTCACTCAACAACAGAGTTTCAGTTGAGGGTAATGATGTTTTTGTGACAGCCAACAGTCTTGGAATAACCATGGGTTATGCGGGTACAACAAAGTTTGTCTACAGCAATCAAAATGCTCTTGCTGGAGGCGAAGATATAAATGTTTCATTTGTCAAAAGCGGAACAAGTGGTGCTTCATACTTCATAAGTGGTTTCAATATTTTGGACGCACAAAACCATATTATTGAGAGAGTTGTACCTTCAAACACTATCTATCAAGATGCTTTCAATGGAGATGGAGTGTTCTTGGGTGCTTGCTCTATAAAAACTTTCATGGTAAACAGACTTCAAACAGAAGTTTTGGATATTTCAACTTCATACACAATAGTCCCTATTTTGACAAGAAAAACAGCACAGCTTTCAATTGTCTCAGGCACAGGTGCTGGGCTTAATGGAAATTACACAGATTTCACTGATGGCAAAAATGGTGATGTCTATTATTTGCTTGATGGAGAAAAAGTGTCAACAACAGACACTGTTGTGACTGTTGGTCAAGTAAATGTTGGCGACACATTGTACCTTAATTTTGAAAATGAGGTCTTAATAGATGGCGCTTTGCAGACAGTTGTTATTGATGATTTGTTTGCTCAAAGGACAGGCTATTTCAGACCTTCAAATGCTTATTGGAATTGGTCAAATGGCGAAGCGGGCGGCCAGCTCAATGGTTCACAACTTTATATTGCAAGTACATATTTTGATGGAACAAGTGAGTTTGTTACCTCAATTAATTTGGTGGTTTACAGGACTTGGACGGCAAATTCTTACACAATCACATTTGGAAGAAATGAAGGCTTGTTTGAAGGGGCAAACGCATCTGATGAGAGTGTTGGGATAACGGTAAGATATGACCAAAAAGTTGAAAATGCGTTGACAGTTGATGATATATCTAAGGTTGGATACACTCTTGCTGGCTGGACAAACTTGTTAAATCAAGCGGATGCCATGGTTTTTGATGAAGAAGGAAATTGGCAGGCAGTTGCTTCAATTTTTGATGCCGAGGGCAATTTTATTGCAACAAATGACATAAATGTTTATGCTCTTTGGACTCCAAAGACATACAAAGTTCAACTTGTGACAAACGGAGCAAATACAGTTGCTGGCGAAGATGCGACAAGTACAATTAATTTTGATATTCTTTACGGAACAACATTTGCGGAGGCTTTTGACAAACTTGGGCTTTCTGGTGGAGACAATGCACCAACACGTGAAGGATTTATTTTCAACGAGATTTATGTAAATGGACTCTATAGACAAAAAGTAACAGGTGAAACATATTTCACAGAAAATCTCCCAGGTTGTGTTTTAAAGGATGGAGATAGCCCATCTGCAACACTTTATATTGATTGGATTTTTGATACCTCTTATCTCAATTTGAAGTTTAATAGCTCAACAGTTTCAAAAACTTACACTGCATCAAATTTAACCTTCTTTATAAGTGAATACTTTAAAAATGGATTTGAAGCAAAAGGTTATGTTGTTGAAATAGTTGACGACCAAACTGTCTCAATTTCTGTTTCAGAAAACTTGCATGCAAGAGTTAAGTATGAGATTGTTTCTTCTATGGTTGAGGTTTCCACAAATTCTTCCTTTATTGCGAGAGATGCAAACCTTTACAATATTTCACTTGTTTTGACTGTTGAGGATATGATTTATGATGGAACAGTGCTTTACACTGAAACAATCAATTTGTATGCTCAAATAGATAAGGCAAACATTTCAATTTCGATAGATTCTGAAAACGAAGATGTTTGGCTTGGAAATGTCAAGAGAATAATGCAAAAGTTTGTTTCAGAATCAACTTTTACAAGACTTGACAGCTGTAAGACATTTAGTGCTTTTGTGACAAATGTTCTTAAGAGTCTTGATGAAACTGTCCCTGTGACAGTGACAAACAAAGAGGCTTATGAATTTGTAATGTTTAAATATTACAATATGATAAGCTCTACTGACTATACACTTTACAAAAATCTGACTTATGCTGATTTTGTGGAAATGAAAGCTGAAAATCCAACAAATGTTCAAAACGTTGTTGAAAGAGTTGCGTTTTTTGATTTCTTCAATCACAATGACAATACATCAAAAGTGATTACTATGTATGACAACAATTTGACCTATTCTTCTGACACAGTGTTGAATCCAAGAGATGAGATTTCAGTAAGTAGAGTTGAAATTGTTGCAGATGAAATAAATGCCGAAACTTACTACTATTTTAGAGCAATAATTGAAAATGTGGATGAGAACAGCTTTATAAACAATTATAGATTGAGCTTTGATGAAAACGGTCAGGCTTATATCAGCCTTGGTTCAATCTACATATTGCCAGAGCTTTTAGAACTTGAAAGCATGGCTCTCTCAAATTCAGCTTATTACAATGCAAATCTTCTCAATGTTGAAATTGCTTGGCAAGGCAATAGAGCTACTTTAAATGAGGAAGGATTTGAAAATTATTTCAAGATAGAAGATAATTTGTATGTTAAGGCAAATTTGTACACATCAAATCTTGGAAAAGAATTGGATGACACAGACTTTAGTTTTACACATGAGACTGACTATTTGTACTATACAAATGTTTCTATATACAGATTGAGCACATCTGAAGATGGTATTACAAACTTTGATGATGTTACAAATCAGTTTAAACTCATTCTTCCAAAAGATTATTTGTTTACAATTTTAAATATTGATGGTGTTGTCAAGTTTGAAGTTTCAGCAAAATACCTTACTTTCCTTGATGGCTTTATGGAATTTGTTGACCTTCCAACAAACGTCTCTCAAAACTTACTCAAAATCACTCAAGTCACTTATGACATTAATGATGGTTTGGGTATAAAAAGAGTTTCGGATACAACAAATGGGCTTGAAGAAAGAGCTTATGATGACAATGGAAATCTTATTTGCCAGATTGAAAGAAACAACAAAAATAATGTTTCAATTATCTTGTCTAAGTTTGTAAAAACAGTTTCTGTTATTGCAACAGAAAAGTCTGTCAGTGATTATATCTCATTGTACAAATGGACAGAAGACAAAGTTTATAATATTGATGGCACAATGGAAAGCAACACAAGCTTTACTTTTGACAGAACAGATTTGGAAAGTGAAGAAGGCTCGGTAGCTACTGCGTCAATGTATGCTGTTTATACTGATATGGTTTTGGTAAGCTACAATCTAAACTTCCCAAGCAACTTTACTCCATCAACTCCATCAACTTCTTGGCTTAAACTTGGAGAATCAACAATTGATGACCTTTTGCTTCCAAAAGAAAGTGGATTTGAACTTGCTTCACTTATTGCAACTAGGACAAAAGAGTCTTACGAGACAATCTTTGATAGTGCAGACGGAAAGTTTAAAGGAATTGTTGCAAATGACAAGCATGCCAAAGTTGAACTTGAAGCGAAATGGAAGATTGAAGATATTATCTACAACCAAACACTGACTGAATACAAGACAGGTGTCTATGGCTTTGATTATTTGTCAGTGCCAAGCGTAGTTGAAATACAAAACAAAAACGAAGCACTTTTCAATTATTCTTATGAATGGTATAAAGGTGATAAACTTATTTCAAAGACAGATAGATTTACTCTTGAAGGAAATGGAACTGTTGAAGAAAGCGGAACATACAGACTTGTTGTTACTGCCAATGTCAAGAAAGAATTTTTGACAACTGCTCTTGTAAGCAGTGAGGGTGCGACAAACTCATTTGAAGTTTCTTTTGAAATGGAGTTTATAAAGAACAAACTTATTTCAATTACATTTGTCGGTGCAGAAGAAATTGACTATAATGCTGGCGACCATATAAATGAGTGGTATGCAATGATTGAATATTCTGTGTATAATCCTGATACAGGTGAATACAACGAGCATACAAATGTTGTCATTGAATATTTCACAGGTGCAAAAAATGTTGATTTTGTTATTGAGAGAAATGGTTCTCAAACAACAAATATGAAAGATGCAGGGACATATATCATCTCAGCGAAAGGAAGGGAAGATGTTTATTCAAATGCTTCTGAAATTCCTGCGGTTACTTTTGAAGTAACAATCAATCCTTATGTTGTCGAGCTTTCTGACTATGATATTAAATTTAGCAAAAACTTTAATGCAAAAGAACCTAAACTTTCAAGAGACATTTACATTGCAAATGAAAATGTCACAATAAACTTTACAAGACCAGCAGGGCAAGAAGTTGGAAGCTATGATTTGTTTATTTCAAGCATTAGTGAGGACAAAAAAGAAAACTATCTTCTCAAAATGAATGGTGTTGTAATCTTTGAAAATGGCAGACTTACTGAAGTGGGAAAGACAACAAGTGTAGGAACTTTTGAAATTTTGACTAGTGGAACTTTATCGCTTTATTATGAAGTGACAGACACATTGCCAGAGACTTTGGAGGTTGGTTATAGTGCGGATGGTTACAGAGCTGAACTTGATGGTTTTACATTAAAAATTTATAACGGAAGCAATTTATTGCATTCTTTGAAACTTTCTCTCTATGACGAGTCTTTAAAAGAGAATGTTACAAACTCAACAATTTTACAAATTATTTTTGACAATTTCTCAAATGTAAAAATAAACTTCTTTGACACTATGCTTCATGAAAGTGTGGTTTCGAGCGGAACTTACACTTATATGTTTACAGGGCTTGATGAGATTTCAAAATATTTCTCAAACGTGGCTTTTGTACAAGGTTATCAATTTGTGGTTGGAAAAATTGAAATTGACATTTCAACTCTTCCTCTTGACAAAGTTTACAATGGACTTTCTGTGGATTATTTCACTCCAGAAGGAGAAAAAATTGATGATATAAACAGTTTTTCTGGTGTTTATATAGCAGCGACCTATCAAAGCCCTTATGTAGGCACAACGAAGGTGGAGCTGAGTTTGCATGATACCAATGAAGGTCAAGAGGTTTCAAACTATCAACTTTCAGAAGGTAGCAAGCTTGCCACTATAAGAAAACTCTCTGCGAAAATGACAATTAATATGGATAAGGCTAGTTTTGAATATGGAGAGCTTTCACTTGGAAATCTAGACTCTCATGTTAGCAAAGATTATTTGATTACTGATGCTGAAGGAAACGATATTACTTCACTTTTGGCTAATGGAAGATATAATATCAACTATTCACTTTCATCAACAGCACCTACAAATGCCAATGGATTCATTTACAAAGGTACTTATCAACTTCAAGCTGAAGCAAGCTTTGATGATTTCAATATGGCTTTAGAGCTTCCAAAAATCCAGATAACTTCAAAGACAATTGAAAAGGGCATATCTGATGGACAGATAAGCGTTTTGGCTAGTGATAGGATTGCCGAAAGTTATGCGGAAAGTTTTACTATCAGCGAAACAGGTGACACTTTTGACATTTTGTATAGTGTTGTCGGAGTGAGTGTTGGAAACAGTGCTGCGGTTGGATTCTATGAGCTCAGACTTGCTTTCTCAGAATATTTGACAAACGGAAGCGTGATAATCTCTATAGAATCTGGAAACAGAGGCTTTGAAGTAAAAACCGAAGACAAACTTGTTTACATTGTTTTGTATGAGACACAACTCAACGGAGTTTACAATGGCTATGCTTACAATTTGAGCACAAACCTTGCTACACAAAAATTGATAATTGAAAACAACGGAACAGAGACTCTTGTTGAATTTAGACTTGTTTATGCAAAGGATGACTCAGATGCAACTGATGTGGTGCTTAATGAACTTGATATTTTCTCAGGAGTAAATACAAAGAGTTTTGCTGAAGCTGGAAGTTTTAAATTGAACTTTAAAGCAGGCTCATCAAGTCACTCAAACTTTGCATTTAAACAAGATTATTATTTGAATATTGCAAAGAGAGAGATTGACGCAAGCAAACTAAATCTTGAAAGAAAGTTTACAGGCTCTCCAACTTTCATAATTGATGATTTTGATGAAAAGATTGGAGATGATGGGGTTTCTCTTGTCGCTAGATTTGAGTCTGTTAATGTTGGAGATGACATTCCTGTAACACTCTTCTTGCAAGGTGCAAAGACACACAATTATGTGCTTTTCAATGCAGAAGGACTCAAAGGAAAGATTGTTAAAGCAGATGCTCAAGTTGAGCTTGCAAAAACTGAATATGTTTATGGAAATCTCACAACAAGAGATATGCCTGCATTTAAAGTGCTTTGTGATGGGCTTATGGTATCTCCTTCTCAATACAATGCTATATTGAATGTTGAGGGTGCAAGATATTCAACGCTTGGCTATCTTGAAGCTGACACTTATAATATTGTTTTGGACGAAAGTTCTTCTTCAACAAATTACAATCTTGAATTTGTCAATGGAAATACTATCACGGTTTCTCCTTTGGAGATATCAGTCGTTCTCACAACAAGTGGACAATATTCTTATATATATGGTGCTAGCGAGACCACAACAGATATATTTGAAGGCACTTATATGACACCACTCAATGAAATGTTGACTTTAAGATTTACAAGGACAGCAGGTCAAGAAGTGGGCTATTACAAAGTTTTGGATGCGGTTTCTACATCAAACAACTATCAAATCTTGAAACCAATTGAGGATAGAAGTGAAGGGGCATTCAGAATTTTAAAAGCTCAGGATATTTTCTATATCCTCATGAGCAATTCTGAGACAGTTTCTGGAGATGACAAAGAAATTTCTTCAATAACTTATGACGGAAATCTCTATGACACAGTTTCAGTTTCACAAAAGGCTGGAAGCAAGGGTTATCAACTCATTTTTGAAAGCACCTCAAATGCTTCAGCAAAACAATTCTATGACCTTGGCTATTACACTTACGATAGTGAAACCAATATTTACACTCGTCAAAGCGATTTGATTGTGGATGGACTCAAGGCAAATATTGCTTTTGCCAATGGTGTTGGCGGAAAGAATGTTGGCGAATATCTTTTGAATGTTTTGAACGCAAGTGCTGACAATTTCTCCGTTGTGCTTGGAAAATATGGGCTACAAAGTTTCTACTTAAATATTGAAAAACGAGATGTTTATTTCTTGCAAGAAGAGATAACAAAAGAATTTGACAATGATTTTGCTGAGATAATTTATCAAAATCCAACCGAGATGCTTGATGGTCTTTTGCAAGAAGATTTGTTGACTCTTTCTCTTACTATAAGACTTACTCAAGATGGAAAACTTGTCAAATATGTTGGTGACGCTTATGATGTTGAAGCTTCGCTTATTGGCGGTGAAACAAATTATAGATTGCATCTTTGCACAAAAGAAGGTGCTTCACTTATTGGAAAAATTACCCCAGCTCCACTTACAATTTCAGTTAGAGACCAAACCTTTGTTTATGGCGAAGAGATAAGAATTGAATATGATTATTCAGCAGAGATTGATTTAAACAGATATGAAAAGGGTGTGTCAATAAGCGTTGAGCCTGTGGCTGACCCAATTGATGATTATTCTACAAGTGGCTGTATTAAGGTGGGGACATACTCACTTCACTGCTTGCTTGGAACTCCTGACTTTAGACCTGTTTATGTTTCAAATGGTGAGCCGACTGCAGAACTTGTTTCAACAGTCACAATTATACAAAAACAACTTACTCTTGAAGCAATCAAGGAGACTTTGGAAGCAATCTTTACAAAGACTTATGATGGAACAAATGAAGTTAAACTTGTTGATGAGTCTGGAAATGAGAGACTCAGACTTCTTGGAGTTGTTGAGAGAGATAGAGAGGTCTCTGACGAGCTTGGTGGAACAACAACTATTCATGCAGTAGATAAAGTGACTTTGATTGCTGCAACTTATGCCACAGAATTTATTGGTCAATCTATCAAGGTTGAGTTTACACTCGGCGGAGATGAGGAAGACTTTAAAAACTACTTGCTTAGTGCTTATGAATATGGTGTAATTAAAGCAGTTGTTGTTGGACTTAACTTCAATTATAATGCAGACGGAAGCAATGTAAAATCTAATGTTGAAGCTTTAAATCTTCCACAGATTTCAGCACTTGCATTCCCATTTATGTCAGACGCATATCTGACAGCAAACTCTGCAAATGCAAACACTGCCTCTGTAAGAAGCTTCCCTACAAACCTGACAGGAAAAACAGGCTTTGTGTTTAAAAAGTGGACAATGTCATTTAAGAGTGTTGTGGATGGCTCTCAACAATACATCTATCTCACTTCAGTTTTGACTAAACTTGGACTGAACTATGTTTATGAGAGTGAAGAGTTTAAGATTGATGTCTCAAACAATTCAGAAACAGTAGATTTCTTGAAAACTCTCTTAAACAATGAAGCCGACTTGTTTGGAACTTATTACAAAAACAATGAAAACATCAGCTTTACTTTTGATGCTAATTGGGAAATAAACACCTTCCAAGTGAGCATTAAAATTGCTGATGAAACAGGTGCAGATGCAAGTTATGGAAAAGTGCTTTTGCAAACTAGCAGTGGAGTTTCTGAAGAAATTATTTCCAACTACACAGGAAGATTTGACTACGGAACAAGACTTACTCTGCTTGCTCAAGCAAATGAGCATTGTTCTTACTATGGATTCTACAATGCAAATGGCAGTATCCATTATGACAATGGAACTTCAAGTGGTGTGACAGTTTCAACTGAGCCAAACGGAGTTTTGCTTACTGTTGGAAATCTTGCAAATGCTTACAACTTTGTTGCTAGATTTGAAGCAGACAAAGTGAATGTTGTGGTTGATTTGTCAGATGCTTCTGATGCAACAATTTCATCAGAAAAATTTGTGGCAGGAGCCAACAACAAATATACCTGGAGAGCAACATATCTTGAGCTTCAAAACTTTACGCTTGCTCAAATTGGACTTCAGATGGATGGCTTTACGCTCACATCAATTAATGATGGGAAGACAAACATCACTGATTTTGAAAATACTCATCTTTCTGATTTGATTTCAGAAAAACAAACGACCCTTACACTTACTCCAAACTTTTTGGCAGTTGGTGTGGTTGTAACTCTTGATTTTGCTGACGGCGTTACTAGCAACAAAAACATAACTGTTCCATTTAAGCAAAGCTACGGCTCGAGCGAAGGTTGGAATAGTTCGGTTGAAAATCCTATTCGTGAAGGCTACAGCTTTGTTGGTTGGTATAATGCTGCTGGAGAATTGATAACAAAAGATACCATTCTTTCAACAACAGAAAACCACACTCTTACAGCTCGCTGGAGCATCATGAGTTATACAATAAAGCTTAAAGCAGAAAATGTTAAGATAAGCTCTACTACAGTTTCCTTTGATGAAAATTCTGGCGTTTACACATTGAGTGATGTAGACTTCAATTCTCAAATTAGTTTCACAGTTGAGGCTAATGTTGGATATGAACTTAAAGATTATCAAGCATGGAACTCACTGTTTGTCACAAGCGAAAATAATGGTGTTGTGACGGTTAGCTTCAAAATGCCTCATTGTGAGAATGGTGTGTTTGAGTGCACAATCTTTGCAACAGCTCTTACTCACACAGTGACAATCTTGGGAGACAATCTTGGAGAAATTTTGGCTTATGACATTTCAGCTGGCGAGCAAGAACTTGCAGTTGTTGATGGTGTACTCAAAATTGAGACAGGAAAAACATTGAAACTTGTTGTCTCTGCAGAATATGGCTATCAGATGATAGAGACTTTTGAGTGTCAAGATGTTGATGTAAACATTGAAAATTCAATAGAAAATGATGTTTTGACTCTTATAATTTCAAACATCCTCAGAGATTTGACAATTTCACTCAACACACTTGAAGTAATAAATGACATCACTATCAAGTTTAGCAATTCAGACATAATTGAAAGCTTGGTTGTGGATGGACTCAACTACAATGATTTTGCAAACCTCTTGCCATTCAGAATTGTTACAGGCGAAACCTTGGAGATGTATATCAAATACAAACATGGTTTTGAGTATGACACCTTTGATACTGCAGGAGACTATACTGTTGTTGGAAGTTTGGCAACAGAAGGGCTTTATGGTGAGGAAGGCTATTATAAAATTGTCATTTCAAACATTGAAAAAGACGGGCAAATCCTTCTTACAAGCAAACGCTCAAGGTTTACTTTAAATGTTGAAGTGCTTTCTTACAATGAGAAAAAACAATTGGTCAATGAGCCTGCAAATAAAGCAATCATTAGAGAAAACTCAGCAACTTCAATTGAAGTGGATTTTGAAAGTGAAATTCATATCAGTTATGAAATGCTTTCGACTTACAACTTTGCAGGATGGAGTAAAGATGGCGTAAATGTCTTTAGTATGGATGAAAATCTTGCTTACAAAGTTGAAAACAATGAAACAATCTATGCAATCTTCTCTTCTATGAAATTTACAATCACTTTTGCAACTTACAACCATTACACACTTTATAGTGAGTATCAAAATCCAGATAAAGAAAAACCAATTTATCAGGAAATTATTGCTTGTGGTGAAAAGTATTTGGATGGAGACAGCGGAGAAGAACTCAAGAAATATGTGCTTTATTATGGCGCAAACAAAACCATTCGCTATGTTGTGCCAAATGGCTACCGCTTCTATGGCTTTGGATATTATGACGGAAAAGAACTTGTAATGCTTGATATTGACACGACTGACGAAAGGGAGGTTGATTTTACAATCTCAAGCTTGGAGCTTAATGAGGATGTGACAGAGTTTGTTTTATATGTCATTGTCAATGCCTACAGTTTTGACATCAACATCAACAGTTTTGTTGACATTGATGGCGAAAGAGAAGAAAACATTGATGTTGGAAATGTTGTGCTTCAAGGCTCAAATGGTCAAAGCGTAAATCAATATGGTTTTGTTGACGGAACAAGAACTCGTTATAGTGCTGAAGATTTTGTAAACGGAACAGTTGTTGACGATAGAGCCTTTAAGATTGTTGGCTTTACAGGAGAAAATGTCTATATCAAAGTTAACACGGTTAAGCAAGGTTACAAATTTTATGACGTAGTTTCAAATGCAAAATTTGGAACAATAACAGAGATTCAAAAAACTGATACTTATGCGATTTATATGCTTTCAGGTATAATTGGCGGAACATCAATAAATGTGGATGTTTTGTTTAGACCAAAACTCAACGATATAAAAGTTGGTTTTAAACTTGAAGGAGTGGACACTGATGGTGGGTCAATAACCTTTGTCACTGATGCAAACAACAAGAAAAAAGTCTTTGCTTCAGGAAAGGATTATTCTTCAATCACACTTTCTGCTTATACTGATAGCAGATTTGAAGTAGTTGCTTATGTAAGAAATGGTTTCTACATTGACCCTAATGACATTCAAATCAGTTGTGCAAATGACATAATTGACAAAACAACCATAGTTTATCAACAACTCTCAATTGAAAAAGACGGATACACAGGTGTTTTGAGATTTATGGTTAGAGACTATCTCAACCAAAATGAGATTTTTGTCAGTCTTAATTCTTCAAAATATACTGTTAAGTTTGTTGATAATGGAGAGACTTTGGCAATTGTTAAAAATGTTGAATTTGGCTCAAGATTGAATCTTTATGAATCAAATCAAGCAAACATTCAAATTTTGGATGTCGAAGAGAGGCTTCAATTTGTTGACGGCAAACTAGAATTTTTGATGCAAAAACAAAATTATCACTTTGAAGGTTTGTTTACAAGTGAAAATGGTGCTGGTGTGATGTATATTGACACAAATGGCATTGTGCTTCAAGAGTGGAAAGAAAGTGGCTATGCTCTAAACAGCTTGACTTCAAAATACGAGCTTACCGAAAATGCACATCTCAACACTGTGACAGGAGAGATGGAAATTACTCTTTATGTTTATTGGTCATATTATAAGACAAGAATCAAGTTTGACCTTGTGCCAAATACAAATATTGATGTCTCTGCACAAGATATGATTAGCGGAGTAGATTACACAAATTCTTGGTTCTACCCAACTTCAAAATTCTATATTGAAGTTGCATTCAGTACAAACATTTATATTACAGCTCCAAAGATTGATGGCTACAAATTCTATAAGTTTATCATTAAACAGAGAGACATAAATGGAAATGCTCTTGAAGATGTAGTGACATTCTCAGAAGAAGTGCCTTGGTCAACAAACGAGCTTGACAGCATTGTTGAATGTAATGTGCAGATTGTTTACTTTGCACAAGTTGAGACGGTTGTGTTTGGTGGAGAAGGTGATTTCATACTTGAGCAAGAGACTTCTGATGTTCAAGCAAGAGCTCTTGTAGAACAGAAATATGTTGACACAACAAAACCATTTAAAGTTGTTGCCAATTTCAATGAAAATGACTTTGAGTTTGTGAGATGGAACAATATTACAAATGGTCAAAGCTGGTGGTCAAAAGAATGGGACGGCTTGAGAGTTGATACAAAGACAACCCTTATACTCAATTTGCAAGGCAAAACTTTTACATTGAGCTTTGCAGATGAAAAAGGAAAGATGTATGATTATACCTTTGGTCAGATTTTCAATGCAATAGTGACTTCAACTGACAACACCGTAAGAGTGTATAGGCTTGGAGCTTACAGTGTTAATGGCTTTGTTCCTACACTTGACCAAATTGATGTAAGAGTTGGCGACAGAGTGACATTTGTTGTTGCGACGGATTATGGCTTTACACCTGTTTGGAATGTTGACGGAATTGTTTTGGCAAGCTTTGCTGATGGGGCTTCATATTATGATTTGACGATAACAAACTGCCCAGACGGTGAGATTTTGAGAGTGTTACCACATTTCAAAAATGAAATAATCTCAATTTACATAAATAGAGATTTTGTTGATACTGACAAAGTTCCAAACGCCATTGATTTAAACTCTGTCACTTTGGCAGGCTATGCAACCTTCGGTGGAAAAAGAACAGACCAAATTTCTGTTTCAACAGAGACCGATGGCATCAATATTGGACTTGTTACCAATGATAGATACGAAATAGCTTCTATGGTTTTGAGAAATTATGATAAAGTCTTTACAAATGTAGAACTCTTCACAGATAGTGAAGGAAATATTCTTTTGAGTAAAACTTTTATAGAAAGCAATGATATTGTAGGGGCAATACAAATTGAAATCCGCTACAGCAGAGTGCTTTGGGAAAATCATCAAACAACAGTGAAAAACTTTAAAGGTTCTGGCACAGATGATGACCCTTATCAAATCTTTACAGTTGAAGATTTGGTGCTTATGATGCAACTATGCAATTCTGGTGTGGTTTCAAGCGGAGGTGTTCAATTTAGAAGTGCAAGTTATATCTTGATGGACAATCTCACAATTCCAGAAAAATTCTGGACGCCAATTGGCACGATTGAATATTCTTTCAATGGATATTTCAATTTCAATGGGCATACAGTTTCACAAATATTCAATGCGTATATTTATGAAGCAGTTTCTTATGATGGCTTGTTTGGAGTGCTTTCTCCAAATGCAGTTATTTTGAAAGACAAAACAAATATTTGGTATGTTTACTTGATTGCTGGAGTTGGCGGACTTGTTTTGATTGTTGTTGTCGTTTTGATTATTGTTGCTAAGAAGCGTAAAAAACGTAGAGAAATGATGGCAAACAAGTGATGAGGCGAAAACTCTGAAATAGTGTCAATTAAGAAAATATTTTTGCAAACTAGCAAATATAAATAAAGCAAGGAGGCTTAAATGAAAATCCTTGCTTTATTTTTTTTAGGGCTTGTCCAAGGACTCACTGAGTTTTTGCCTGTTTCATCTTCAGGGCATTTGGTTTTGTTTTCAAAACTGATGAAAGTTGAAGAGAGTTTGTTTGTCAGCATTATTTTGCATGTTGCTACTCTTTTATCCATTCTCATAGTTTTTAGAAAAGATGTTTGGCAAATGATAAGACATCCTTTTTCAAGAGAGTCAATGATGATAGTAGTGGCGACTATTCCTACTTGCATTTTGTGTTTAATCCTTATGCCAATCATCAAGCTGTCATTTTCTGGAATGTTGTTGCCTCTTTGCTTTTTGGTGTCAGCAGTTTTGCTTTTGACAAGTGAAAGACTAGCAAAAAGCAAGAAACAAAAGGATATGACTTTTAAATCTGCTTTTTTAATTGGTGTAGCTCAGGGCTTTGCAGTGTTTCCAGGGGTTTCGAGGTCAGGAACTACAATCAGTGGTGGACTTCTTTGTGGAAACAAGAAAGAAGATGTTACAAAGTTTTCTTTTCTTATGTCTATCCCAATCATAGTGCTTTCGCTTTTGATGGAAATTGTTGAAATTGCTATGGGAGGACAAGCATTAAATGTTTCAGTCGTGGGAGTTGTTATTGCATTTTTTACTGCGTTTCTAACAGGCATTTTTGCAATAAAAGTCATGATTAAATTAACAAAAAACTCCAATCTAAAATATTTTGCTTTTTATTTGTTTTTGATGAGCATAATTTCCTTTATTGTTCTGTAAGAAAATTGTCGAATGGTGATATTGCTTTAAATAAAAAAAATAGATTATCACAGGAGTATTTGTGAAAGAAAAAGAATTTTATAAAAAAAGTATTGAAGAATGTTTTTTGGAATTAGATAGCAAAAAAGATGGGCTGAGTGAAACTGATGCTGCAAAGCGTTTGACAGACAGCAAAAAATATATTATCAAGCCTGAAAAGAGACAGTCCTTTTTTGTCAAATTTCTTTGTCAGCTTAAAGAACTTATGGTTTTGGTTTTGCTTGTCTCAGGAATTATATCAATAATTATGGGTGTGTTGGAAAAGTCATCAAGTGAAATAGTTGATGGCGGAATAATTTTGGGCATTGTCATAATGAATGGTTTGTTTGGAGTTGTGCAAGAAAGAAAGAGTGAAAAAGCCATTGACAGTTTGAAGAAAATGACCCAGCCAGAGACCATGGTAATAAGAGCAGGAAAGATGATAAAAATAAAAACCACAGACCTTGTTTTTGGAGATGTGGTTTGTCTTGAACCTGGAAGTATTGTGCCTGCAGATGTAAGACTATTTGAAAGTACAAATCTCAAAATCAACGAGTCTGCTCTTACAGGAGAAAGCGAAGCTGTAAACAAAGAGTCAAATGCTGTATATTTCAATGATACAGCCCTTGCAGACAGAAAAAATATTGCTTATTCTGGAAGTGTTGTTGAAAATGGTCATGGCAAAGGCATTGTCTTTGCTGTAGGAACTCAAACTGAAATAGGAAAGATTGCCCAAAGTCTCAAAGAGACCAAAAAGGATATGACAAAACTTCAGAAAGATATAAAAGTGGTTGGCAAGATATTGACCTATTTGATTTTACTTATTGCAACAATTACTTTTGTGCTTGAGGTTATTTCAAATCCAAGCGAGATTCTGAATGCCTTTTTGACGGCAGTTGCAATTTCTGTTGCTGCGATACCAGAAAGTCTGCCAGCAGTAATAACAATCATTATGAGTTTGGGCATTGCAAAACTGTCAAAAGAAAGGGCGATTGTCAAACGCATGCACGCAGTTGAGACGCTTGGAGCTTGTGATGTGATTTGCTCTGACAAGACCGGCACAATAACTCAAAACAAAATGACTGTAGAGAAAGTTTTTACTTTTTACAGCAAAAAAAGTGCGTTTTTTGATGTTTTTTTGAAAAATATGGTGCTTTGCAATGATGCGAAGCTGGGCGAAAAAGGTTATGTTGGTGGAGCTACAGAAGTTGCACTCTTAAACTATGCAAAGAAAAACAATTGTCTTAGAGAAGCGGTTTTTGATAAATGTAAAAGGGTGGAAGAAGTTTCTTTTAGCTCTGACCGAAAGATGATGAGCACTGCAAATTTTGTTGACGGTCAAAAATATTGCTTTACAAAAGGGGCATTGGATAGAGTGCTTGCCAAATGCAAGTTTTACACTGATGGACAGAAAGTTCTTCCTTTAACTGAAGAGATAAAGAAAAAAATATTAAATCAAAATAAAGCCATGTGCGAGGATGCTCTTAGGGTGATTTCTTTTGCATACAAACCTTTGCAAGAGCAAAGTCTTGTGGAAGATGATTTGATATTTTTGGGACTTTGCGGAATTGTTGACCCACCAAGAAAAGAGATTTTTGATGCTGTAAAAAAATGTCATAGTGCAGGTATGCGTTCTGTTATGATTACCGGTGACTTTAAAGACACAGCTTTTGCTATTGCAAAAAAAGTGGGCATTGCAAAATCAATAGGCGAGGTTTTGTCTGGAGATGAGATAGACAAACTTGATGACGAAGAGTTTGCAAAAGTGGTTGAGCATAAAAATGTTTTTGCCAGAGTCTCTCCTGCTCACAAAGTTAGGATTGTTGAGGCTTTGAAAAAAAGAGGTCATATTGTTGCCATGACAGGAGATGGGGTAAATGATGCTCCAAGCTTGAAAAAAGCTGATATAGGAATAGGAATGGGCAAAACAGGGACTGACGTTGTTAAGGATGTGGCAGATATTATCATCACAGACGACAACTTTGCCACAATTGTTGTTGCAGTGGAAGAAGGTAGAAAGATTTATAGCAATATTCAAAAAACAATCAAATATCTCTTCTCAGCCAATATGGCAGAGATTTTGGCACTTTTCTTAATAACAATTCTTTTACCAGGCAGAACTTTTCTTCTTCCTGTACAAATTCTGTTTGTAAACTTGATTACTGATTCGTTGCCAGCAATCGCACTCGGAACGCAAAAGGTAGAGTCGACCATAATGCAAGAAAAACCTCGAGACAAAGCTTCGGGCTTGCTTTCAAATGGAGTTGGAATGGGCATAATTGTTTTGGGTACCATCCAGACCATATTGACAATGGGTGCTTATTTGTTTGGTTATTTTGCTCACAATGAAAGCGTTGCAATAACTATGGCATTCTACACGCTCAACCTTATTCAGCTCTTCTATATGTTTACCGCTATCACAAAGGAAAGTTTGTTTAAATCAAATCCTTTCAAAAACAAATTTTTCAATTTGTCACTTTTGGCTGGATTTGGACTTTTGGCACTTATGATGTTTACAAAATTTGGAAGTGTTTTGAAACTGCAAAAGCTTAGCCCAATTTGTTGGATTGTGGTGTTTGCTCTATCCGTTTCTATTATTTTCATTGGCGAAATATATAAAGCTATTGAAAGAAAAATTGAAACAAGAAAAAACCGTAAGAAATTTTAGAAATTGACAATTTACCATAATAATGTTATACTAAAAAAGTACAAAGGAGAAA
Source organism: uncultured bacterium (assembly GCA_949474265.1). Lineage (GTDB taxonomy): Bacteria > Bacillota > Clostridia > Christensenellales > UBA1242 > Caccovivens. Next base: position 28,023 of record CASXBC010000004.1, on the reverse strand, counting down.
CTTATGTTTTTGGAAAATCTTAGACAACATGAAGGTATTTTTGATTATATCTCAGAGGGCTTTTGGCACACAGACCCAGAAAGTATTGTTGGTTGGGTTAAAAGCAATTATAAGGATTTTACCAAAGCTGAAGAGGAACAAATTTTTGGAAGAGTCTACTCTGGTCTTGGCAACTTGTTTCACAGCTTTGAGCTTGATGCTCAGGGGCAAGTTAAATATTTCTGTAGATGTGGCAGAGCTATTGACAGACAATATAATGTCAATTTTGCGAGAAGATACCTTTCACCTGAAGAAATGATTAGGTCAATGGAAGAACACGAAACAAAACTATCAAGTTTTGAAATGATACGTATGGCTGATTTGGAGTTTAACTTGAAAGTTTTAAGAGAAGAAGAAAACAAAGAGAAAAAAGAAAAAACAAAGAAAACTTCAAAGGGAAGCAAGCAACTCAAAAAACTCAGACGAGTTGGTGGGGTAGTTGAATTTGTTGCAAATGAGCTTCAATTTTCAAACCCAGAAAATGTTGCAAATTGGATAAAGGAAAATTACGACCATCTTACAAACGAAGAGAAGAAAGAAATTATGGGCACAGTTTTTGTTGGTGCAGGTTCTTCTTATCACAAGTTTGAGCTGGATGCAAACAATCAATTCAAGCACATTTCTAAAACCGCTGAAGTAATTGACAAGGAATTTTTCTCAAAACATTCAGACGGAAATATTGATGCCATTGAGCAAATTGAGGCAATGGAACAAAATGCAAATGAGTTGTCAGACTTTGAAAATGCTCGCTTGAATGATTTGCGAGTTAAACAATGTAGTGTTACTGAGTCCGTTTTAAATGGCGAAAATGTTGTGTTGCAAAGTGCTGTCACAGTAATTGGTGACGATGCTCAAACAAGTCAATCTGACGCAGAAAATATAAGACGAGATGGTTATGCTTTAGACTATGTTGCTGAAGGATTGTGGCATACAAATCCAGAAAGTATTGCAAGCTGGGTAAGTGAAAATGCACAAAACTTTTCAGAAAAAGAAAAATCTCAAATTTTTGGAAAGGTTTTTGAGGGGCTTGGAGGAATGTATCATAAGTATGAACTTGATGAACAAGGTCAATTTCATTACACTTGCAGAACAAAAAATGAGATAGATAGAGAGTACAATGCCAACCATGCTTCTTCAAATTTGACTTTTGAACAACAATTTTCTTCTATGAATGAGAATAAAGAGACTCTTAATGACTTTGAAAGAAAAAGGTTGTCCGATTTGAGAGGGGATATTGAACGAGGACAGCAAAAATCAGAGGCAAAAATTTCTCCTGCTGAAAGAAAGTTTTAAAAATAGTAATAAAAATGCATTAGAAATAATGCAATTTTATTTTTGCATTTTTCACAGATTTGTGATAAACTTAATGCGTGGGAATTGTTGAAACGATTAAAAAACAAAATTTTTTTCAAAATTTGTTGAAAAAGAAAGAAAATGGCACTCTTTCAAATTCAATAATGTTTCTTTGTGATGACAGTTTGACAAGTCAAAAAACATTAATTTTGATGGCACTGCTTTTGGAGTATCCAACATTTGATTTGTTTGATGAAAAAAGTGCGGAGTTTTTGAAAATTGAAAATAGAGTAGACTTAGATATAAAAATGTATCCAAAGAACAATGCAAAACTTTTGGTTGCTGATGCAAACGAAATTGTCAGCGAGAGTTTTATAAAGCCTGTCAATTTGCCTTACAAAATTTTTTTAATAAACAATTTTGATGTTTCCACAGAGGAAGCTCAAAACAAACTTTTGAAAATTTTGGAAGAACCACCAAAAAATGTTTATTTTATATTGAGTGTAAAAAATGAAGGCAAAGTTTTGCCAACGATAAAGAGCCGTTGTGACAAAATAAAAATTCTTCCACTTTCTCAAGAGGAGATAAGTGTGCTTTGCAAAGATAAGCTGGCTTGTGTGCTTGGAGAGGGGTATCTTGGAAAGACTATTGAACTTTCAAAAAAATCCGAGCTTGAATCTCTTGCAAGTTTGGCTGTGAGCATTTTTACTGAGCTTAAAAACAGTAAGCAGGTTTTAGCTTTCTCTAAAAAAATCATTCAAGAAAAGCTAAATTTAGATTTGATTTTGCAGATTATTTCACTTTGCATTGAAGATATGTTGAAACTTAAATGTGAAAGCGAACAGCTTTGTCATCTTGACAAATATTTAAAAGAGCTTAAAGATGCCGAACCTGAGTTTTCTGTTGAAGCACTTTGCGAAATATCTAAACTTATTTCAAGACTTAGAGAGAAGTTGGAGTTTAATGGAAATGTGACAGTAGCCGTTGACAATTTCCTTCTTAAAATGTTGGAGGTAAAATACTTATGCAAGTAGAAGTTGTTGGAGTAAAATTTAAAAACAGCAACCATATATATTCTTTTGACCCAAATGGTTTGGAGCTTAAACAAGGAGACTATGTTTTGGTGGATACAGAAAAGGGGACAGACCTTGGCTGTATAATCAAAGAGAAAGAAACTGTTGATGCAAGCACACTTGTCTCTGCCTTAAAACGTGTTTTGTCTGTGGCATCTATGGAGACTGTCAAGAAAGCGGAAGAGTATGACAAAGAGGCTGAAAAGTTTTATCCTATGGTAAAAAAACTCGCCAAAGACGAAAAGCTTGATATGAAAATTGTCAAGATTGAGGCAAGTTATGACAATTCAAGATATATCGTAAATTTCACTTCAGAGAATAGAGTGGATTTCCGTGACCTTGTGAAAAAACTTGCTGTTGTTCTCAAAAAGAGAGTTGAGCTTCGTCAAATTGGAAACCGTGATGAAGTAAGAATGTTGGGTGGCTTTGGTCCATGCGGAAAAATTTGTTGTTGTGTGCAAAACATGGGAGAGTTTGACCATGTTTCTATGAAGATGGCAAAGACACAAAACTTATCCTTAAATCCTGCAAGCATAAGTGGACTTTGCGGAAAGCTTATGTGTTGTATTGCTTATGAAAACCCTGTCTATCAAGAAGCTCTTAAACTTATGCCAAAGGTAGGCTCATTTGTAAACACAAAAAGTGGCAGGGGAAGTGTTGTGTTTAACAATCTTCTCAAAAGAGAAGTGGATGTTAAGTTTGTCAACGGAGAAGATGTTGAGATAAAGACCTTTCCGCTTGCTGAAGTGTCTTTCAAAAAGGAAGAGAAATGATTTTGAAAGACAGCGAAAGAGTTGAAGATTTGCAGTGCAAAGGGCTTAAGATTATTCAAGACAAAAACCTCTATTGTTTTACCTCTGACAGTGTGGTGCTGGCAAACTTTGTCAAAACAAAAAAGGCTGACAAAGTGGTTGAAGTTGGTGCTGGTTGCGGAGTGATTTCTATTCTTATTCAAGCAAAAAATGAACTTCAGGATATTGTTGCATTTGAACTTCAAACTTGTATGGCAGAGCTTTGTGAGAGAAATATCAAACTCAACTATTTGCAAGATAAGATAAAAGTTGTTTGTGAAGATGTCAAAAACTTCAAAAAGTATTTAAAACCTGCGAGTGTGGATGTGGTTGTTTCAAATCCACCATTCTATAAGGCAACAAACTTTGAGCAGGCAGAGGTGAAGAAAATTGCCAAAGAAGATGTCTGTTTGCCTGTTGAAGTTTTGGCTGAGACGGCGAGCAAAATGCTGAAAGACGGCGGAAGTTTTTATTGTGTTTATATGGCTGAGCGAGTGGCAGAACTTATATTTGCACTTCAAAAAGAGAAATTGACGACAAAAGAGATGTTCTTCACTGAAAACGGAAAGGGTGAAATAAATTTGGTTGTGATTAAAGCAGTCAAAGGCGGCAAATATGGCGTCAAAATCCTGCCTAATCTGACCAGAAATGATGCGGACGGAAAATATATCAAAACGCTTCACACCAAGCATTTTTGTGAATAAAAAGATTAAAAAAAGACTGCTAAACAGTCTTTTTTTATTAAAAGAAAATTGTTTTTAATTTTTCATAACATCAAATTTAAGTAATTCGAACTCGGTATTCAACCATTCTAAAAAATCTTCTCTTTTCATTATTTTCCTTCTCCTTTACCATCAAGCATTGCCAAAATGGTTGCTTTATTTTGATTTGTTTTTTCTTGTGCAACTTCTTTTTCTTTTAGCACTTTTTTCTCTTTTTCTATTTTTTCTGAGAAGGATTTAAGTTGTTCTCCAAAATTTTGTACATATTCATCTGAAATTGTTTTTAGCCCCATAGTTTCTTGTTTTATTACATCTTTTGCAATATCCAAACATTCACAAACATACTCTTCGCTTTCAAACAACTCTGTTGGAAGATTCAAAAACTCATTTGCATTTTCTCTTATCTTTTCTTCCCACATTTGTTGTTCTTTTGTTCTAATAATTGGCGTTGCACTGTTGTAGTTGTCTTTTTCACTCATACGGACATTAACAAGCATTTCAAGTTCTTCCTTTGTGCAATCTTCAGTTGCAAGTTGCAAATACTGCTCGTGCATCTCTGTTGCCAATGCAAAATCAGTGGTACCGTTATTTTTGTCAAAAGGCACACTTTTTGCTACCAAGACCAAACTTACAAGTTCCATCGTACTTGCAGTGCCGGCTTCACATTCTTCTTTGTTGAGCCATATATATTCTTTTTTTCCAAATGTTACAACAGGTGCTACATTTGTTACTTTTTCAACTTTAAAATTTGTTATTTGGATTTCTGCAGTTCTTTTTACACTGTGGCAACTCTTTACAATGCTGTTATTTGGATTGTAGATTATTTGCAAAGCGACACGAACACCGGAGTCAGAGGAGTTACTACGGACATCGATGAGGGCACCATAAGCAGCTACATAGCATATAAACGAAGTTCCATGAGCACTTCTGGTGGGATAATGGCCTGTGCCATAATGTTCACTTTTCCGTGCCCCTTCTTTTTCTGCTCTTTCTGACAAGTCTGCACTTGCAAATGCACGAAATTTATTTGCCAATTTCATTTGTTGCCTTTGACTTACCGGATATGCTTTCAATCTTAATTCTGCCATTTATTTCCTCCTTGTTTATAAGATGATTTTAACATGGGGGGGGGACTTGTCAAGAGGTTTGGATAAAAAACATCAAAATATTAATATTAATGTAATTTTTTATATTATTTTGCAGACAAGACAAGCAAGGATTGTGCCGACAAGCGAGCAAGCAAGTGCGACAGGGATGGCATAGAGGAGTTTTTTTACTTTTGTTTGTGAGATGTAAACAGTGGCGACATAAAAAATTGTTTCGCTACATCCCATAATCACGCAGGCACAACGTGAGATGTAACTGTCAGCACCGTAGGTTGTGAAGATGTTTTCGAGTATTCCATAACTTCCACTGCCGGTGAATGGGCGAAGCAACACAAGTTCACAAAGCTCAGTTGGAATTCCCAAAACATTGAATAGTGGAGAAAGAGCTTTTCCCAAAAAAGTGGTAATTCCGCTCACTCTAAGCAGGGCTACTGCAATGAGAATTGAGGCGATAAAAGGAAAAATATCAACCACAAGAGTTATTGCTCCTTTTGCACCTTTTACAAAATGGTCATAGGTGTTTATTCGTTTAAAACAACAATAGATGATTAGAAGAAGAAAAAGTATTGGAAGAATGTAAATACTCATGATTTTCTCCTCTTTTTGTTTATTATGCGGTCTATTGTATGCACCAGAAAGATGCCAAGAGCAGTTGTAAAAAATGTCACAAGAAGGGTTGGAAAAATTATGTCAGCAGGGTTGGTAGAGCCACAGGCTTGTCTAAGTCCAATGACAGTGGTTGGAAGAAGCTGAATTGAAGTGGCATTGATGACAATAAGCGTAATCATTGCAAAATTCGCTTTGCCTGATTTGTCGTCAAGTGCTTGCATTGCACGGATGCCCATAGGAGTGGCGGCATTTCCAAGCCCAAGCATATTTGCGGAGACATTCATGGCAATAATCTTTTGAGTTTCTTTATCCTCCACTCTAAAAATCTTTTTTATGAGAGGGCGAAGAAGTTTTGCAAGTTTTTCCGCAAGTCCACTTGCTTCAACGAGTTGCATGATGCCCAGCCAAACGGCATAGATTGCACAGAGTTCTATGCAGAGTTTAAGTGCATCTGTTGAAGCTCCAATCATCTCTGAAAGCACTGCTGATGGATTTGTGACAAGAAGTACAAAAATGCTGAAAAGCATCATGATTGTCCAAAAAATGTTCATAAGAAATTTTATGTTTTTTAAAGAAAAAAAAGACCAAAGCTAGACAAGATGTGCTTTGGTTTAAAGAGTGTAATGCTTTGTTATCAAACAATAAAAAAAGAGGCGAAAACCTCTTATTTTTCAAAATAAACAATTCCAGCACAGCCTGGACCTGTGTGAGTACCGATTACTGCACCAACTATGCACGTTTTTGAAGTCTTGATTTCAAATCTTTCTTTCACGCAGTTTTTGACAATGTTGAGCTTGGTCTCATCATTTGAGTGTCCAAAATAAACAGGCTTTGTTGTGTCAAGGTCCTTAATTTCTTTTACAAGATTTCTGCATGCCATTTGATAACCAATGCCCTTTGAAATTACGGAAAGTTTGCCGTCTTTAATTGTCAACACAGGCTTGATGTTTAATGCGGTGACAGCCAAGCCTTTCATAAGTGACAATCTTCCGCCTTTGATAAGATATTTAACATTGTCGACAACAGCAATAAGTCTCAGTTTTTCTACGGCTTTTTGCAATTTTTCTTTCAACTCCTTTGCAGTTTTGCAAAGTTTTGAAAGTTTTACTACTTCATAAACAATTGCACTATATTCAAATGTTACACTTTTTGTGTCATATATTTCAAGTTTTGGAGAGTTTATTTCAGCATAGACTCTTTGTAAATTGTTGAAAGAGCCAGAAAGCTCACTTGAAAGACACATAACAAAAACTTCATCATTTTGTTTCATAGCAGATTTGATTGTCTCTTCATATTCAAAATCCGTGATAAGAGTTGTTTGTGGGAGTTTCTTGCAGTTTGCAAGTTTTTCATAAAACTCTTCAGGTGTTAGATTTACTCCAGCAGTATATTCTTTTTCATCAATAAGAATTTTCATAGGGATGATTGTCACTCCCAAAGCTTCAGCCTCAACAGGAGACAAATCGCATGTGCTATCTGCAATAATTTTTATCATAATATTTCTACCTTTTCTTGCTTTTTTAATTTTTGTATGTTACACTTGTAACAGTTTGTAGTCTACCAAATATTTACTGATTCGTGAAGAGAAAAATGTAGAATAGTCACGAGCTGTGACAGATGGAGGAAAAATGTATCAGCAAAATGTCAGAAAAAACAAAAACAATATTTTTGTTAGGGATTGTATTTCACAATCAATGTTTAAACTTCTTGAAAAAAAGGAGTTTGATGATATAACAATTACAGATATTATCAACAAGGCTGGGGTCAGTCGAATGGGCTTTTACAGAAACTATGTCAGCAAAGAAGATGTTATAGAAAGTTATATATTTGAAATATTCGTAAAGACTGTGGATGAAATCCAAAAGGAGAGAGCCCTTTCTTTTAAAGTAAAAAATATAATGGTCACCACTCTTGAGACTTTTAAGACTTATAGTGACAAAATCAAGTTGCTTTTGGACAAGAATATGGATTGGCTTTTGTTTAGGTGCTATTGCAAAGCCTTTGATATTTTGGCAGAAAACGGCAAACATTCTCGAATAAGAGAATATTCAAATGCTATGTTTGTGGGAGAACTTTTCAATTTTGAGATGAGCTGGCTTAGAAATGGCATGAAAGAGACTCCTGAGCAAATGGCGAAGATATATTACTATATTTTGCAGAGGCGACTCAACATAAAAAACTTTGTTTAAGCGTCGTTATTATTGATTAATTGAATGAGATTTGATATACTTTAATTATGGAATTTGTTGATGTTCATGCACACATAACAAGCGATTGTTTTGAAAATGTGGCAGAAGTTGTAAAAAGAGCGGAAGATGCTGGAGTAAAAAATATAGTTTGCTCTGCATTTAATTTTTCATCATCAAAACAAGCTGTCGAGCTTTCAAAGCAATTTGCAAGAGTCTTTGCAAATGTTGGCTTTCATCCAGAAAACACAAATGAAATTGAAGATACTTCTCTTGAAAAATTGGAAGCCCTTGCAATGGATGAAAAAGTTGTTGCAATTGGAGAGATAGGCTTGGACTTTCATAGAGAGGGCTTTGACAAAGATAGACAGAAAGAATTTTTTATTAAACAAATTCAACTTGCAAACAAGCTTAAAAAACCTGTCGTTATTCATAGTCGTGATGCTATGGGCGAGACTATTGAATTGCTAAAAAACAACAAGCCAATTTGTCCAAGCTTGCTACATTGTTTTTCAGGAAGCGTAGAGAGTGCGAGAGAACTTCTTGAACTTGGCTTTTCTTTTTCAATAGGCGGAGTGGTGACTTTTAAAAATGCCAAAAATCTTCCAGAAGTTGTGAAAATGCTTCCACTTGAGAGAATTTTGCTTGAGACAGATTGTCCTTATATGTCGCCGGTGCCTTTTAGAGGGCAGAAAAACGAACCTAAAAATGTTGTTTATATTGCTGATGAGATTGCAAGACTTAAAGGTATTTCAATTGAAGAAGTCGCTAAAATTACTACAAAAAATGCACAGAGGGTGTTTGGTTTATGAAAGATTTTGTGTTTAAGAAAAAATACGGTCAAAATTTTTTAAGTGACAAAAATTTGCTTAGAGCCATTTGTATGGATGCGGGAGTAGACGAAAATTCTTCTGTGCTTGAAATTGGGGCAGGAGCAGGAAGTCTAACTGAAATTTTAAGCGAAAATGCACAGAGAGTTGTTTCTTATGAAATTGATAAAGATTTGAAAGAGCATTTGCTCGGTTTGAAACTTGCAAACGTTGATTTTGTTTTTGACGACTTCATGAATTTTAAAATGTCAGATGTAGAAAATCAATTTGATGGAGAGTTTAAAGTGGTTGCAAACTTGCCATATTATATCACGACTCCAATCATTTTTAAACTTTTGGAAGAAGGCACAAAAGTGAAAAGTTTGACAATAATGGTTCAAAAAGAGGTGGCAGAGAAAATTTGCTCTAAAGTTGGAGACAAGGATTATGGCATCCCTACAGTTGTGACTGCAATTTATGGTAGTGCAAAAATCACAAGAATTGTTGGCAGACAGATGTTTTATCCTGCACCAAATGTGGATTCTGCTATTTTGCATATTGAAATAGAGAAAGATAAATTTAAAACTATTGACAAGGAAAAGTTTTCTAAATTTGTGCGTGCGTGTTTTGCTATGAGAAGAAAAACCCTATTAAACAATCTAAGTTCATTTTATGACAAAAGCAAACTTAAAGAGGCTTTGGGTGAGGAGCTTTTGGCGAGAAGAGCAGAAAGTTTTTCTTTGGACGAATTTGTAGAACTGTTTACAAAGTGCAAAGCCCTTTAAGCAAAGCACAAAAACGATTGAAAATTAATATAAATAGATATGAAATGCACAGATGAAGAGATGATTTTGCTGGCTACTTCAATTGCTATGGAGCTTGCTAGAGGGTTGAATGTTGAAGAACTTGAAGATTTACGCAATTTTGTAAATCAAATTTCCTGTTCGGTTTCAAATCTTATCACAAGAAGATATTGTGTTATGAAAAAGAAAAAAGACTAATTTTTTTAGTCTTTTTTTATTTAATCAAAGTCATAGTTATGCCAAAACTCTTAGTTTGCTTCAACGACAACAGTAAACTTTGCCGAAATTTCTGGATAGACTTTTGCAATAACAGAGAATGTGCCTGCAGTTTTAATGGCATCTTTTAAATCAATTTTCTTTTTGTCAATGGCAATTCCAAGTTTTGCAAGTTCATCAGCAATTTCTTTGCTTGTCACAGAGCCAAAGGTTTTGCCATTTTGACCGCATTTAATCTGAAGAGTTACGCTCTTTCCTTCAATCTTTTTAGCAAGCTCTTTTGCGGCAAGTATTTCTTGTTGTTTGTGGTATTTTGCTGCATCACTTTGAATTTTATTTTCGTTTAATGCACTGTTGTCAGCGACTCTAGCACTTCCATTTTTAAATAAGAAATTTTTTGCAAAACCGTCAGAAACTTCTTTTATTTCTCCTTTCTTTCCTGTGCCTTTTACATCCTTAAGTAAAACAACTTTCATATATCACCTCTTATATTGCAAGTTTACATTATTTAGGTTTGTTTTGTCAAGGAATGGTCAATATTTCAGACAGGAGACAGGATATGGATATAAGATGTAGAAAGACACTTTGCAAATTTAATGAACATTACACATGCAAAGCAAAAGGGATTTTGATAAAAAAGAGTTGTGAATGTGAGCAATATGACAAAAATTCAGGAAAAACAGTGCTTGATAAGACAAAGAGAATTTTTACGGATGACCCACCCAAATATGCACCTCAAAGAGATTCAAAAACAATCAATATAGGCTGCAATGCACATTGCCTTTTCAATCAAGATGGGAAATGTGTTGCCAATGGCATCACTTTAAACGACATAAAAGAAAAGCCTCTTTGTGTAACTTTCTTAAGAAAATAACCTTTATACATTAAAAAAAACTGTTGCAAAAGTGGCTGGCGTATTGTATAATACAACTATGGAAAAGAAAAGAAAGGATAAGTCTAGACTTGAAGCAACAAACTCTGAGGGTAGACAAGAAAAAAATCCAAATTCAGAAAGAATAATAAGAAGCTTTGACCAAGTTTCATATTATCAAGCAAAGAGAGCAAATCTTTTGCTTGGAGAGTTTTCTGCTGACGGAAAATATGTTTTTAAAGATGAAAAACTTATGCAAGAGCTTATATCACTTCCAAAAGTGTTGCAAGAGAGGGTTGACAATGTTGTGTATGCTTTCACAAAATATAAGGGCTACAACTTAAATTTTAAGGTAGAATTAGACATTTCAGAATCTTATTGTCAAGCAGAACTCTATCTTATTGAGATAGAACATCAGTTGGATGAAGATGTAAAACATTTGACTTCACTTGGAAATTTTGTTGAAATTTATTCTCCAAGTTTTAAGGAAAATGTTTACAAAACTTGGAACATAAACTTGCAAGAAACACCACTAGACAAAGACAGTGATGTGTTTTACAGACTTAAAGAACTTGATGGTGAATATCATTTCAATAAAGAACTGATTGAAATTTTATCTCAACTTTACATAGTCAGACTTCTCAAACTCTTGGATAACTGCGGCACTTTGGGGCTTAAAATACAAGGAGATTATCGTGCTTATGTTGAAGAACTTGTAAAAAAAGACCCATCACTTGCACAAGACCACACAAGACTTAAGCAGATTTTGGACAAGGTGGTTGCAAAGCATAATGGCTTTGAAACCATACTTGAAATGAAAGGCGGAGCGGAGATTTTAATGGATTATTCTGAGCCTATTGACCGAGTTAGAGGAAAAAGTGGTCCTATTCTTGTGGAAGGTGGCGGAGAAAAAGAAGAAAATAAACCTGAAGAAAAAACTGTTGCAAAAAAACAAGATGCTTCAAAAAAGAAAAAGTCAAAAGCAAAAGGTGGAAGCAATGTTAAGCCATTTGTTTATGACTTTAAAAACTACAAACCAATGACTTTGGGAAGTGTGGAAGATGTAAAGAAGGTCTTGCCATCAAAAGAAAATTCGCTTCCGATTGAGCCAATATCACAAAGAGAAATAACTCCAGAGACAGCTCCAATTGTTCCACAAACACCAATTGAAGAAATGGGATATGAGGAAGGAAGAATGCAAGACCCAGAGACAGTGAGACGAAATATGCAAAAATCTAGAGAAGAGGCTAAAAGAGTTGAAGGTGAATTAAATGGTGAAATAGAAGATTTTGGGTTTGAAGAAACTGCTGAAGCAGAAGAATTTAATGATGACGAAGATGAAATGGAAGTAGAAGAATTTGACGATGAGGGACATGAAAAAGAAGTGGAAAAATTTGATGACCCACATCAATCAAAGAATTCTGGTGGTAGGACAACTAATTTTGGATAAAAAAATGATGCAAACGCATCATTTTTTATTTCCCACCTTTTCCTCCAAAAGATTTTTCGACTTCTTTCGTAACCCTTTCCATTTGTTTTCTTGAGCGAGCTAATGGAACGATTTGGTCTTTTTCATCAAGTAAAGAATTTAATCTTTGAGCCTCGTTAAAGTTGTGTGCAATACATTCCTTAATTACTGATGAAAATTCAACTCTCAAACTAGTTGCTGCTGAAGGATTTAGTATTATTATTTTTCCTGTCGAATTTCTTGAAATCTCTATTTTGTCAAATTTATCTTTAAAGTATTCAAAATTAGGAGAGATGAATAATCCTCCACTTGCTTTTATATCAGTTGCCATGCTTACAAATTGGTCATACATTGCAATCCAATCAAGTTTAAAGAGTTCTCTATCATCATCAGGAGTTTCGGTATCTTTATATGAATAAGCTACAGATTCTTGACTGCACATTGCCTCATAGAATGTTCCTTTAGGGGACATCATTTTTTTTGTCTGTGTCACATCATATTTAAAATCATTCCATTCTACCATTTCTTCTAAGCCATCTTGAGTAAGTCTATATGGACCATCTATGATATATCTAGGCGTTTTAAGTTGATATGATGAGTTTATATTTAGTTCAGATAATCTTGATTTTAAACTTTTGGCCATAGGTTTTTCTCCTCTTTGTAACTCTATTCGACATCATTATAGCACTATTATTTGCGTTTGTAAATACCCTTTTTAAAAATTTTCTTTGCATATTTGTTTTGCTTTTTGGCACTCTATCTCTATAAATTCATTTTTGTGAGGTGGCAATGTGGAAGAAAAGAGGCGTAAGCTTGGTGTAAGTGCCTTGGTTTTGGTTGTGGGTGGCTTTGTTTGTAAGTGTCTTGGGGCTCTTTTTAGACTTCCGCTTACCAATCTTCTTGGAATTGAGGGGATTGGGGTCTTTCAACTGATTATGTCGCTTTATTCTTTTTCGCTTGTCCTTACTTGCGGTGGAGTGACTGCAAGTCTTTCAAAGCTGATAAGTTCGGCAAGGGCAAGAGGTGAACACGCAAGAATTTCCACTTATTTAAAAAGGTCAGTAATTGTTTCTTGTTTGATTGGACTTCTAATTGGCATACTTTTCTTCTTTTGTGGAAAGTTTGTTGCTGGTTTTCAGGGTATAGCTTCAGGAAGCGGGTATTTGCTTTTTGTTGCACTTTTGCCACTTGGAGCAACCTTAGCGGTTTTTAGAGGATATTTTCAAGGCTATGAAAACATGTTTCCAACGGCAATAAGTCAAATTTTGGAGCAAGTGGCAAAGTTTGCTTTTGGGCTTTTGTTTGCTTTTTATTTTGGAAAATTTGGTATAAGTCAAGGTGTGTTTGGTGCATTTTTAGGAATTGTTGTAAGCGAGGTTGTTTCCCTTATCTTTTTGATTGGTGTTTTTCTTTTTAAAAAGGGTGAGACAAAAAAGCTTCAAGATTTGAGACTTGTCAAGTTTGCACACAGAGAGTTTGACAAAGTAAACTTTTTACTTACGCTTTCTGCAAGCATACTGCCACTCGTCAATGCGTTTGATGGACTTATTATTGTGCCAAGGCTTATGGATGCTGGGTTTTCAAGTGGGCTTTCAACCAAACTTTTTGGTCTTCAAAGTGGGATTGCTGGAGCATTTTTAAACTTCCCACTTATCATTTCTGTAGCAATAGCCACAACATTGCTTCCAAATATATCGTATCTTATTTCAAAGGGAGTAAGAAGCACTCATATAATTGAGAAAGGAATCAAAACGCTGATATTCTTTTTGCTTCCAACCACTTTTGGGCTGGTTGCAATATCTAAGCAAGCTTTACCACTTGTTTACACAGATTTGTCTGGCACAATGTTGCAAGTGGTGTTTGAACTTATGCTTTATGGTGCATTTTCAATTGTTTTCACTGCACTAATGCAATATTTCATTATGCTTTTGCAGGCAAACGGAAATTTTAAATTTATTGTCATAGTTACCGCAATTGGAGGCATTATTAAAGGGCTTTCTACAGTTGTTTTGGCAGGAATCTCTGCGGTAAACATCTATGCACTCGTGTTTGGGAACATCTTGATGTCAGCTTTTATTGCAACCGCTTGTCTTATAAAGCTTAAAAATGTTTTTAAAATCAGATTGAGTTTTTGGGAGCTTTTACTTATGCTCTTTGGAACTGCGGTTATGAGTTTGACAGTCTACACTTTTATTCAAAAAGATTATTTTAATTTGATTGTTAATCTTATTTTGGCAATTACTCTTGGTTGTTTAGTATATTTCACTTTTTGTGCACCTATTGTCTATTCAATTTTAAAAAAGAGAAAAAATGGTGTTTAAAAGCGTGAATTTTAGCAATAGTTTTCTTGGAGGAGAAAATTATGAATAAATCTGAATTTATAGAAATTTTGTCGAAGAGAACAAATATGTCAAAAAGCAAGTGTTTGTGTGTGCTTGAGGAGATGAGAGGTGCGATTTTGGATGTTTGCTCACAGGGAGGACAGGTAAGCATCAGAAATTTTGGAAAGTTCTCTTTGCAAGAGAAAAAGTCTAGAAAATTTCTCAACCCACAAACAAAAAGATATTATTTTTGCAAACCAAAGAAGGTTGTTTGTTTTAAAGGGTTTGACAGTTTTAAATATGGCGTAAACTAATTTAAACTGTGAGTTTGTTTAGAGAAAATGCCAAAAAAAGATGGGCAAGTTTGATTCGACTTGCTTTTTTCTTTTGAAAAGAGACTTGTTTTGTGATATTATGTTTTTGTGAAAATAAAAGAGCTTGATTTTTCAGAAAATCCTTTGATTCTTGCTCCAATGGCTGGGGTTAGTGATGTCGGTTTTAGAAACTTGGCATCCTATTTTGGTGCAGATGCGACAGTTACCGAAATGCTTTCAGCAAGAGCAATGAAACACAATCCAAAAAAAACTGCATTTATGACATTGACTACAGATGCGGAGAAGATTAAAATAGCACAAATATTTGGGCATGAGTCACAATTTATGGCGGATGCGGTAAAAAGTCCTTTGTTAGAGAAATTTGATAGCTTTGACATAAATATGGGTTGTCCAGCACCAAAAATTGTCAAAAACGGTGAAGGTTCAGCTCTTATGGATGACATTGTGCTTGCTAGCAAAATAATAACTGCTGTAAAAAATTCAACTACAAAGCCTGTTTCAGTCAAATTTAGAAAAGGTAGAGAGTGCGAAAACTATTTAGAGTTTGCTAGAATGTGTGAAGATAGTGGTGCAGATTTTGTAACTTTTCACGCAAGAACTGTTGCACAGGGATATTCTGGCAAGGCGGACTATGAGGCTATTGCAAGTGTAAAAGCAAAATTGAAAATCCCTGTTATTGGAAATGGAGATGTGGTTGACGAAGCTTCATACAAGCTTATGAAACAAACAGGCGTAGATGGAGTTATGATTGGAAGAGGCTCTATGGGAAAGCCATGGCTTTTTGCTCAACTTAAGGAAGAAAAAGTAAATTTCAACAAATTTGATGTTGTCAAAAAACATATTGACATATTGAGAGAACATTTTGAAGAGAATTGGCTTAAACTTTATATAAGAAAGCACCTCTTGTGGTATGCAACGGATTTGCCTATGAGTGCAAGCATAAGACTTAAGCTTGCAACTTGTGATGATATTGATGCGTGCCTTACAATTTTGAAAGAAGCTTTTTCGCAGGAGAGCTAATTTTATCAATAAATAATTTTTTAAAAATGTTTTGAATTATCTTGCAAATGTTGTAAACTTTAATTAAAGGGTTGAATAAATGAAAAAGACGATTAGAGACTTGAACAATTTAAAAGGAAAGCGAGTGCTTCTGCGTTGTGATTTTAATGTGCCTCTTGACAACTATGGAGACATATTGGATGACACGAGAATTGCTGCTGAAATTCCAACTATCAAATATCTTGTTGGTCAGGGTGCAAAGGTGATTTTATGTTCTCATCTTGGCAGACCTAAGAGCAGTTATGACAAGTATTTATCTCTCTTCCCTGTTGCTGTTTATCTTATGAAAGTCTTTCCAAATAAGGTCAAATTTTCAAGGACTCCTGCTGGAAAAGAAGCTGAAAATGAAGTTGCAAAAATGAAAGAGGGGGAAATTTTGCTCCTTGAAAATGTAAGATTTTTGGAAGGTGAAGAGAGAAACAATCCGAAAGTGGTGCAAGAACTTTGTCGTCTTGCAGACATCTTTGTAAATGATGCTTTTGGAGTTTGTCACAGACAACATGCTTCAACTTATGGAGTTGCAATAAAGCTTCCAAATGCCATTGGATTTTTGGTAGAAAAAGAATTGTCAGTTTTTGAAAACGCATTCAAAACACCAAAGCATCCTTTTGTTGCAATTTTTGGTGGGGCAAAGGTTGATGATAAAATCAATCTTATAAACAATGTTATGGATAAAGCGGACACTATCATCATTGGTGGTGGTATGGCATACACTTTCCTTCAGGCTCAAGGAAAAAAGGTTGGTCGCTCTATTGTTTCACTTGACAAAGTGGATGATGCACAAAGGATATTGCAAACAGCAAAAGAGAAAGGTATCAAAATTTTGCTTCCTGTTGACCATGTTGCACTGCTTGGCACAAAGGTTGTCAAGACAAAATCACTTGATGGAAATATGATTGGTTTTGACATTGGAAATGCTAGTATAAAACTTTTTACAAAAGAGATTTTAAACGCAAGACAGGTTATGTGGAATGGTCCTGTTGGGAAATATGAAGATTCTCGCTTCAAAAAAGGCACTATGAAGATTGCAAAAGCTGTTGCAAAAGCAGATGCTTATTCAATTGTGGGTGGTGGTGACAGTGTGAGTGCCATTAAAGTGAGTGGCTTTGCCGACAGAATTGGTCACCTTTCAACCGGTGGTGGAGCGAGTTTGAAACTTATGGAAGGAAAATCATTGCCAGCTGTCGACATCATAGACAATAAATAAGATTTCGTGGAGGAAATATGAAAAAACTTATCGTTGCAAACTTTAAGATGAACACAACTCCAAGCGAGTTTAAGGCTTATGCTATGACACTTGCAACTAAGGCAAAAGGCTCAAAAAACAATATTGTGGTTTGTCCACCTTATACTCATCTTTGTGTTGCGAAAGAAATTCTTTCTGGAAGCAAAGTTGAATACGGTGCACAAAATATTTCTGATGAAGAGAATGGTGCATTGACCGGCGAAATCAGTGCTAACATGATAAAGGACCTTGGGGCAGAATATGTCATTATTGGTCACTCAGAAAGAAGAACAAAATTTAAAGAAAACGACAAACTTATTAACAGAAAAATAAAAACTGCACTTGCAAATGGACTTAAAGTTGTTCTGTGTGTTGGTGAAAGCATGCAAACTAGAGCTGCCAAACAGGCTCTTACGTTTGTCAGAAAACAACTTGATGATGACCTTAAGGGCATTTATGAAAATGAGCTTGAAAGTGTCGTTATTGCTTATGAACCAATTTGGGCAATTGGCTCAGGAAAAAATGTTACCTCAAAAGATATTCAGAAAATGGTTGAGGCTATAAAAAAAGAAATTGAATATTTGTATTCAGACAAAGCTAGCAAAAAAATCTCCATTATTTATGGTGGAGGAGTTACGCTTATCAATTACAAAAAAGTTCTTTCACTTGAATTTTTGAATGGAGCTTTGATAGGTGGAACATGCTTGGATGTTGATGACTTCACAGTCATTGCAAAAGAAAATTATTGATTGGAGAAATGATGAATCACATTGCACTTTACAGAAAGTATAGACCAAAAAGTTTTGAAGGAGTGATTGGACAAGACCATATCACAAAGACACTTCAAAACCAGATTAGTAATGACCAAATTGGGCATGCTTATCTTTTTACAGGCTCTAGAGGGACAGGAAAGACAAGTGTGGCAAAGATTTTTGCAAGAGCGGTAAACTGCCTTGCTCCTGTGCATGGCTCAGCTTGTGGCAATTGTGAAAACTGCAAACGACTTGAACAAGAGAATGACATAAACATCATTGAAATTGACGCTGCATCAAACAACAAGGTTGATGACATTAGAGAAATCAGAGACAAAGTGAAATTTATGCCTGTTGGGGCAAAATACAAGGTTTATATTATTGATGAAGTGCACATGCTTTCTGACAGTGCATTTAATGCACTTTTAAAGACTCTGGAAGAGCCACCTTCTTATGTAATCTTTATTTTGGCGACAACGGAGGTTCACAAGCTTCCACAGACAATTTTGTCTAGATGTGTTAGATTTGACTTTAGACTCGTTTCAACAGATAATTTGATGAAATTGCTTGTCAAGGTTTTTGACAAAGAAAACATCAAATATGATGAAGAGAGCTTGAAAATTATCGCAAGTGCTGGAGAGGGCAGCGTGAGAGATACTCTTTCAATTGCAGATTCAATTGCAGCATACTGTCAAGCGGATATAACCAAAGAGAAGACTCTTTCTGTGCTTGGCACAACAGACCATGACCTTATTGTTGATTTTTTTGATAAAATAAAAGAAAAGGATGTTGGACATGTTTTATCGCTTATTGATGAGATTGAAAAGGCTGGCAAAAACTTGGCTGTATTTTCAAAAGATTTGTCAAAGCATGCTCGAAACTTGCTGGTTTGTAAATCTTGCGAGACTGCAAATGAGATTTTGAATCTGACAGATGATGTTTTTGCTATGTATAAAGAGCAGTCAGAAAAGTTTGAAGAAAAAGACCTTATAAGGTACATGCAGGTGTTCTCAAGTGCAGAGAGCGAACTTCGTTACACTCTTTCTGTCAGATTGCTTTTGGAAACGACTTGTCTTTCTGCAATGCTTGGTTTTGACGCAAAAAAAAACTGAAAATTGAGAGAGATGTGACAAAACTTACTGCAAACAATGTTTGGGGAAAGGTGGTGCTTTATCTTAAAGAACATAAAAAGGTTGCACTTCATGTTGCATGTGGAGATATTACGAATGCACAAATTGAGGGAAACAGTTTGATTATTCGTTCAAGTGATGACTTTTTGATTGACATACTTGAAAACGGTAGAAGTGATATTGAGACGGCTATTCGTTGGCAGGGGCTTGATTTGAAGTTTGAAGCAATCAAATTTGAAAGCAATGAGCAGAAAACAAACAAGGATATCAAAAAATTGCAAAACTTTTTTGGTAATAGAATGCAGATAGAAGACTAACCTTTCTTTTGGGAAAAAGTAAAATTAGCAAAAGAAAATCTGTGAAATAAGTAAAATTTATTAAAGATTTTTTTAGCTTAGGCATAAAAATAAAATTAGGATATTTAAAACAAGGAGAATTGATATGGGATACGGATTTGGTGGATTTGGCGGTGGAAACAATATGCAGGCACTTATGCGTCAAGCACAAAAAATGCAAGAGGATATGAAGCGTATTCGTGAAGAGATAGATAACACAGAATACACATCTTCTGTTGGTGGCGGAATGGTCGAGGTTACTCTTTATGGAAACAAAACTGTCAAAGGTGTAAAAATTAAACCTGAGGTTGTTGACCCTGATGATGTTGAAATGCTTGAAGATTTAGTTGCTTCTGCAATTGGTGATGCACTCAGCAAAATAGCTGATGATGAAAAAAATAAATTGCCAAACTTAGGAATGTAGAAGTATGTCTTTGTTTGGATGGTTGACTGTTGCAGGAGTGATTGCTTTTATCATTGAGAAATGCCTTGCAGGAAGATAAATTTGAAAAAAATGGTGCTGAAAAGATGAGTGAATTTGAAGAACCTATTGAAATCTTGATTGAATATTTTAGAGCATTACCAGGCGTTGGAAAAAAAACCGCTCAACGCTATGCTTTTTCTATTCTTGAAGGAAGCAAAGAAAAAGCTCAAAACTTTGCCAAGGCACTTGTTGATGTGAAAGAAAAAGTCAGACTTTGCAATGAGTGTGGAAATTACTCTGTGAGTGAGATTTGCCCAATTTGCAGCAGACGAAATAAAAAGCTTGTATGCGTTGTGCAAGAGCCAAAAGATATTATTTCTATGGAAAAAATCAAGAGTTTTGATGGTGTTTATCATGTGCTGTTTGGTTGTATCAATCCTCTTGAGAACAAGGGACCAAATGACATACGCATCAAAGAACTTCTTTCTCGTGTGAGCAAAAATGACGTTGAAGAAGTGATTATGGCGACAAACCCAGATGTTGAGGGCGAGGCAACCGCAATGTATATTGCAAAAGTTTTGAAACCACTTGGTGTCAAAGTCACACGACTTGCACAAGGAATTTCAATGGGTAGTGATATTGAGTTTGCTGATGAAATTACACTTGAAAAGGCGCTTAGGGCGAGACAAGAAATTTAAGGGCAGTAGCCCTTTTTTTTGAGCCATTGGCTCATTTTGTTTTTTAGGATACGACTCTTTTTAACTCTACTTACAAAAAATTTAGAAAAACATAAAAAAATAAAAAGTGATATGGTCGCCTTTGGTTGATTATTTTTTTTTCATTTGCTATACTCAAAAAAAACAATGGAGAAAAACAATGGATGTAAATTTCAAAATAGTTTCTATAATTTCTGAAAATCTTGGCGAGTATATGAAATTTTTTGCTGTTGAGCCAATGCACTACAATTTGTCTAAAATAACAGTTTCTTTTTCAAACAGACCAGAGCTTTGTGATTATCAGTGCAATATCGCAATGCTTATTGCAAAAGAGGTTGGGCAAAAACCTATTGATATTGCAAGCAAAATTGTTTCTAATATTAAAGAAAATGATGAATTTGAATTTTCTGCGGTGGCTCCAGGCTTTATCAATATCAAACTTAAAGATAAGAAATTGACAAACTATGCCAATTTGGTGTCATGTGATGTAAATTGCGGTGTGCCACAAGTTTTTCATCAAAGAATTGTTATGTTTGATTATGGCGGTGCGAATGTTGCAAAAGAATTGCATGTTGGTCATCTTCGCTCTCCAATTGTTGGGGAGGCATTGAAAAGACTTCATATTGGCATGGGAGATAAGACAATCTCTGATGTTCATTTGGGAGATTATGGCTTGCAGATGGGTTTGACTATTTTGCAACTTAAAGAAGATGGTTATCTTGATAAATTTTTCAAGCACATTGTTGAAAACTTTGACAACATAGCTCTTGAGGGAGTTACGCTTGACCTTTTGAATGAAGAATATCCAAAGGCGAGCAAACGTAAAGATGTTGATGAAGAGTTTAAAAAGCAAGCTGATGAATACACGCTTTTTATTCAACAACACAAGGAGCCATACTATTCTATATATAAAAAGATAAGAAATCTCTCTGTTGCGGAGATAAAGAAAAACTATGAGATGCTTAACACCACTTTTGATTTCTATCTTGGAGAGAGTGATGCTTATCCTTATATTGATGAGACAATCCAAATTTTTGTTGATAAAAAATTGGCAAGAGAGAGTGAAGGCGCTTTGGTGGTTGATATTGCAAGAGAAGGTGAGCATATCCCAATCCCTAAAAAGTCAGAAGATGAGCCTCAACGATACAAAAATCCTATGCCACCAGCAGTTATCAAAAAATATAATGGTGGGGATTTGTATGCTACAACAGATATAGCTACAATTCTTATGAGAAACAGAACTTTTAAGCCACATGAGATTATTTATGTGACGGACAATCGTCAAGCTGGTCATTTTGAACAAGTTTTCAGATGCTCAAAACTTTCAGAGATTTCGCCTGAGTCGCAAAAACTTACCCATGTTGCTTTTGGGACTATGAATGGAAAAGATGGCAAGCCTTTCAAAACAAGAGCTGGCGGAACTGTAAAATATAAAGATGTTGTGGGTATGCTTGTTGAAAGTGCTGAGAAGAAATTGGCTGAAAATGGTATTGTCGGAGATAAAGAACTTGCAAGAAAAATTGGTGTTGGTGCAATGAAGTTTGGTGATTTGTCAAACACTGTTGCGAAAGATTATGTTTTTGATATTGACAAATTTATGGCATTTGAGGGCAAAACAGGTCCGTATATTCAATACACAATTGCCCGCATTAATTCAATATTGACTAAGGCTAATGAAGAATGCGGTCAGGTTTGTGTCTTGACAGAGGAAGAAAGAAATATTGTTCTTGCTATCTTAAAACTTAATTCTGCTTATAAAGTTTGTTATGAAAACTACTCTTTAAATGCTCTTTGCCTTGCGACTTTTGACCTTGCAAGTGCATTTTCAGGTTTCTACAACAATTGTAAGATTTTGTCAGAGGAAAATGATGAAAGAAGAAAGAGTATGCTTGGTATTTGTGTGCTTGTTAAAAAGTGTCTAGAAAAAGCTCTTTGGACACTTGGAATTGACTCTGTTGAAAAAATGTAATTATTTGACGAAGCTTTAAAAAAGTTTAAATTATTTTCAAAAAGGGTATTTACAAATCAATCACAATGTGCTATTATTAGTGCGTAAAGATAAGAAGCACACGGAGGTAAATTAATTATGGCAAATGTAAAAAATGACACAGTGGTTTGTGCATTAAATGTAAACTGTCTTTCACAAGACGGAGCAATAAACAAAAATATTTTGGTTCATGGGGGTTTCCCTCGTGACTATGTGAAAGGTCTTGTTGATATGGACCTTGAATCAAAAAACGTTCATACAACTTTGCCTAGAGTGTCATATCAAGATGGAAAACTTGTTCATGAAGCAAATTGCAAAGGACAAGAAAAAGTTGTTGGAAAAGTTAGTGCGACTGCAGGTATTCCACCAAAATTTTTGAATGCTTCACATAAATCATCAAAGGTGATAAGTTCTCATGGCTTTAATGGAAATGGAATGGGAATTTGTAAACAATAAAAATTGATAAAAAAACGCAAAATTTTTGCGTTTTTTTTTAAATCATTTTGAAATCCTAATTTTATGTGATAATATAACTATATATATTAAAGTTTCTTGGAGATTTTGAGATGGAAAAGTTTAAACAATACCTTTATCCTGCAATTTTTGTCAAAGATGAAGCTGGAGAATATCAAGTTATATTTCCAGATTTGGACATTTTTACAGATGGGACAAATTTGACTGAAGCATATTTGAGTGCCAAAGAGCTTTTGCGTGTTTACTTTAGCTATGTGCATAAGTATGAGGTTGACTATAATTCACCAACAAAACTTGACATACTTTCTAAAAGATGCAAAGCAAATGAAACGGTGCTTCTTGTGGATGCTTATGTTGAATAGTTCTGTGCTGAAATAACAAATATTTGATTGATAAAAACAAAAACTGCAACCGTTTGCAGTTTTTTCTTTTAATTTTGCAGTGCTTTTAATTTTCATTGCGTAACTATACTTGCCATGCTTTTAAAATCTCAAAATAGCAAGGCATTAAATGGCTGAAAGCCTTTGCACAATTGATTTTCAATAAGAAAAATAATTGCATATCTTTCTCCAAAACACTTGACTTATCAAGGCTTGTATGGTATATTTATTTCGACACTTTCAAAGGGTGTTAGTTTTTTTGTTAGGAGAAAAAAAGATGGCAGCACCAAAACGTAAAATTATTACACTTGAATGTACTGAATGTAAAGAAAGAAACTATTCTACTATGAAAAATACATCAAACAATTCAGAAAGAATAGAAATCAACAAGTTTTGTCCAAGATGCAATAAGAGAACAAAACATAAAGAAACAAAATAGATTTTGGAGGATAATATGTCTAAAAAGCAAAAAGCTCTTGAAGCAGAACTTGCAGAAAAAAATTCTGATGCTCAAGACAACATCTCTCAAGGTGTTGTTGTGACAGAAGATGTGAAGACAAAAACAAAAGAAAACAACAAATCCAAAGATAAAGAAAAAAATAAAAACAAGAAAAAGAAGAAAGAGAAAAAAGAACGCAAGAGTTTTGGAAGAAGAGTCAAAGAGACAGCTTCAGAACTCAAGAAAGTGACATGGCCTTCATTTGGTGATGTTTGCAAAAAGACAGGCATTGTTATTGCTTTCGTTGTGATTTTTGGTTTATTCTTGTATGGAGTTAACTATTTGCTTGGTGGGCTTGTAAACTTGCTTATCAATGGCAAATGGCTCTAAAGATAGACTGCTTTTCTAGGGCTTGTTTCTCTTTTGGCAAGTTTCTTTAGGCATATTATGAAAAAAATCGAAGATTAAGGGGTAGAAAGAGTATGGAACATTCAAGCGAACCAAAATGGTATGTTCTTCACACGTTTTCTGGATATGAAAATGTTGCGAAAGAAAATCTTGAAACAGTTGTTGAAAAATTTAATTTGCAAGATAGAATTTTTGATATTATCATTCCAGAAGAGGATGTTATTGAAGAAAAAAACGGCAAAAAGAAATTGGTTACAAGAAAGAGTATGCCATGTTATTTGTTTGTTAAGATGATTTATGGTGATGACCTTTGGCATAATGTGACAAGAACTCGTGGTATCACAGGTTTTGTAGGTCCAAAAGGTAGACCACTTGCTCTTACAGAAGATGAAGTCATCAAAAACAGACTTGAAAAAATCAAGGTTGAAACTGACATTGTAGTTGGAGACCAAGTTGAAATCATTGAAGGTGCTCTTGACAAAATGGTTGGTACTGTTGTTGCTGTTGATACTGACACTCAGAAAATTAAAGTTTCTGTTGAGATGTTTGGAAGAGAAAACAATGTCGAACTTGAATTTGGTCAAGTACGCAAAATTAAATAAGGCTGATTGCTTTAATTTTTGTTAAAGATTGAAAAAAAAGTCAAAAATAATGGTTTTTGTTAGGTTTTAGAAAAAATCTATAAATATATTTGTCCTCAGTAAGACATTAAACTGCTAGTATTGTGGGAGAACTAGCCAAAGTTCAATAAAACCACATTAGGAGGAAGAAAAAATGGCAAAAAAAGTAAAAGCGGTTGTAAAATTACAACTTGATGCTGGCAAAGCTACTGCTGGTCCACCGGTAGGTTCTTCACTTGGACCTCATGGTATCAACATTGGAGGCTTTGTTAAAGAATTTAACGAAAAAACAGCATCTCAAGCAGGTTTTATCATTCCTGTTGTGATTACTATCTTTGAAGATAGAAGTTTCACATTTGAATTGAAAACTCCACCTGCAGCAGTACTTATCAAAAAGGCTATAGGTCTTGATAAAGGTTCTGCAAAACCAAATTCATCAAAAGTCGGAAAAATCACACAAGAACAAATCAGAAAGATTGCTGAGACAAAGATGCCTGATTTGAATGCTTCATCAATTGAAAGTGCTATGTCTATGATAGCTGGTGCTGCAAGAAGCATGGGCGTGGAAGTTGTTGACTAAGGAGGCAGAGTATGAATAAAGGAAAAAGATATACAAAGAGCCTTGAAGTTTTTGATAAAACAGCTTCTTATGATGTAAAAAAGGCACTTGAAAATGTTATTGCTACTTCAACTGCAAAGTTTGACGAAACAATTGAATTGCATGTTAAACTTGGTGTTGATGGTAGAAATGCTGACCAACAAGTTCGTGGCGTTGTAGTTCTTCCAAACGGAACAGGTAAATCTGTGAAAGTTTTGGTTATTGCACGTGGCGATAAGGCAGACGAAGCTACAAAAGCTGGTGCTGACCATGTTGGTGCAGAAGAAATCGTTGCAAAAATCAACGGTGGATGGTTGGATTTTGATGTTGCAATCACAACTCCAGATATGATGGGTGTGGTTGGAAGAATTGCAAAAATCCTTGGACCAAAAGGTTTGATGCCAAACCCAAAGAGCGGAACTGTTACGAATGATGTGACAAAAGCTATTAATGATGTTAAAGCTGGTAAGGTTGAATATAGACTTGATAAAACAAACAATGTTCACGTAATTATTGGCAAAAAGAGTTTCGGACAAGAAAAACTCGCTGAAAACTTCAATACAGTTATGGACGCTATTGTAAAAGCAAAGCCTGCAGCTGCAAAAGGTCAATATATTAGAAGCGTAACTTTGGCTTCAACAATGGGCCCTGGTGTTAAGGTTTCTTACAACATTTAATGTTTACAATTAAAGCAGGCGTCGTCCTGCTTTATGTCGTTGTAAGCGATTGCCTTTTTTCGACAAGAAAAGTGTTTTTATTTTCGCATAGGAAAGAGATGACAATCGCAAAATACTTATAAATTTCAACGTGCTGTTTTGTTTGACTTGCACTTTGAATTTAGATAAAATATGTTCTATAATACTATAGACATTTAAGGAGATTTTACTTTATGAAACTTAAAAGAAAAAATCGCTCAATCTTGTTTAGGGGAATGGTTCTTGGTGTTGCAATGGCATTTACAGTGCTTTGCTTCCCTATTAACGAACTTAAGGCTTCTGCCGCAACCATGAACGACTACACAGATTACACTTTCATGACTGTTGGAACAAAAAATGAAAGAGTTTTAACAACTGTCACTAAGGGTGGAATTTATGAAGTTGCCAATGGTTACATCGGTGGAAACAAGTCTTTTATTGTTGGAAACACAGCTAAGGACACATCTCTTTCTACAGGTGTTACTCTCAAATCTTCAAGAATCACAGTTAAGTATAGCTCTGACGTGATTGGAGAGGTTGTTGATGGTACTGCACTTGATTCTAAGGGTGAAGTTACTTCAGATGGTCTTGTGACTGTTAATGACAAAAAAGTAAGCTTTGAAGCAAACAAAGTTGGTGCTTACACAGTGACATATTCTTATGAGTATGAAGTTGGTGGCAAGAAGTACACAAATAGTTATGACATGACTGTTACAAGTGAAATTACTGATGCCGACATCAATTTTGGTGACAATGAAAAGATTTTCTTGCCAGGTGTTATTGACCTTAAACTTGCAGAAAAGAGCGAAGGCGTGTATAAAGACATGTATTTGCCAATGCCTGAAATTGTTGATGATGAAGGCGAAAAAGTTGACACATCAAGTGAAAATGCAGATTTTGAATACATCACTTCAAGAAGTGCAATTTCAACTGCAAAGAAAAAACAAGTTTTGATTGAAGTGTCTGCAAGCACAAACTCAACTAAAGTCGCTGTTTCTGGAAATGCAGAAAATGGATTTTATGTTGCAGGCAGTGTTTTTGCTGATGAACAATATGGTGCAGGTAAATATACAGTAACCTATTCTTATTATGAAGAAGGACAATTTGTTGCATCAACAACAAAAGCAACTCAAGTTTATGCAAAGAATGATGCTCACTACAAAGACTATGCACTCAAACTTCAATTGGCATCTGATTTTGTTGACAATGGTCAAACAGGTGTTGAAACAACATTGCCAACAGCAAAAGGTGTAACTGCTGATTCAACAGACCCAAAAAATGAAGCAGTAGATATTTATTACACAGTTAAAGTTTATTACAAAACTTCAACAGGTTCATATTCACTTATTGATGCAGACAAATACAATGCAACAGTAGAAGAAGATGAAGATAAAATTGTAAATGAAGATGGCACACTTGTAAATCCTACAAAGTTTAAGCCATTGGATGATGGTTATTATTCATTCGTTTATGAAGCTTATGACTATTATTATGATGCTTCAGCTGACGAAAAAGCAAACAAAAATCACTATTACAAAACAGACCTTGGTCGTTATGAATATAAAAACATCAAAGATGAAAAAGCTCCAACTCCTGTTGTTTATGAAGCAACAAAAGAAGGAACTCTTGACAATGTTGACGCATCTTCAAAGATGGCAACAAGAGCAAGACCAGAAAGCGTAATCATCTATGCAATTGGCATTGATGACAATGTTTCAAAAGCTGGTGATGAAGGCGTTGTTCTTACAAGAAAAATCATGACAGATGAAACTGTTTCAAAACTTACTCTTTCATCTACAGATGCAAATAATGGCTACAGCGATTACAACCTTATATTCAACTATAAGGGACGTGACGGACTTAAGGTAAACAATTATCTTATCAGAAAACAATTGGAAAAAGCAGGCACTGCTGATACAGAAGCTGCTACACTTGAATATCTTGCTGAAAACAAATATTTGATTGTTGTTGACAATGCAAACTATGAAAACATCTACAATATTTTCAAAGATGCTGGAGTGTTTGGCGACTCAGTGACAGATAAGGACAGTGCTTTCACTTGGTTTAAGAGTGAAGATGCAGTTAATAAAGGTTTTGCTTATATTAATTGTGACCAAACATTTGGTGCTTCTGCAGCAA
>CASXBC010000003.1 GCA_949474265.1 uncultured bacterium | reverse complement strand
GCTTTTATTGCGAATACAAGGGACATAAGATAGAGTTTAAATTGGGCTATGGCAAAGGCTTTTTGCTTGTTGATGGACAAGAGTGTGATAATCAAAGCACATTCTTTAAATGGGTTTTGGTTTTGAATGGGGAAGTGGAAGCAGAAAAAATTGAGCTTCGTATGACTTCTGGATTGTTTAGACCAATTATCAAGCTTTATGTTGGCGAGCAAGAAATTGAAATGAAAAAGAGCGAAAAGGTAAAGAAAAATGAAACTATATAAAGACTTTGTGATGCAAGGGCTTGATAAAATGTATGAAAATCCTCATTGCGAACTTAATTATTCAACGCCTTTTGAGCTTCTTGTTGCAGTGATTTTGTCTGCACAATGTACAGACAAGCGTGTTAATATGGTTTTGGAGGAGCTTTTTAAAGTTGCAAACAAACCAGAGGATTTTGTCAATATGCCAACAGAAGAACTTGAAAAGTGGATTCATCCTTGTGGATTTTTTCGCAATAAGGCGAAATCAATAAAGTCCGCAAGCAGAGATATTATTGACAAATTTGGAGGAGAAGTGCCAAAAGCTTTTGATGATTTGACATCTCTTGCTGGGGTAGGGCGAAAGACTGCAAATGTTATGATTTCTGAAGCATTTGGTGGGGATGCTTTTGCAGTTGATACTCATGTGCTTCGCACTTCAAACAGACTTGGACTTGTCAAAACAGACAATCCTGATGTCTGTGAATTAGAACTCAAAAAAATCTTTCCAAAAGATAAGTGGTCAAAAATGCACTATCAAATGGTGCTTTTTGGACGTTATACTTGCAAGGCAATGAAACCTGACTGTTTCAACTGTGCCTTTAAAGATAATTGTCCAAGTGCAAGATTAAGCTTAAAATGATACATACTACAAACATAGGAGAAAAGAAGAATGTTTTTAGATAGAGTTAAGATTTCTATAAAGGCAGGAAATGGAGGAAAAGGCTCCACTTCTTTTCTTCGTACGAAATTGGTGGCAAATGGTGGTCCAGACGGCGGTGATGGTGGAAGAGGTGGACATATTGTCTTTAAGGCGACAAATGACTTAAACACACTTTATTCTTTTAGATTTAAAAAGAAGTTTGTTGCAGAAGATGGTGAGGACGGCAGTCAAAAAAATCAAACAGGGAGAACAGGCAAAGATGAAATCATCCTTGTGCCAACAGGGACCGTGCTAATCAATCCGAAAACAGATAAAATTATTGCCGATTTAAACGAAGATGGACAAACCTTCATTGCTTTGAAAGGTGGAATGGGAGGTCATGGAAACGCTTATTTCAAATCATCTGTTAAACAAGCACCAAGTTTCTCACAAGCAGGAGAAGTTGTTGAAACCAAAGAAGTTATCCTTGAGCTTAAGACTATTGCTGATGTCGGACTTGTTGGGTTTCCAAATGTTGGTAAATCAACCTTGTTGTCAGTAATCTCAAACGCAAATCCAAAAATAGCAAATTATCATTTTACAACAATCTATCCAAATCTTGGTGTTTGTGAAGTTTTGGGAGAGACTTTTGTTGTTGCTGATATACCTGGACTTATTGAAGGGGCAAGTGAAGGAGCTGGGCTTGGGCATTATTTCTTGAAACATGTTGAGAGAGTTAGGCTGATAGTTCATCTTATTGATATATCAGAGTGTGAAGGAAGAAATGCTATTGAAGATTTCCGAATCATAAACAACGAACTTGTTAAATATGACAAACACCTTGCAAATACAAAACAAATTGTTGCTTTTTCAAAGTGTGATTTGCTTGAGGAAGAAGAGCTTAAGCAGAAAATTGAAAACTTTATCAAAACTTTAAAGGTTGAGGAGTATGTTTGCATTTCATCCTACACAAGAAATGGGGTAGAGGAACTTAAGAAAAAGGTGTTGGAAAACCTTAAAAAGATTCCAAAGAAACCAGCACTTTCTGTTGAAGAATTTGATTTTGATAAAAAAGATTTTTCTTCTATCAATATTGATAAAAATCAGGATGGAGCTTTTATAGTTTCTGGTGGAAGAATTGAAAACCTTGCCAGAGGAATAATAATGTCAAATGAATATTCATTTGCTTATCTTCAAACCAAACTTAAAGAAATGGGCGTCATAGACATGCTTTTGCAAAAAGGAATGAAAGAGGGAGATACCGTCATTATCAAAGATATTGAGTTTGAATATGTAGAATAAAATTGGTGTAATTTGTGTAGTATGCTGATTTAAAATTTGAATACTACACAATATATTGAATTAGGAGAAAATATGATTACAACAAAACAAAGAGCGTTTTTGAGAGGACTTGGAAACGCACTTGAACCACTTATGCAAATTGGAAAAGAGGGCTTGACTGAAAATATTTTGACGGGAGCAAGACAACTCTTAGAAGCAAGAGAACTTGTAAAATTTAAAGTCTTAAACAATTGTGACAGTGATGCAAAAACACTTGCAAATGAAATTGCAAAACTTATTAATGCAGATGTCGTGCAGTGCATAGGAAATGTTTTTATTTTGTATAAAAAATCAACTAAAAAAGGTTTCAAACATATAGAATTGCCTTAGTTTATATTATTTCATCATCATTTTTAGGATTGTTTGTTATGTTGAACTGTGAAATAAGTGCAAAAACAATTAAAAGTGAAGCTATGAGGCAATAATAAATCGATACTCTCACAAAGAGTCCACTAAAAATTAAAATTAAGGCAGAAAAAAGATAGCTTTTTGTCTTTTTTTTGTTAAAAGAATATTTTAGCATATCCTTGAAAGCAAGGCTTTTCTCTTTTGGATAGGTTTTTGTAATTTCTGGAAAGCAGGCATACAATTTGTACAACTTTTCATAGCTTTTATACCTATCTAAAATGACAAACTTTTCTTTGAATGTGCGAATAAAACTAGGTAGGTTTTTATCAGAATTTTCATAGCAACAAATGACAATTTTTGTTGCTTTTTCTTTTTTTATCTTTGAATATATATCACACAATCTTGGGACATTTAAACCTTCAAAACTGTTATCAAACCAAAGCACTGTTTTGACACCTTCAAGTTTGTATTCAATTGTAAGATAATTTTTGTGCTTGGTTACATCATGATGTCTTTTGGTTGCTAATTTGTAAAAAAAGTCCATTGGATTGTTTTCAAAAGCCAACGAAAGAAAGATGTTTTCGGCTGACTCTTTTTCTTTAAGTTTCATTCCAAAGTTGAATCTCTTTTTTCTTGAAACAAAAAATAATGCCAAACAAATAAAAGATGTCAGCAGGGTTGAAATGAGAGTTGCCAACCAAAGACGTTTGACAAAATATCTTATCCAAACAAACAAAATAAGAAATATTAGAAAGAACTTTAAAATTTCTTGAATAATTAAACTAATTTTTTTCATAATGCAATTTTTGACAGAAAAGAAGAGGATTAATCATTGTTTTAAATGAAAATGGTTGACAAAACTTTGGTTTTGCTGATAAAATCACTTTATGATTGAAGTTAAGGCACTTGCAGAACTTTTGTCTGCAAACAAAATGAAAAATGTGTCAGTTTATGACCTTTCAACAAACTCTGAGCAAAAGTTTGTTGTTTTGTCCACATCAAACAAGGTTCAAGACAGCAAGAAGGTGGCGGATATTATTGCTGAGGATTATCATTATGATGGCAAGATTGAAGGTTATAACAAAGGTGAATGGATTGTTTTTGATTTTGAGGGAGTAACAGTGCATATTTTCCTTGCAAAAGTCAGAGATAAATATAATCTTGATAAATTATATAAACCAAAAAAGATTTCTATATAAAAATATTATTTTGAAAAACAAAGTATTTTGCTTTGTTTTTTTTGTGGATTGGGTTATAATCACTTTAGGTGAAATATGATTGAAATTTGTTTTGTTTGCACCGGAGGCACTTGTCGTTCTTTTATGGCAGAGCGAATTGCAAAAAAAATGGCAAAAACTAAAAAAATTATGGACGTTAAGTTTTCTTCTGCTGGTGTTATGTCAAAGGGGGAGCCAAGTGCAACTAATGCTTGCTTGGCACTTAAAAAACTTGGCTATGACGGAAAGCAAAAGAAAAGTCGCTTGTTGAAAAAAACAAAGCCAGAATGTCTTTATGTGACGGTTACCAATGACCACAAGCGTTTTGTCAACTGTCCAAAAGTGTTGAGCTTTGAGGAGCTTGCAGGTAAAGTGATTGACCCTTATGGGCAAGACCTTGAGACTTATATAAAATCTGCAAAGAAAATCGAAGAGAATGTTGAGTTGCTTTTAAATAAAATTCAAAATTTGAGAGGTGTTTTATGATAATTATGGCAAGTGATCACAGAGGTTATCCTTTGAAAGAAGAACTTAAAGCTTTTTTCAATCAAGAAAATATAATTACTATTGATGTTGGAACCTACAGCAAAGAGCCTGTGGATTATCCTGACTTTGCAAAAACAGGTATTGCAAAAGTGCTTGAAGATAAAAACAATGTTGGAATTTTTATTTGTGGAACAGGTATAGGCATGAGCTTGGCAGCAAATAGAAATCCAAAAATAAGAGCAGCATTATGTTTAAATGAAGACATGGCTATGTTTGCAAGAAAGCATAATGATGCAAATGTGCTTTGCCTTAGTGCAAACTATCTTAAAAAGAAAAAAGCAATAAAAATTGCTAAAATATTCCTTACCACTGCATTTGAAGGTGGAAGACACGCAAGAAGACTCAAGAAAATCTCAGGAGAAAGCAAGGCTTCAGAAGAAAAAGTTGCAAAAACTAAAGTAGGAGAAAGCAAATGATAAATATTTTTGTACCAATTGTCGAAAATGTTGAAGGTTTTTCTGAATTTGTTGCAAAGCATAAAGAAAAAGATAAACATATTTATGTCGGCATAAGAAAAGGTTTGAAAGAAAAGTTTTTGTATACCAACGAGAATATAGAACTCCATATCTTTGATGACAAATCAAACAAAGAAGAAATCATCAATGGCTTGCAAAAGTGTCAAAGAGCAAAAGGAAAATTGCTTGTGATAAGAAGACCGCTTACTGATGATGAGTTTACAAAACTTACTTCTTCTGAAAGTGAGATAACAACTCTTAAAGCTCATCACAACAGGTTTGTTTCATGGTTTAAAAATCTTGCCAGAAAAACAGTTAAGAAATTTTTTGCATTTAGCTTTTTTGAGGATATATCAGCAATCTGTTATGGAGAATTTTTGCACGAGTTTGTAGAAGCTTGTCCAAATATCTCGATTGCAACAAGAATTAATAAGTATGTTGGTGTTGACATTTCAGAATTTGAAACAACAACCACTCCTGTCAAAAAAGAATTCAGCAAAACAAAAACCGCATTAAAGTTTTCACTTGGTGCTTTGATATTGGGAGGAGCAATTGCTGGTGCTGGTTGCATTTTTGCATTTGTCAATCCACTTAGAGTAATCTTTGTTGTACTTGTAATTGCCATGCTTTTTGTGGCACTTATGGTATTTGGAATGTTTGTAGTAAACTTTGTAAGAACGCTAGCAGTTGGAAATCTTGAATATAAAGCGGGCAATGAGCTTGAAGTTGTCAATGCAAAAATCTCTTTTGAAGAGGAAAAACCAGAATTTAAAGTTTTGATTGAAGAAAAGACTGCAAAACAAAAAGTAGGTGGTACTCAAAAATCTAAAAAGGCTTCAAACTCAACAAAGGCAGCAGGAAATAAGACTGCAAGCAAGAGTAAAAAAGAAGATTCTGTAACAACCAAATCAACAAAACCAAAAGCTACAGTTTCAACAGCAAAAAAAGCAGAGAATAAAACGGAAAGAAAGACTGCTTCAACAAGTAAAAAATCAAATCAAACTAAAACTACTACTAAAACAAAAAACGACACAAAAAAAACTGATAAGGAGTAAAATTTATGAAAAAAGTAAGATTAGGTATCAATGGATACGGAAGAATTGGAAGACTTGTGCTTCGCAATGCAATGCACAGAGATGATGTAGAAGTTGTGGCAATAAATGACCCATTTCTCACAGCTGATTATGCAGCATATATGACAAACTTTGATTCTATTCATGGGCAGTTTGACATTGTTGCAAAAGAAAAAGATGGAAAATTGATTGTTGGAAGAAGCAAAATTTCTTTCTATCAAGAAAAAGAACCAAATCTTATTCCTTGGAAAGAAAATCAGGTTGATGTCGTTGTTGAATGTACAGGAAAGTTTACTGATTATGAAGGTGCAAAATTGCACATTAAAGCAGGAGCAAAGAAAGTCGTTGTTTCTGCACCAGGAAAAAATATGCCAATGTTTGTTATGGGAGTAAACAACGAAACTTACACTCCAGATATGGATATAGTTTCAAATGCTTCTTGCACAACAAACTGTCTTGCTCCACTTGCAAAAGTTGTCAATGATGTTTTTGGTATTGAAGAAGGGCTTATGAGCACCATTCACTCAACAACAGCAACACAGCTTACCGTTGACGGCTCAAGCAAGAAAGATTGGCGTGGCGGAAGAGCGGCAAGTTATAATATTATTCCATCTTCAACAGGTGCAGCAAAGGCTGTTGGAGAGGTTATTCCAGAGCTTAAAGGCAAATTGACAGGAATGAGTTATAGAGTGCCAACACTTGATGTCTCAGTCGTTGACCTCACTTGCAGACTTTCAAAACCAACAACTTATGAAAAAATTGTTGCTGCAATCAAAAGGGCTAGCAAAAATGAAATGGCAGGAATCATTGGTGTGACTGAAGAGCCTGTTGTTTCAAGTGATTTTATTGGTGATTCAAGAACTTGTATCTTTGATGTAAATGCAGGAATTATGCTTAGTCCAACTTTTGTAAAACTTTGTGCTTGGTATGACAATGAATGGGGCTATTCAGTAAAACTTGTTGACCTTTGTGCTTACATTATGAAAAATCAAAAATAAAGGAAAATCAGATGAAAAATCTTTTAAATAGAGAAATTATTGAAGGCTTGAATGAGAGTAGCAATTGTTTGTTTGCTGAAAATGTGACAAACACTGTTTTCTCGCTTGTTTCAGAGGCGGTTGAGCGAATTTCTGTAAAATCTCCTTTTGTTCAACTTGAAAAATGCAATATTGTGCCTGTGAATGAAATTTATATTGGTGCCTTCAGCCAACTTTCTGAATATGACTACTTCTTGGGGGTAGAAAACACACAAATTGAATTTAACTCAAAAGTTAAAAAGAATTGGTGGAAATATATTTGGAAAGAATTTAGGGCTTCTTGGAGAATTGGAAGAAAGAAGAAATATAAGAAAAAGAAAAATCAAGACGTTGTCAAGACTCCAATCACTATTGAAAAATACAAGCTTTCTGACCTTAGAAGAGACCTTATGTATAGACTAGCTGAACAAATAACAGAAACTTCAATGGTCTATGAATTTCCTTATCACGTGAGTATGATTGGAAGTGACGATTTTGGAACAGGCGTAAAAATCAATATCTATGTTGCAATTTATGATTCTGCCACAGACACATACAAGCTTTATAAAGAATCAAAAAATAAGTTTATTGAAGTGAAATTTGGCAAGAGATTTGACAAACTCGAGCAAAAATACAGAGATTGTGGCGAGATGTTTATAAGCATG
Organism: uncultured bacterium; assembly: GCA_949474265.1. Taxonomy (GTDB): domain Bacteria; phylum Bacillota; class Clostridia; order Christensenellales; family UBA1242; genus Caccovivens. The sequence continues at coordinate 71,684 of CASXBC010000003.1, read as the reverse complement.
GTAAGGATTTTTAATGCACTTTTCTCAAAAGTCTATGACAAAATACCAAACCAAATTCTTTTGGAGAGCCTGCTTGTAAATTGCCCAAATTCTCTCTATGACCAAGCTGATGTTTATAAGACTTTTGTCAATGTTTCAAATTACATTCGCATAAAAAACCCAAAAACTTTTACTTCTATTTGTGATGAAAGTAAGTCAATGTTTGATGACCCATTGATTTTTAGAACAAACTCACAAATTGATTATGGAAAAATTGTAAATATGCTGGATAGATTTAAGTATTAAATTTGAGCTTTTGTCGCCAAAAATGTATATTTTTCGACATTTTGCAAATCCTATTGATAGGAGGAAGCAAATGAAAGAAATCTGGATGATTATGGGTTTTGGTGCTGGACTTGTTACAGGAGCACTTCTTTACAAACATAGTCAAGAAGCCAAAAAACTTGTAAATAAGGGCGAAAAAGCAGTTAAACAAGAAGTTGAAATGCTTAAGGAAACTGTTTCAGAGGCAAAACCAAAACAAAAATCAAAGGGTAAAAACCCAAAACAACAAAAACAAGCCGAATAAGGCTTGAAATCCTTAAGAAATTTGTTTAACAACTGATAAAATAACAATATTAAGGACTGAAAAAAAGCAAGGCTTAAAACCTTGCTTTTTTCATAGCTGGGCGAATGCTTTGTTGCAATTTAACCGCTTGCCTTATAATTTTCAAACTCCACCAAAGCCACCTTATGGCACATCAACAGGTCTTTTTAGTGATGCTTCCGTCAGGACCTGACACGGTTCAAAGGTGCTGATTGCATAAGACCTTGATTTCATCATCTGAAGATTATACACATTTTCAACTAAATTACACCTAGGCAATTGTTCAATCCTGCTGTAGCAGATTGCAGGTTACAGGGCACTGCTAACTCCCCATCTAGCCCAGCTTTATTATTATAGCTACAACCAGCTATTTTGTCAAGCAAAAATTGTAATTGCCAAACAATGCAAAGGGTTTTCATGTATCAAAATAAACTCAAAAATTAAAACATTCAAAATATGACAAAACCTGTCATGTTTTTTTCTCTATTTAACTTTCGCTTTTTCATACAATGCGTTAAGGAAGGGAGTATGTTAGAGAAAATTTTGCCAGAAAAGTTTTTCAAGATTATCAGCGAAAAAGTCAATTTGAGAGCTATCAATGAAATCAGGTTGCGTGCCGACAAACCTGTGGTGTTGAATATCAGTGGACAAAGTTTCTTTTTGTGTGAAACAGGGGCAACAAGTAATCTAAAAAATGCACTTTATGCCAGCAAAATCATCATTGAAGATGTCATTTTTCGTGCGAGTGAATGCTCTATTTATTCGGTGAATGAGCAAATAAAGAAAGGCTTTATTGTGACAGATGAGGGAGTCAGGATTGGAATAGGAGGAAACCTCATCATTGAAAATGGACAGGTCAAGACAATGTCAGGTTTTTCAAGTTGCAACATCAGAATTCCGCACACCATCAAAAATTGCTCTAGTGTCGCATTACCATTTATCTTAAAAGATAATATTCCAGAAAACACTCTCATAATCTCTCCACCTGGTTGTGGAAAGACAACATTTTTAAGGGATTTTGTTTATCAACTTTCAGAAAGAAACCTTGCTTTGAATGTTTTGCTTTTGGATGAAAGAGGTGAACTTGATTGCAATATTAATTCAAATTTTACTGACAAAATTTGTTTCTCAAGCAAAAAAATGGGCTTTGAAAACGGCATACGTTCTCTCAGTCCAGAACTCATTGTCACAGATGAACTTGGACAAGAAGAAGACATTGAGGCAATACGTTATGCTTGCACATGTGGAGTGAAAATTATGGCATCAACTCACTCAGAAAGCATTGAGGCATTTTCTCAAAAACCGCTTTTTACAAACATCATCAAAGAGAAACTTTTTAAAAGATTTGTTGTGCTTTCAAAAAGAAATGGTCCTGGCACTTTTGAGGGCGTTTATGATGAAAACTTTGCCAGAGTTTACATCAGCAGATAGGGATAGGGAGGTTGTATGAAGTATCTTTTAATATTGCTTATATTTGCACTTTGCACTTATGTTGGCTTTTTGTTTTCAGCCAAATACACAAAACGAAAAAAGTTTTTCAGTGCCTTGATTGCTTTTGCAGACAAGCTTTCGCTTGAAATAAATTATTCGAGAGAAAGATTGAAAGTTTTAATAGAAAATTTTGACAGCAAACAGAGAAAAAGCTTGCTTGGAGTAGATGAGGCGTTTTTGCAATATTTAGAAAAAAAAGAGGAGTTATCTTCTGAGACAATTTTTAAAAAAGCAGGCGTTTTGAAAAGTGAAGAAAAAGATGCAGTTTTGCTCTTTTTTAAGACATTGGGAAGAAGTGATGTTGAAAATCAGACAAAAGAAATAAACTCTTTTGTTTCAAGATTTTCAGAGATAAAAACCACTTGTGACCAAGAACAAAAGAAATACGGAAGCTTATCTTTAAAGCTTGGAATTATTGCAGGTCTTTTTTGTGCAGTTATTATGTTTTAATTGGAGAACATGTCTATGGATGTTGAAATCATTTTCAAAATTGCCGGAATTGGTATTCTTACGGCAGTGATAGGACAAATCCTCAAAAACAGTGGAAAAGAGGACATTTCAACACTCGCAACCTTGGCAGGAGTTGTTATAGTTTTGTTTATGGTGGTGGGGATGATTTCGGATTTGTTTGGCTCACTTAAATCCATGTTCAATTTCGCCTGTTATTTGCCCTATTTTTAGCATAGGAGGTTTGTGTGGATTCATTATACAAAATAATAAGTATAGCCATTATTACCTGTGTAGCTTGTCTTATTGTCAAGCCTATTCGCTCTGACTTCGCTGTCTTTATTTCTATTGTTGGAGGGATAATTGTTTTGTTTTATGCAATCAGTTATCTATCTCAAATATTTGATGTGTTCAACAATATTTTTAATATTTCAGGAATAAACTCTTCAATTTATTCTGTTGTGTTAAAAATTATTGGAATTGGATATTTGACAGAATTTACCGCTGGCATCTGCAATGACACAGGAAATTCTAGTCTCGGCGACAAAGTTCTGCTTGGCGGAAAGATAGTTATTTTAGTTATGGCTATACCTATTGTGACAAGCATACTTGACATTGTTGTGGAGTTGTTGCCTAGATGAAAAAATTGAAGAAATCAAAAAAGCAAAAGTTCTTTGTTTATTTATTAGTTTTGTTTATTTTTGTAAGCTGTTTTTATGGAAGGTTTGATATTGTTTCTGGTTTTGAAAAAAACATAGCACTTGCACAGACAAGCACTGAATCCGAAATTGAAAAAGACTTGAAAGAGGAAGTTGGCTCTCAACTTTCACATCTTGATTTCTCGGATGTTGAAGATGTTTTAAATTCGCTTTCACTTGAAGCAAAAAATCTGTTTTCTTCAGACAGTTTCATGACAAAGGTTAATTACATCATTTCAGGAGAATATGCAGAAAACTCGCAAGGCTTTTTCTCCTCAGTTGCTGGTATATTTTGGAAGGATTTAAAAAATTATCTACCCATTATTGCCACCATAATCTCAGTTGCAATCTTGGGAGGAATGGTGGCTTCTCTTCGACCTGTGACAAATGGAAAATCAATAGGCAACATTGTACATTTTGTCACTTATGGAATAGTCTTGATATTTTTAGGGACAACTGTTTCGCAAATTGTTGCATTGACCAAAGGGACTTTGACAAGCATAAAAGCTTTGTTTGATGGAATATTTCCAATTTTGCTGACACTCTTGACAGCACTTGGTGGAAGTGTCTCTGTGGGGATTTATCAACCTGCAATAGCACTATTGGGAAATCTGTTTGTCAGCCTTATCACTTATTTCTTGCTTCCGTTGTTTATCTTCTCTATTGTGTTTTCCATTGTAGGAAACTTGTCAACAAACACCAAACTTGACAAGTTTGTCTCATTTTTGCAGTCATGCTTCAAGTGGACTATAGGACTTTGTTTTACAATTTTCTTAGGCTTTGTAAGCATACAAGGGGTTATGGCTGGTGCGGTTGATGGACTTTCTATTAGAACAGCAAAATATGCCATAAAAAGCTATGTTCCAATTGTTGGTGGCTATGTTTCTGATGGGCTTGGCATCATCATGGCAAGCAGTAGTCTTATCAAAAATGCTGTAGGTGGAGTTGGCTTATTTCTCTTACTTTCAACTGTTGTCTCTCCAATCTTAAATATTGCAATATTTATGCTTGCTTTAAAATTTATGGCAGGAATAATAGAGCCTATAGGTGATAAAAAAATATCCAATTTCATAAGTGATTTGGCAAAGAGTATGTCAATGCTGATAGCACTTTTGGTGGCAGTGGCATTTATGTATGTTGTTTTGACAGGACTTGTGATGTGCAGTGCAAATCTAGTAATTTAAGGAGGGGCAATGGGAAGTATATCAGCTTGGCTTTTGAGCATAGCAGGCGTGGTGATTTTGAGTGTTCTTGCAGAATTTGTCCTTCCAGAAGGTCAGATGAACAAATATACAAAGGTGATATTTTCATTTGTAATACTCCTTGTCATCATCATGCCACTGCCAAAAGTGTTTGGAAAAGACTTTGACATTTCAAAATATTTTGGAAACACCGGAAATGTCCTTCAAGATGATTATCTAGAGCAAGTCAACTTGGACAAATTGACAGCCATAAGTGAAGGAGTGAATCTAAAGATAAGTGAAGCTGGACTGAAAAATGTTGTGGTCTCTATCAATGCAAACATCTTTACTGAAAAACTCGAAATTTATTCTATTTTGGTTGATTTAAGAGAATTGGAATATGACCAGAATTTTGGTGCTAAGGATATAACAAAAGCAAAAGCGAAGATAATTGAAATCATCAGGCAATATTCTCAGCTTGATGGAGTGGAGGTTAAGTATAATGAGTAAAATAAAAACATTCTTTGAAAAATTTAAAAAAATAAAACACATTCACATCTATATAGCAGTGCTGATTGGAATTGTTGTTTGCTTGGTTTACTTCTGTAGTTTTAGACCAAAGAAAAATACTGACAAAGAGGTTGATAATTCGACAGAAAATTATGGGACAACCGTGGAATATATAGGTTTCCTCGAGAATAAATTATCTAATGTATTGTCCAAAGTTTCGGGTGTTGGCAATGTGGATGTGATTATCACTCTTGAGAATGGATTTTCGTATGAATATGCCACAGACACTGAAACTAAAACAATTGTTTCCGGTGGAACAGAAACAACAATAACCACCGAAACGGTGATTTTGGTTTCAAACAAACCTGTCATCATAAAGGAGATTAATCCTACAATAAAGGGGGTGGTTGTTGTAGCTGATGGAGCAAAAGATGTGAACGTTAGACTCAACATTCTTACAGCCGTTGAAACAGTACTCGAAATTGACAGAAACAATATCACCATTCTTACCTAAGATGTGTTGCCAAAGCAAAAAGTTTGAAGTTACTTTGTAGAAAAATTGTTTAAAAAATAAAAAGCACCATGGGGTGCAAAAGGAGATGAATATGAAAAAGAGAACAAAAATAATCATTCTTTCACTTATGATTGTGCTTCTTGGTGTAACAGGCTATCTCAACATAGCACTCAATAATGCAGCCAAGACCACAAACACATCAACAGCATCAACCAGCTATTTCACAAGCTATCGAAATGACCGCTCAAGCACAAGAGACCAAGAGATTTTGTATTATGATGCAATCATTGACAATGCTTCTTCAACTGAAGCTGCTATCAAAGCTGCACAAGATGCAAAACTTTCACTTGTTTCAAAAATGGAAAAAGAACTTGCAGTTGAAGGACTTGTAAAATCACAAGGATTTTCAGATTGCGTGATTTCAATTGCCAACTCAAAAGTCAATGTTGTTGTGCAAGCAAAAACACTTGATGAAAATGAAGTTGCAAAAATTACAACAATTGTTAAAGAACAACTTGGCACAGAAGTTAGAAATATTGTTGTTTACTTTGCAGAATAGTTTGCAAAAACCTATCGACTTATGATAAAATATCATTGAATATGCAATAGGAGATTGTTTTATGGCAACAAAAACTCAAGGTTCTACAAACAATGGTAAGATTACACTTGACAGAAAAATTTTGATTTCAATCATAAATTTGGCTGCAAAAGAAATCAATGGCGTTGAAAGCGTTACAAACTCTGCTCGCCCTTGGTATAAAAGACTTATCAATCGTTATGATGATGGTGTTAAGATTGTTTTTGAAAAGAATGGTGCTCTCGCCATTGATGTTTATCTAAACATCTATGCAGGCTACAGCGTGCCTGACATTGCTTATAGAGTTCAGGAAAACATCCGAAACTCTCTTGCTACAATGGTTGCACTCAAACCACTTAAGATAAACATCCACATAATAAATGTCGAATGTGACAAAGAGGTGGAAGAAAATGCGTAATGATGCAAGAGAAAACGCTTTCAAATTGATATTTGAAAGTCTTTTTCATGATGTTGATAAAGAGCTTTCTCTTTCAAACTTGAAAGAACTTAAAAAAGAAGATGACCAAAACTTTTTTGAGAGCATAATAAATGCTTTTGCTTCTCACAAGGACGAGCTTAAGGTGGAAATTGAATCACACTTGAAAAACTTTGACTATTCAAGAGTTTTCAGAGTTGACCTTGCTCTCATTTATTTGGCACTGACTGAAATCAAATATTGTGAGTGTCCAAAAGCAGTTGCAATCAATGAGGCTCTTGAGCTTTCAAAAAAATATAGCACTGAAAAATCATCTAAATTTATAAATGGGCTGATTTCAGCAATAATTAATAACAAATGACACAAGTTTACACTTTGACAGTTTCAAAATTTAATAATATTATTAAAGATATCTTTAATAGCGAGGAACTTCTCCACAACATAAAAATAGTTGGAGAAGTTTTTGGCATTTCATCCTCAAAAAACAGCATTTATTTTTCTCTTAAGGATGAGAAAAGCACTCTTCCTTGCGTTTGTTTTTATGGTGGACTGTTGAGTGACATAAGTGAAGGAGACATGGTTGTCGCTACAGGAAGTCCAAATTTTTATGCCAAAGCTGGAAAGTTTAGTTTTGTAGTAAACAAGATTGAACCTCTTGGACTTGGACTTTTATATCAAAAATTTCAAGAGCTTAAAATGAAACTTGAAAAAGAAGGACTTTTTGAACAGACTCACAAGAAACCTATCCCTCAAGATATAAAGAGAATAGGAGTTGTTACATCAAAAGATGGTGCAGTAATTCAAGATATAAAAAATGTTACATGGCGAAGAAATAAAGGCATTGACATTGTGCTTTATGATTGCAAAGTTCAGGGGAATGATGCAGAAAAAGAGATTGTTGCTGGGATAAACTTCTTTTCAAATTATGAAGGTGTTGATGTGGTTGTGGTTGCAAGAGGAGGCGGAAGTCTAGAGGATTTGGCTGCTTACAACACTGAGCTTGTTGCAAGAGCAACTTATGATTGTCAAAAACCAATTGTTTCAGCAGTTGGTCATGAGACGGATTTTACAATCATTGATTTTGTTTCAGACATGAGGGCTCCAACACCAAGTGCAGCTGCAGAACTTTTGTCAAAAGACACAAAACTCTCTCTTGACACATTAAAGAAAGATGTGGCAAGGCTTTCAAGGTCTCTTGATATTTATCTTGCGGATAAGTCAATGCAACTAAACGCAGACAATCAAAGTCTTTTGGATTGTTTTGAAACTGTTGTGAAAGAAAATAAATTAAGTCTCAACAAAATGGTTTCAAAACTCTCTAACAAACTGCATGAATTTTTGGTAAGTGAAGATTATGACCTCAAACTCAAACTTGCACACTTAAACAAACTTAATCCACTTGACATATTGGCACTTGGATATGCTAAAATAGAACAAAATGGAAAAAGCATTGCAAAACTTTCAGAGTTAAATAATAATGAAGCTTTTGAAATTAACTTTGTAGATGGGGCAGTTACTGCAGTCTCAAAAGAACAATTAAACAAATAAAGCTGAGGTAAAAACATGAGTTATGAAGAAACAATAAAAGAATTGGAAGAAATAATAAATAGACTTGAAAATGAAAAGTTGCCGCTTTCTTCAGCACAAAAGCTTTTTGAAAGAGCAAGCGAGCTTTCTAAATTGGCACAAGGCGAACTTTCAAAAGCGACAGGAAAACTTTATCAAATCAAAAAAGAGTTGGATAATATTACGGAGGAAGAAGTATGAAAATAAGTAAACTCGTTGGAAAACGTGAAAAGGAAACTCCAAGTGGAGCGACATTAAAAAGTCACATTTTGATGCTTAGAGCAGGCTATATCAAACAGGTTGCACAAGGGATTTTCTCACTTTTGCCACCAACTCAAAGAGTTAGTTTAAAAGTTCAAAATATCATCAGAGAAGAAATGAATAGAGTTGGTGGACAGGAAGTGCTTTTGCCTGTTGTTATGCCAAGAGAACTTTGGGAGATGAGTGGAAGATACTCTTCAATCAAAAACGAAATGGTAAGATTTAAAGATAGAGCTGTGCATGATATGGTGCTTGGCATGACTCACGAGGAAGCGGCTGTTCACCTTGCAATGAACAATATCAAAAGTCATGAGCAACTTCCATTCATGATATATCAAATACAAACAAAATTCAGAGATGAGCCACGTTCAAGAGGTGGACTTATCAGAGTGAGAGAGTTCACTATGAAAGACGGGTATTCTTTCCATGCAACTCAAGAAGATTTGGATGCTTACTATACAAAAGTTTATGAAGCATATAAACGCATTTACAAACGTATTGGTTTCAAAAAATTTGTTGTTGTCGAAGGCGACAATGGCATGATGGGAGGCAAAGTCTCACATGAATATATGGCAGTTACACCAGCTGGAGAGGACAGTTTGGTTATTTGCGAAAATTGTGGCTATTCAAGTAATATGGAAGTCGCTTCTTCAATTAAAAGTGAAAATGATAACACTGTAAAAGGAGAGGTAACAGAAGTATTTACAGGCAATGCTCACACAATTGAAGAAGTTTGTGCATTTTTGGAAACTGACCAACTTCACTGTGCAAAGGCAGTTTGCTATGAAAAAGAGACAGACGGAAAACTCGTTGTGGTCTTCGTTAGAGGCGACCAAGAAATAAATGAAATGAAACTGCAGAAAATTGTTCAGAGCGAACTTTTGCCTACTGAAGTTGAAAAGTTTGGTCTGTTTGCTGGAAATATTGGTTGCTTAAATTTGAATGTTCCAGAAGGAAGTTATGTTTTGTTTGACAAGACTCTTCAAAAGCTTGAAAATTTTGTTACAGGTGCAAACAAAAAAGATTTTCATATCAAAAATGTCTCAATGTCAAGAGACTTGCCAAATACTGAATATGTTGACGTCTGCCTTGTAAAACCAGGAGAAAAATGTGTAAGCTGTGGGCATGAACTTTCTCACACTAGAGGTATTGAAATTGGAAATATCTTCCAACTTGGCACTCGCTATACAAAGGCTATGGGGATGAAAATCAATATGCCTGATGGAAGTGAAAAAGAACCAATTATGGGTTGTTATGGCATTGGCGTTGGAAGAGCGATTGCAAGCATAGTTGAAGAAAAAGCAGATGACAAAGGAATCATTTGGCCAATGACTATTGCACCTTGGCACGTTCATTTCTGTCCAATTAGAATTGATGATGAAAATGTTGCTGCTGTTTCAGAAGAACTTTACAAAAAAATGGAAAAAGCAGGTATTGAAGTTTTGTTTGATGACAGAAATGTTTCTGCAGGAGTTAAACTTACTGACAGTGAACTTATGGGCATGCCTATAAGGGTGGTTATAAGTCCAAAAACTATGGCAAATTCTCAAGCCGAAGTCACCATTAGAGAAACTGACGAAAAATTGTTTATACCAATTAATGACCTAATTTCAGAGCTTAAAATGATGATTGAAGATGAAATAAACGAAATTGAAAAAAGTTTGTAATCTTTAAACTTAAAACAAAATTAATAAACTAAACCTTCCATTTTAGGAAGGTTTTTTTGTCACAAATATACAACAATTTAAAAAAATTGGGTATTGACTTTGCTTGCATTATAATTTATAATCTATAAGTAATTTATATAAATAACAATCCGGAGGAATTTTATGGATTTAGAACTTAAAGAATTGGTCACTAATGAACTTGATAGAGTTTTTAAAGAGACATTTAGATTGACTGATAAAGACATAAAATCTTACATACAAAAAATCCTTGATGAAGAAGATGAGTCCACAGTTTTGGAACTCACCGATATTTTTGTAAAATTTGAAAAATATGATGACAAGGGCAAATATAGTGTTGCTCGCTCTAAGGCAGCTCGACTTGTTCTCAACAGATGTTTAGATATTTATTTCAAAGATAAGGAAAAAATTAAGACAAACTTTTTTAATGCACTAGATTTTGCTCAAAAATTTGAAATTGACCCTTTCAAAATTTCAACTAAAGAGAATTTGAGAAACTTGAACTCTTATTTAATTAATGAAACTTACTTTGCATTAACTCAGATTGAATACACCAATCCAATTACTTCTGAAAAATTTAAGTTGTTCAATCAGAAAGATTTTAAAGAGCTCATTGAAAATTGTGCTTCAATCATCTGCCACATAAACAGAGAAAATGTTGAGAAAGTTGTTTCAATCTTAAATTGCTTTGCTTATGACACTGAAAGCAAAAACTTTAAAGCACGTCCAGAACAAATGCTCAAAATGTGTGGGAGCTTGCTAACTTTTCCAAGTGCAAAGCTTGAGTCAAATATAAAGTTTTTGAGAAATAAATTTGTTCCACCAATGAAAGAGTCAGAACTAATTGAAAGAATTTCTAAATCTCCATCAATTTTGATGTGCGACCAAAATAAAATCAAAAACTTTGAAAATTGCATTTACAAAAATCTTTGTCAACTTCGTGAAATAAGTCCTGTTCTTTTCCCGGAAGGTGAAAAGTTTGAAGAATTTGCAAAAGACTTTACTGATAATGCAACCTTAAAAATTGACAAACTTTCCTCAATAAGTGGTCTTACAAAAGAAAATATTGATAAGTTTTCAGAGACAAAAGATGTTTTGGTAAAATACCTTGGTGCGAAAAATGCTTTAGAAATTTTTACTGATTTCAATGTGCTTTCTGTTGAGCCAAAGATTTTGGGGGCATTGCTTTCAAAACTTACAGCCCATGACAATGAAAACAACACTTTCCTTAGAAAATATTTTGTTGAGCATACCGCTAGGGCACTTAATATGCTTAAAGAAGATGAACTTCCTTCTGATGCTCCTTCAAAGAAACTAGGCAGAACTTACACAATCAGAAGAATAAAAGCTGATGTTTCAAGCATGCCAAACCAATCTGATGATGAATTCTATTTGACTAGCCATGATAAAAAGACAGTTAATAATCTCTTTGAAAATGTTAAGCAAACTTTCGAACTTAGAAAGCAAAGAAAAATTGTCAATGGAGTGGAACAACTTTCAGAGGAAGAACAAGAAGAGCAAGAATACATGAAAGAGGTTTTTGACAGGATACAAGATAGTTTTGACGCAACAAAATGTCATTCTACATTTGATGAGGTTGTTTCAAGAATACAACTTATGATAGATGCAAAAGAAGGCAAGGGTTATGCAAATAAGCGCTTTGCAATCAATGAAATAAAGCACTTAAACAAGGTTTATTTGTCAGCATGCCAAGACTCTAAAGCTCTTTGTGAAAAATTAATTGATGCCAAAATTAAATTTCAAGCAATTAAAATGCAAATCCCTGTTTTGCTAGATTGCAGTGGAGAAGCTTATATTGAAGCATGCAAAAATTACATAAATGCTGTGAGAGATGTTCTTCCTTTGCTTGAAAAAATTGATGACATTCACTCTACAGTAAGCAGATTTGTAAATAAAGAATACTTAAAAGCTTTTCAAGCCTTAAAGATGCCAAATGATGAAAATCTTGACAAAAATGGTAACTCTTATTATGACACTGAATGGTTTGGCAAATATTACAACTCAAGCGAAATTCTTCTTGGGTTGTCAATTGGTCAAGCACAACTTAGTTATACTAAATTCTTAGATAATTACCTTAAAACAATTGTTCCTGATTACGATAATGCAAACTATAAAATGGCAATAGACAACCTTGCATGCGAAGAAATAAACCTTAAATATCTCATTTACGCTCATAGACTTCGAGCATCAATTGCCCCAGAAATAATTAATGTATTTTATTCATTGTATAAAACAATGGTGGATGCCAAAGTTTTATCAGAAAATAATTCAAAAATTGAGTTAAATATTCATACCATTTTTAAAATCCAAAATGATATTGATAATTATTTCTCAACTAAAAATCTTTCAAATGTTTTATTGGGTGAAAATAGAGAAAAGTTTTTGACTACTGAATTAAATAAAAATCTAATTCTTCAAAAAAAGTGTTTGTCAGTATTACTTGAAAGTCATTGTATCTATCAAAAAGGATTTGACAAAATTGATAAGCTGTTAGACAAAAATAAAATTGATGACTTTCATTTTGAACATGATTGTATTGGAAAAATGTATCACACTGATGGTGGACTTATTATATTCCCACCAACAGAAAGTGGAGAATTTGGTTATTTTATGTCTCAACCTGAAATAAGAGAGAATTTAGCTAAAATTGAAAAGCTTGGCGTAGAAAAAATAATCCCATCCAAATACGACAATGTTGATATAATAATAGGGAATTATACTTTTAATCAAGAAATATTTACAAAAACTGATGAAAAAAATATTCTTCCTGTTAAATTTGACAAATAAAAAGAGGCTTTTAAAAGCCTCTTTTTTTGTTGAATTATTGTCCTAAAACTCGCCAAATTTTAATATAATAATCTATGAAACAAAACAGCACCAGATGGGCATTAAAAACCTTTATTTTGTCAATTTGTCTTTCTATTGTGTTTAGCGTAATTTCACAAAGCTTATTTCCTCACTTGTCAGTTGTAATGTCAATCTTTGTCATTGTCTTTTTCATTGTGTTAAGCACAGTGTTTGATATGGTTGGGGTGGCAGTTACTTCAACAGATATGGACAAGCTAAATCAATTTAAGGATACAAAGGGCTATGAAACCGCAATGAGACTTGCATTAAACACCGAAAAAGTCTCTTCTTTTTGTGGTGATGTTGTGGGAGATATATGTGGTATTTTAAGTGGAGCTGGGGGTGTGAGTTTGGTTTTAAGTATGCACATAACCGAGCCAAACATTTATTTTATCGTAACCTGCGTGGTAAGTTCCTTGATTGCTGGTCTGACAATTTTTTGTAAAGCAATCATGAAAGGTTATGCCGTCTCAAATGCGGAAAATGTTGTTATAAAAACAGCAAAACTCTTGGAGTTTTCTCCTAAAACACTGTTGTTAAAGAAAAAAAATAGAAAAAAATATAAAATAAAAAAGAAAAATGAAAAAAAACATTGACACTGCTTCTCAATTTATGTTATATTAGGTGAGTAAGAAAGTAGAAGTCCTGCTTCTCACCTATCGAATTTTGTTTTGATATGGTCAAAAATTTTGAATATTAAATGTTTTTATTCTTTATTTTTGTGGTGGGATTTTTACGTCCTACCACATTTTTATTTTAAAAGGAGATTACGACAATTTTCAAGGAATTAATGATTAACAATCAAATCACAGCAAAAGAAGTTAGAGTTATCGGAGAAGAAGGGGAGCAACTTGGAGTTTTGTCAACTGCAGATGCACAAGCAATGGCAGACAAAAATGGAGTTGACCTTGTGATGATGAATCCAAACGGAAATCCACCTGTTTGCAAACTTATGGATTATGGTAAATTTAAATTTGATGCGGTTAAGAAAGAGAAAGAACTTCGCAAAAATCAAAAAATAAGCGAAATTAAGGAAATTCAACTTTCAATGCGTATTGATGAATATCACGTAAGTTTCAAGCTTAAAAATGCTCAAAAAATTCTTCAAGAAGGTGACAAAGTAAAAGTCTCACTCAGAATGAGAGGAAGAGAACAAGCTTATTCACAAAATGCTGTTGAAATTGTGAAAAAATTTGTTGCTGATTTGGCAGATTATGGTTTTATTGAAAAAGACCCAGCAATTATGGGAAGAAATGTCTCTGTCGTAATCAATCCAAAAAAAGTTAAGTAAAAGGAGAAAAGAAAATGCCTAAAATGAAAACACACAGTGGTGCTAAGAAAAGATTTTCACTCACTGGAACAGGAAAAGTAAAATTTGCTAGACCAAACAAAGGTCACTTCTTGACAACAAAAAATCAAGGAAGAAAAAGAAAACTCAGAAAAGGGTCTTATATCGCTGGAAAGAATGCCAACAATATCAAGACATTGCTTTGCAAGTAATTAGGAGGGAACAATGAGAATTAAAAGAGGCGTAAACGCAGCAAAAAAGCGTAGAAAGATTTTAAAACAAGCCAAAGGTTATTTTGGAGCAAAGAGCAAACTCTACAGAACAGCTAGAGAGCAAGTTATGAAGAGCGGACAATATGCTTACATTGGAAGAAAACAAAAGAAGAGAGATTTCAGAGCTCTTTGGATAACAAGAATTAATGCTGCTTGCAGACTCAATGATATTTCATACAGCAGATTTATCAATGGTCTCAAGAAAGCAAATGTAACTCTCAACAGAAAAGTGCTTGCAGACATGGCAGTTAGAGAACCAGCTGCATTTTCAAATCTTGTTGAAGTTGCAAAAAAGGCATAAATTAATTTATAATTTTATGTCAAAGCATATCCAAGGCATTCAAACTCAAAAATCAGGAGAATAAGTATGGAAAATGCTAGCAAAAACTTCATATCAAACTTAAAAAAGCAAAAGCACGAAAACAAGTCTTTGCTTTTTTTAGACAATGTAAAAATTATAAGAGATGCTTGCACAAACAAAACTATTGATGCAAAGCACATTCTTACATGTCTTGATGAAGAAGCTTTTAAAACTCTTAATATTGACTGTAATGGGATTGAAACCTATCATACAGATGCCAAAACAATTGAAATTTTGTCTGGTACAAAAACACCACAGAAAGTATTATGCGTTGCATACCTTATACAACATAAAGTAGAAATGCCAAAAACAAATTTTCTTGTTTTGGACAGTTTGCAAGACCCAGGAAATGTTGGCACTCTTATACGTACAGCAAAAGCATCTGGATTTGAGTATATCTTTTTGTTGGATTCTGTAAGAAAACAAAATGAAAAACTTATTAGAAGTTCTGTTGGTGCAGTTTTTGACAGTAAAGTATTTGAGATGACAAAAGCAGAATTTGTTGAATTTGCAAAGAAAAATCAACTCAAACTTATCATGACAGATATGAATGGTGAAAATATATTTACATTTGCAGATGAGTTTTATTCAAACAAAGAGTCAACTCAATTGCTTGGAGTTGTTGTTGGAAATGAAGGCAACGGTGTTTGTAATGAAATTGAAAAAATTTGCTATAAAACCGTCAAAATCCCAATGAGAGAGGGTATTGAAAGCCTTAATGCAGGAGTGTCAGGTTCAATAATAATGTACGAAATAAACAAAAGGAAGTTTTAATACTTCCTTTGTTTTTTCTACTATTGATTTGACAATGATGTAAAATATATATTATCATAGTATAGTAAATTAAACTAGAAGGAGAACAAAAATGTCTGGACATTCAAAATGGCATAATATTCAAGCTAAAAAAGGAAAAACTGATGCCGCTAGAGGCAAAATATTCACAAAAATTGGAAGAGAACTTGCTGTCTGTGTTAAAGCAGGAGGACCAGACCCAAATGTAAATAGCAAACTTAAAGATATTATTCAAAAAGCTAAAGACAACAATATGCCAAATGACAATATTGAAAGGTCAATCAAAAAAGCATCTGGAGAACTTAGCGGTGTAAACTATGAAGCACAAACCTATGAAGGCTATGGAGTTGGTGGTTCTGCTGTCATTGTCGAGTGTTTGACCGACAACAAAAATCGTACTGCAGGAGATGTCAGACACGCTTTTGATAAACATGGCGGAGCACTTGGCTCGCTTGGTTGTGTGTCTTATCTTTTCAATCGTAAAGGTGTTGTTTTAGTTGTTGATGCAAAAGATATTGAAAGTTTGATGCTTGACGCAATTGAAGCAGGGGCTGTTGATGTTTCTGAAGATGAGGACAGTGTTGAAATCATTACAGAGCCAAATAAGCATAATGAAATGAGAGACGCTCTCTCTGCAAAGGGATATAATGTTGTTTCAGCTGACACAGAACTTGTACCAGACATGTATGTTGACTTAAATAATGAACAACTTCCAAAATTCCAAAGAATGATTGATGCTCTTGAAGATTTGGATGATGTTCAAGAAGTTTATCACAATGTAAATCTTCCTGACGAGGAATAATCTCTGATGGAGCTTTTGCTGGAACTTCTCACAGAAATCTTTGGCACCATGTATGTAAATTTTGTGATGTCAACATTGCCATACGGAAAATCACTTAAGAAATGGCAAAAAGGATGTTTAATAGCATTTGGAATGCTCATTTCTCTGTATGTCATGATTTCAATAATTATAGGAGCTGTTTTTCTTTTGTCACAAGAAAGCAAAAGGGATATTATTGTAGGCTCTGCTTTGCTTGGAAGTGGGCTCTTTATTCTGACTGCACATCTTATATTCTATTTTGTCACTAAAAAGAGAAGGAAAAAACAAAAAGAAATTCAGAATTTAAAGAAAAGGTTTTATGAGCCTATCACACGAACAGAAAAAGATAATGAGGAGAAATGATGAGAGAACTTGTTACCATCAAAGATAATGAGCCATTTTTAAGACAAATTTCAAAAGAAGTTGTTTTCCCTGACGCAGATTTGAAACAAAATTTTGAGGACCTTAAAGAATACACTCTTGCCAACAAGGTCTTTGCCATGGCTTCTGTGCAAATTGGAATTGCAAAAAGACTGATTTTTGTTAAAAACACTGACCCAGATGACCGTTCTGAAATTGGAAGCAATCACATTACAATGGTTAATCCTGTTATTCTTTCAAAAAAAGGTCGCACCGAATTTTTGGAAGGGTGTCAAAGTTGCTTGCAATATTGGGCTGTGGTTGAAAGACCTTATGCTATTGAAGTTGCTTATCAAGATTTGAATGGTAAAAATCACAGAGAAACTTTTGAAGGTTTCAGTGCGACTGTTCTTTCTCATGAAATTGACCACTTGGATGGAATCTTCCACATGGATAGAGCAAAGTCATTTATTGATATGAATGAAAAAGATAGAAAATCTTATAGAGATAAAAATCCTTATAAAATTATTTCAAAAGACTGCCCATTTGAATATGGAAAAATTACACCTTTCACTCAAAACAAAAGTTTGAAAACAAAATAAAAAAATATATATTATTATTGTCACTTCATTTAATTTTTAAATGAAGTGATTTTTATTTGCATGGGTTTTTGTTTGACAAAATGCCCTTATTTACATTAAAATAAGACTATGAGAATTTTAGGAATTGACCCAGGTTATGGAATTGTTGGTTTTGGCATTATTGACACACACAGAGACAATGCTGTAGTTGATTATGGGGTGATTGAAAC
Organism: uncultured bacterium; assembly: GCA_949474265.1. Classification (GTDB taxonomy): domain Bacteria; phylum Bacillota; class Clostridia; order Christensenellales; family UBA1242; genus Caccovivens. The sequence continues at coordinate 54,160 of CASXBC010000003.1, read as the reverse complement.
ACCAAAAGAGGACACTTTTCCGGTCAGACTTCAACATATTGAAGAGGCATTTAGGGTGCTTTTTGAAACCTATAAACCAGATGAAGTTGCAATTGAAGAATTGTTTTATTTCAGAAATCAAACAACTGTTATTCCTGTTGCTGAAGCAAGAGGGGTGATTGTGCTTACTGCTCACAAATATTGTGAGAGAATTTTTGAGTATACTCCTATGCAAATCAAACAAGCTCTCACAGGCAATGGACGTGCAGAAAAAAAACAGATGCAATTTATGGTCAAAAACGTGCTTGGTCTTGAAAAAGTGCCTAAACCTGATGATGCAGCTGATGCTTTGGCTGTTGCACTTTGTCACAGTCAAATCAATCCAAACTTAAACATAAACAGAATTTATTGATATAAGGAGAGCCTAAATGATTGCCTTTTTGGTTGGAACAATTGAATATAAAAATGAAAATACTCTTATTTTGGATGTTAATGGCGTAGGCTATGAGCTTGCAATTTCAAACAACACTCTCATCACTCTTCCAAATGTGGGCGAAACCATAAAAATCTTGACTTATCTTCAAGTAAGTGAAAACACAGGAGTGACTTTGTATGGTTTTGGCTCTGAAGAGGAAAAAGCATTGTTTTTAAAGCTTATAACAGTGTCTGGAATTGGACCAAAGATTGCAATTGGTATTCTTTCAGGGATGAAATTATCTGATTTAATAATCGCAATCTTAAATGAAGATTCAAATTCTCTTTCAAAAATTAAAGGACTTGGCAAAAAGGGTGCCGAAAGGATTTGTTTGGAGCTTAAAGACAAAGTCAGCACAACTTCTCTCAGTCTTGATGACATGGCGAATGTTATGGCAGGTGCAGACTACAACGAAAATGCACTCAATGATGCAGTTGAAACACTTATAACTCTTGGGGTAAACAAAAATGAAGCTTACAGGCTTGCAAGAAGCAAAGCAGATGCAAACATAACTGCAGAAGAAATCATCTTAAAAGTCTTGAGAGAACTCGGAAGATAAATTTAATCAAAAATCAATATATTGAGGTGTTGTTCAAATTGTTTTATTGAATAATACACAATATTTAGGAGGAATAATGGAGGACAGATTTATTACAAGCACAAAAAATTGGACTGATGCTGAAATTGAAAATTCTCTTAGACCAACAAGTCTTAAAGACTATGTTGGACAAACAAAAGTTAAAGAGAGTTTGGAGATTTATATCAAAGCTGCAAAGTCAAGAAAAGACTCTCTTGACCATGTTCTTTTATATGGACCTCCAGGACTTGGAAAGACAACTTTGTCTCATATCATAGCAAATGAGCTTGGCTCTCAATTTAAAGTAACATCAGGACCAGCTATAGAGCATGCCGCTGACCTTGCTGCTATTCTCACAAATCTTGGCAAAAATGATGTGCTCTTTATTGATGAAATACACAGATTAAACAAAAGTGTTGAAGAAATACTTTATCCAGCTATGGAGGATTTTGCTCTTGATTTTATTGTTGGAAAAGGACCTTCAGCAAAAAATATGCGTCTAAAAATCCAACCTTTCACGCTCATTGGTGCAACAACCAGAGCAGGTATGCTGACAAGTCCACTGAGAGATAGATTTGGAGTTATTAGTAGGCTTGAATTATACAATGATGTGGAGCTTCAAGAGATTGTTACACGCTCAGCAAAAATATTGAAAATTGAAATAGACGAACAAGCAAGTTTAAACATAGCTAAGCGTTCTAGAGGGACTCCTCGTATTGCAAACAGACTTCTTAAACGTGTGAGAGATTATGCCGAGGTAATGGGGTCAGGCAAAATAACAAAAGATATTGCCGACCAAGCTCTTGCAAAAATGGAAATTGATGATTTGGGGCTTGACTTTATTGACAGAAAAATTTTGGAGAGTATCATCTACAAATTTGGCGGAGGTCCTGTTGGTCTTGACACTCTGTCTGCAACAATCTGCGAAGATGCCAGCACAATTGAAGATGTTTACGAGCCTTATCTTCTTCAACTTGGATTTGTTGCACGCACTCCAAGGGGAAGAGTCGCTCTTGAAAATGCTTACAACCATCTTGGAATAACTTTTCCAGGAAACTAAATTAAATCTAATATAGAGGTTAATAATGATTAGAATTTTATGTTATGGTGACTCAAACACTTGGGGAACAATACCTTGCACTTGGGGTGGCAGATATGATGAAAACACTCGTTGGATAAAGCTTCTTGCCAAAAAATTGGGTGACAATTTTGAAATTGTTGAAGAAGGGTTTCGTGGCAGAAACACAGGTTTTGATGATATAAAATTCCCACGAGGAAATAGAAATGGAGCATTAACTTTTCCTTCCTGCGTTTTATCTCATGACCCTCTAGATTTTCTTGTTATTATGCTTGGTGTCAATGATATGAAAGACGAATTTAATGCAACTCCAGAAATGTCAGCAAAAAATATTGAAAATAATTTTATCAAAAATTTAAGAGAGAATATATCCGGAGATTTATGTAAAACTCCAAAAATTATTATTGTTGCACCAAACAAAGTTGAAGATATAGTCGATAAGTTTAAAGGTGCTAAAGAAAAATCACAAAGTTTCAATACTGCTTATAAAGAGCTTGCAATAAAAAATAATTGTCTGTTTGTTGACAACATTGGATTGGAAACCGGTGAAGATGGGATACACTTTACAGAAAAAAGCCATTTGATTTTAGCCAATAAACTCTATGAAGTTATAAAAAAGGAGTTTATTTAATGCAAAGAGAATTGTTAAGAAGCACTTATTACTATGATTTGCCAGAGGAACAAATTGCTCAAACACCAATTGAACCACGTGACCATTCAAGACTGTTTTGTTATGACAGAAAATCTGAAAAAATAGAACATATCCATTTTTATGATATAATAGATAAACTTGAAAAAGGGGATGTGCTTGTTGTAAACAACAGCAAGGTTTTGCCTGCTAGATTGTATGGGTTTAAACATGAGACAGGAGCAAAGATTGAAATTCTGCTTCAAAAAAGAATTGATTTAAAAATTTGGGAAGCAATATGTAAACCTGCAAAGAGACTTGAAATTGGCACAGAAGTAGTTTTCAATGAAAACATCAAATGTTCTATCTTAGAAAAGGGAGAATATGGTGCTTGCAAGGTTAAATTTGAATATAACAACAGCAAGAGCTTTGAAGAACATCTTATGGAAATCGGCACAATGCCATTACCTCCATATATAAAAGAAAAGCTTAAAAACCAAACACGCTATCAAACTGTTTATGCAAAAGTTGATGGCTCAAGTGCAGCTCCAACTGCTGGACTGCATTTCACACCAGAACTATTACAAAAATTGAAAGAGAAAGGTGTTGAAGTGCTGGAAGTGTTGCTTCATGTAGGACTTGGGACATTTAGACCTGTAAAAGAGGACAATATCTTAAATCATGAAATGCACTCAGAATATATAGAAATCACAGAAGATGTTGCAACAAAAATAAACAAAGCAAAAGCTGAGGGAAGAAGAATTGTTGCTGTTGGCACAACTTCTGTCAGAGTTTTGGAAAGTGGAACAGATGAAAATGGAAAACTTCAACCACAAACGCGAGAAACAAAAATCTTTATCTATCCACCATATAAATTCAAGATGGTAGACGCTTTAATAACAAATTTCCATTTGCCAGAAAGCACTCTTATCATGTTGGTTTCAGCATTTGTTGGTGATATTGACAAAACTCTCAACATTTACAAAACTGCAGTTAATGAAAAATATAGATTCTTCAGTTTTGGTGATGCAATGTTTATTGAGTAGGGGAGTGATTATGCCAGAGATAAAAGTTAGAAAAGCCAATATAACTGATTTAAAAACTATACAGAATTTAAACAATAGTTTGTTTGAATTTGAAATAAAAAACAACTATGACTCTTATGTTGAAGATTGGGCTTTCTCAAAGAATTCAAAAGAATACTTTGAAAACTTAATTGAGAATGAATATGTGATAATTGCTGAAGCTGGCAGGGAGGGGATGCCTGTAGGGTATTTAGCAGGCTCAATTTATAGAGACAACACCTATTCATGTTATTCAGGCATCACTGCCGAACTTGAAAATATGTTTGTTAAAGAAGAATATAGAAAATTTGGAGTTGGCTCAAAACTAATAGACAACTTCACAAATTATTGTAAAACGCAAGATGCAAGCAGAATAATTGTAACTGCAAGTTTCGGCAATGATAATGCAATAGAATTTTATAAGAAAAATGGATTCAACGATTATAACATCCAATTAAGAAAGGAACTTTAAGAAAAACTATGCAAGATAAATTTTTTAGTTATGAAATAATAAAAGAATGCTCAAAAACAGGAGCAAGAGCTGGTGTTTTTCATACTCCAAGAGGGGATATAAAAACTCCGGTTTTTATGCCTGTTGGAACTCAAGGCACCGTAAAAGGTCTCAGACCTGAAGATTTGCATGATATGAACGCACAAATTATTTTGTCAAACACATATCATTTGTTTCTTCGCCCAGGACATGACATTGTTGAAAGGGCTGGTGGACTTCATAAAATGATGAATTGGAACAAACCAATCCTCACAGACAGTGGTGGTTTTCAGGTATTTTCTCTCTCTGATTTGAGAAAAGTGTCTGAAAAAGGGGTGGAGTTTAAGTCTCATCTAAGTGGGGAAAAGTTTTTAATGACTCCAGAACTTTGTATGGAAATTCAACATTCCCTTGGCAGTGACATTAATATGGCACTTGACCAATGTACTGAGGCAACTGCAACTTATGCTGAAGCTGAAAAAGCAAGAGAACTAACAAAAATTTGGCTTGAAAAATGCTATAAAGCTCACAAAGGAGGGGAGCAGATACTCTTTCCAATTGTCCAAGGAAATATGTATAAAGATTTGAGGGCAAAATGCGTTGAGGACTGCAAACCTTATGCTCGTTGCGGAATTGCAATTGGTGGGCTTTCTGTTGGTGAAGAAAAAAGTGTTATGTATGACATGCTTGACTTCTTAAATCCAATTCTTCCTCATGATATGCCAAGATATTTGATGGGCGTTGGCAGTCCAGATTGCCTAATTGAAGGCTTCGCTAGAGGCATTGATATGATGGATTGTGTTTTGCCAACCAGAATCGCTAGAAATGGCACAGCTTTCTCAAAACATGGCAAAATGGTCATCAAAAATTCTACTTTTAAAGAGGATTTTAGACCAATAGAAGATGATTGTGACTGCTATGCTTGCAAACATTTCTCGAGGGGCTATATACGTCATCTCATTAATGCAGATGAGATGCTTGGTGCAGAACTTCTCTCAATTCACAACCTAAGATTTTTGATTAGACTTGCAGAGCAGTCTAGAGAGGCAATATTAGGGGATTATTTCCCAGAGTTCCTTGAAAATTTCCGCTCAAAATATAAGGTATAACTTTAATACAATGGAGATAAAAATTGAAATTCAAAAATAAGATTTTATATCAAGTTGCAACAAACAGAAACTTTAAGGTGGGTGATAAGCTTCATTTTGGAGAAAAATTTAACGGTCAAATAAAAATATTTGACTTTGAATTTAACGAAAATGGAGAACCTTTTCGTTGGTTAGCCTTTCAACATGCAGAAAAAGGGATTTTTAAAAATAAAGAACTTCTATATAAACTATCAAATGCTTTATCAAATTATGATTTATTTATGAGGGAAATTGCTGTTGAACAAGTCAGGAAAGAAAAATTTCCAAACAAACCATCTCGTTTTAAATGTATGTTTTTATCTGATAAAAAAGAAGTGGTAATAAAAAACTTTGAATCCATGTTGAAGAAAACAAAAGGAGAAAGCATCTTATATCAAGCAATCGCTGTCAAAGTAAATGGAGAAGCATTCTATGCTAGAGATGTTGGGTTGAGTAGACCAGGAAAATCTTTCAACGAATATAAGCAGCTGGCAGAAAGTTATTGGGGGCAAAATCAAAAATCAACAGCTCCGGTAAAGGAAATCTTATTTGTTGGGGATGCAGAGGTTGTTGAAGTTTTTGCAGAAAAGTCGTCGTAAAATAAAACCAAGGAAGTTTTAAAGAGCAATTTTTTAAAAAACTAACAGATTTTTGTTGGGAGGTCACTGGTTTTTTGTTTTGGAGAACATCTACATTTATTCGCAAAACACAGGTTTTACGAAAAGATAGGCTATATTTAGTAAGGTGCCCTGAATACTACTGTCAATATATGGTATTATGCAACAATTTTCATAAACAATAAAATCATGAGAAATTTTCAAATAATCTATATTTTACTTTCATAAAAAACACTTCAACTTTTGAATTTGCTGAAGTGTTTTATTTTTATATTAAACGTGTTGCAATCCTTTTATAATGCTTTTTTAGATTTTCTTATTGCAGCCTTTGTCGCTTTTTCTTTTCGTTTGTAATAATCAGAAATTGCCAAGCGAATTACCTCTTCTGCAAGCAAAGAGCTATGTATTTTATGAGCTGGCAATTCTCCTAAAATCTTTATAATATCAGCACTTGTCACTTTTAGTGCATCATCAATATTTTTGCCTTTAATTAAATCACAAGCAACATCAGAAGATGCAATAGAAGCAGAACAGCCAAATGTTTTAAATTTTGCATTTTCAATCATGCCATTTTCTGAAATTTTAAGAAATAATTTTACAACATCTCCACATGCGGCATTTCCAGCTTCTCCAACAGCATTTGCACCAGAAATTTGACCTGCATTTCTTGGATTTTGAAATCTATCTAAAATTGTTTTGCTATAAATCATGTTTATTTCCTCCCTACTTTAATTGGAGAAATTGTACGAAGCTTTGCTACAGTCTTTTGAAGCTCTGAAACAACATAATCCACATCAGATTTTGATATATTATTTCCAAAAGAAATCCTGATAGAACTTTGAGCAACTTCATCTGGCACATTCATAGCTTTCAAAACATGAGATGGAAGCAATGATTTTGATGTGCAAGCAGATGAGGTTGAAACACAAATTCCTTTTAAATCCAAAAGCATCAAAACTGATTCGCCTTCAACACCAAGAAATGAAACATTTAAAATTGCATTTGATTTTTGTTGTGGATGGCCATTGACCTGATAATGCTCCACTTTTTCACTAAGTTTTTCAAGGAAATAATCTCTAATCATTTTAAGTCGTTTGTTTGTGATAATATAATTTTTTGATGCAATTTCTACTGCTTTTCCAAAACCGGCAATTGCAGGAACATTCTCTGTACCTGCACGTTTGCCACGCTCTTGATTTTCCCCACCAAAATGTAGAGGTTCAATCATTACACCATCTTTGACATAAAGTGCACCAACACCCTTAGGTCCATAAATTTTATGTGCTGACATAGACATAAGGTCAATTTCCATATCTTGAACATCAAGTTTCATAATTCCAACAGCTTGCACTGCGTCAGTATGAAACAAAATATTGTAATCATGAGCAATTTTGGCAATTGCCTTAACATTTTGTATTGTTCCAACTTCATTATTAACTGTCATAATTGAAATCAAAATTGTATCTTTTCTTATAGCATGCAAAAGCCCTGCCAAATCTACAAGACCTGTGCTATCTACAGGCAAATATGTAACTTCAAAACCCTCTTTTTCAAGCTGTTGACAAGCATTAAGCACCGCATGATGCTCAATTTGGCTTGTAATAATGTGTTTACCTTTTCCAGCATACGCATGAGCAACTCCAAGAATTGCCCAATTGTCTGCTTCAGTTCCACCACTTGTAAAATAGATTTCATTTGCTTTGCGAGCATGAATTGCATCTTTAATTCTATCACGAGCCTTATCAACAATTGCCATAGCATCTCTACCAAAGCTATGCACTGAGCCTGCATTGCCATAAATTGAACTAAAACATGGCATCATCTCGTTCATAACTTCACTAGAAACATAAGTTGTTGATGCGTTATCCAAATATATCTTTCTGTCCATTATTTTCCCCTTTAAACCATCTAAATTTTAACACCAAACAAAATAGTTGTCAAGAGTGATTTTAGTCAGAAATATGCTTTTTAAGAGCCTCAACAACATCATTTTTTGACCATAATCCAATATGTTTTTCTTTCATTTCGCCATCAACAAAAATATAAAGTGAAGGAATACTCATAATCCCAAACTTTCTAGCAAGTTTGACATCTTCATCTACATCAACCTTATAAATTTCAACTTTGTCTTCAAGCTCTTGCTTAACCTCTTCAAGAATTGGCACCATCATTCTGCATGGTCCACACCAGGTAGCAAAAAAGTCCACAAGTACGACACCTTTTTTAATCTTTTCGTCAAAATCTTTTTCTGTAATAATTTCCATAAAACTTTCCCCTTTAATTTTATTATATATTTTGAATATTATAATATTATTTTATTTATTTAAAATGCTTTGAACAACATAAGCACTCAAAACACATCCGCACATAGCTGGATAATAAGAAATACTGCCAACAGAAAGCTGTTTTTTATCAATTTTTTGTGCTGTTTCATCACATGACACAACATCAAGTTTTTCAACACCCCTTTCACGAAGTTTTTTTCTCATAACCTTTGCAAGACCATCATTGTATGTCTTATAAATATCCATCACTTTGAAATTTGGAACGCCAACTCGGTTTCCTGCACCCATTGCAGAGACAATTTGTATGTTTTCTTTTTTACAAAAACATATTAAATCAACTTTGTCTGTCACATTATCAATAGCATCAACGACAACATCAAAAGCTCCATTTCCAATAATATTTTCAATGTTTTCATTGCAAATTTTGACATTAAAACTTGTTAAATTGCAGTTTGGATTTATTTTTAAAAGCAATTCTTTCATAACATCCGTTTTTAATCTGCCTACAGTTTCAACATTAGCAACTGTTTGACGGTTTATGTTAGTTTCATCAATCAAATCAAAATCAACAAAAGTCAAATTTCCCAATCCTGCTCTAACAAGCATTTCACAAACATATCCGCCAACACCACCAATCCCAACAACAGCTACTTTTGCTTTGGCAAGTTTTGAAATACCAGCATCTCCAATCAACAATTTAGTTCTATCTTTCCACATAGGTCATCCTTACAAAATACAATATATTGTGGTGTTATTTAATAATATTACTGAGTACCACCACTAGATATATTATAAAACATATTTTTTCAAGTCATATTGTCTCTGTCTATCTTTAAAGACATTATTGACATATTTTTTATCAATAACTACATCAAGCATAGGATGCTCTCCGGTTGCATTGAATGACACATCCTCAAGAAGTGCTTCCATTATTGTGTGCAATCTCCTTGCTCCCAAATCTTCACTAGTTTCATTTTCCCTTTCTGCCATTTCTGCAATTTCATCAAGTGCATCATCTTTAAAAACAAGATTTATGTTGTCCACTTTCAAAAGATTTGAATATTGGACTGTCACAGCATTTTTTGGTGTGCTTAAAATATTTTTAAAATCTTCTTTAGTCAAGCTTTCAAGCTGAACTCTTATAGGAAATCTGCCTTGAAGCTCTGGAATCATATCTTCCATTTTCGCTATATGGAATGCCCCAGCTGCAACAAACAAAATGAAGTCAGTTTTTACATTTCCATATTTTGTTGAAACTGTACTTCCTTCAACAATAGGCAAAATGTCTCTTTGAACCCCCTCTCTTGAAACATCTGCACTGTTTGTTGCTTGGCTCTTTCCAATTATTTTGTCAATTTCATCAATGAAGATTATTCCTTGTTCTTCTGCAAGAGTTATTGCTTCTTCATTGACATTATCCATATCAATTACCTTATCTGATTCTTCCTGCAAAAGAGCTTCACGAGCGTGTTTTACAGTCATCTTTTTCTTCTTATGCTTTTGTGGTGCCAAACCTTCAAACATTGAGCCAAGATTGATTGCTTCTCCACCAAGAGCCATCATAGGTTTTGGAGTTTCAAGCACAACAATTTCAACATTTTCATCTTCACACTTTCTCGCACGCAATTCTTCCAAAAGCTTTTCTTTTGAAACTTCAACTTCTGTCACTCTACGATTTTGAAAAAGAGCATCAACAAGTTTTTCTTCCACAATTGGCATAACCTTGTTTTCAACTTCTTTCTTTTTCTTGTCTTTCACCATTCTTACAGAAACTTCAACCAAGTCACGAACCATGCTTTCAACGTCACGTCCAACATATCCAACCTCAGTGTATTTTGTTGCTTCAACCTTTACAAAAGGCGCACCAACAAGTTTTGCAAGTCTCCTTGCAATCTCTGTCTTACCAACACCTGTTGGACCGCTCATAACAATATTTTTTGGAGTGATTTCATCTCTAACTTCAACAGGCAATGTGCTTCTTCTATATCTGTTTCTAAGAGCAATAGCCACCGCTCTTTTAGCTTTATTTTGCCCAACAATATATTTATCAAGCTCGTTTACTATTTGTTTTGGTGTATAATTCATTTTAAACCTCCTCCCTAGTTCAACTCTTCGACAATGATATTCTCATTTGTAAACACACAAATTTCGCTTGCAATCTTAAGTGCTTTATATGCAACTTCTTTCGCATCATAATCTGTGTTTTGAATGAGAGCCCTAGCAGCAGCAAGTGCATAATTTCCACCTGAACCAATTGCACAAATATCATCTTGAGGCTCAATAACATTTCCAGCCCCATCCAAAATAAGAAGCTGATTTTTATCAGCAACAATCATCATTGCTTCAAGTTGTCTTGCAACTTTGTCATCTCTCCAAAGTTGAGCAAGTTCAACAGCACTTCTCATAAGGTTTCCAGCAAACTTGTTGAGCATACCCTCAAATCTTTCACTAAGCGAAAACGCATCAGCAACTGAGCCCGCAAAGCCTATCACGACACTATTATTGTAAATTCTTCTAACTTTTCTTGCATTGTTTTTGAAAATAATGCTGTTTTGCATTGTCACCTGTCCATCTCCTGCAACAGCAATTTTTCCATTTCTTTTTACCGCACAAATTGTTGTGCCTCTGAAAACTGTTTCCATTTCAATCTCCTTAAGTTGTTTTGTCCAATTAGACTAACCCAATATAATTATAACATACAGCCCATTAAATAACCTAAAACTTATCACAATTTTTCATCATTTTTAAACCAAACAACAAAAATAAAGCGACAAATTTGTCGCTTTAATCTATTAATCTTGCTTTTCCTCACTTGAGAGTTTGTAATCACATTTAGAACATTTGACAAGCTTACCTTTTTTTACAAGATATTCCGAACATTTTGGACACTTCTCTCCTGTTGGAATATCCCAACTCATAAAGTTGCAACCTGTTCTGTCCTCACAAGCATAAAAGATTTTACCCTTTTTAGTTTTAAATGCAAAAATATTTTTAGCACAATGTGGACACTTTCCAACAGGCTTCTTTTCATCTGATTCATAAGACTTAACATTTCTGCACTTAGGGAAATTTGAGCAACCCAAAAACTTGCCATATCTTCCTTCTCTAATAAGCATTTTATGTCCACAGTTTTCACAAAGAATGTCTGTTTCAATAGGTTGAGATTTCATAGTCAAACTGCTTGCATCAGCTCTTTCCAAAAGCCCTTTAAAGCCATTCCAAAAGCTGTCAACAACATCATGCCAATCATCTTTGCTTTCCGCGATTTCATCAAGTCTATTTTCCATGTGAGCAGTAAATTTTACATTGATAACTCCATGGAAAAACTTATCAAGATATTCTGTGATGTGTCTGCCAAGCTCTGTTGGAACAAGATAACGACCATCCTTTGAACAATAGTTTCTTGCAGTCAAAATTGTGATTGTTGCAGCATAAGTTGCAGGACGACCAATCCCCTTTTCTTCCATAGCTTTAACAAGGCTTGTTTCAGTAAATCTGGCAGGTGGTTTTGTAAACTTTTGCTCTTCCTTTATGGCATCAACTTTTACAATTTCCCCTTCTTCAAGTTTTGGCAACTTACCAGAATCTTTCTCTTTATCTTCTTCAGTGTATTCTTTATACACTGCAGTGAAACCTGCAAACTCAAGCGTTTTTCCTGTCGCCTTGAATGTATAGTCATTTACTTTCATTAAAACATTGACATTTGAATACTCCGCCTCTGTCATCTGGCTTGCCATAAATCTCTCATAAATCAACTTGTAAAGACGGTAGTTTTCTTTTGTTAAAGAATCCTTAACTGCCTCTGGTGTGATTTGCATAGAAATAGGTCTAATTGCCTCGTGAGCATCCTGAGCATTGCCTTTTGTGGCATAAACATTTGGTTTGGCAGGCACAAATTCCTTACCATATTTTTGTGCTACAAAGTCACGACAAGCGTTTTGCGCATCAACTGAAACTCTGGTTGAGTCTGTTCTGATGTAAGTGATGAGAGCAATTTTGCCCTCTCCCTTAACTTCAACTCCTTCATAAAGTTCTTGAGCACAAGAGGTGATTTTTTTCAAACTCATTCCAAGTTTGTTTCCAGCATCTTGTTGCATAGTGCTGGTTGTGAATGGTGCTGGAGCATGAGATTTTGAATTTGTTTTCTTAATTTCGCTAACAACAAAATCTTGCCCCTTGATATCTGCCAAAACTTTATCAACTTGCTCTTTGTTTTGAATTTTAATTTTCTTGCTTTTATATTGTGTGAGAGCCGACTTAAACTTAACTGTTTGTTTGCTATGCTCAGCAGTTACATTCCAATATTCTTCAGGCTTAAACTCTTCAATTTCAATTTCTCTATCAACAACAAGTTTCAATGCCACAGATTGAACTCTTCCTGCTGAGAGTTTTGGTGCAATTTTCTTTGACAGGATTGGAGAAAGCTTATAGCCCACAATTCTATCCATAACACGCCTTGCTTGTTGAGCATTGACAAGGTTTAAGTCAATCTCTCTTGGAGATTCCAACGCCTTTAAAACAGCCTTTTTTGAAATCTCATTAAATTGAATACGGCATTTGTTGCTTGGGTCAAGTCCTAAAACATGTGCAACATGCCATGATATTGCCTCCCCCTCTCTATCAGGGTCGGTAGCAATCAGCACTTCATCTGCTTTTTCGGCTTTTCTTTTAAGTTCGCCAATAAGCTCTTTCTTATCAGCATTGTTTTCATAATGAGGTTCGTAATTATTGTTTAAGTCAATGGCAAAAGATTTTGCAGGCAGGTCTCTAATGTGACCTTTTGTGGCAAACACTTCATAGCCATCTCCCAAATATTTTTTCAAAGTCTCCCTTTTTGCTGGAGCTTCAATAACAACAAGTTTCAAGCTCATTTTCTCCTTATTTTCATTTTATATGTCATGGCAAAACACTTTAAATCAACGAATAAGTTTTCGCCGGCAACCTTCTTATTAAACCACGAATTTCCAAAGTTGTCAAACAACTATTTAAAATATTGATAGGAATATTAGATTTTTCTGCTAAAAAATCAACATCCTTCTCTCCATCTGACAAAATCGACAAGATTGTCTGTTCGTCAAAAGAAACTTCAACAGTTTTCTTGTTTGCCAACCTTTTCATGCCATAAAAATCTATTATTTCATCTGCTGACAAAGTACATTCTGCTTGAGCAGTTTTGATAAGTTCATTTGTCAACTCACTCTTATCACTAAATATGCCACCCGGCACAGCAAAAATATCTTTGCCATATTCAAGGGCATATTCTTTGGTGTGAACTGTACCACTCTTCTTTCCTGCCTCAGTGATAAGCACACCATCTGACAAGCCAGCAACAATACGATTTCGTCTTGGAAAAGTATAACGTTTTGCAACAAAAGATGGTGGGTATTCAGAAAGCAAGAGACCCTTTTCTGCAATTTCTTTTGAAAGATTTGTATTTATGGAAGGATAAATGTTGTTGAAACCACTTCCAACAACCGCAATAGTCTTTCCTCCAACTTCCAAGGTCTTTTTGTGAGCAATCTCATCCACGCCATAACAAAGACCACTCACAATAACGAAACCTGCAGTAGCAAGCGAACCAACAAATTTTTCTGTAACAACCTTGCCATAATTTGATGGACTTCTTGTTCCAACAACAGCAATTGCTTTTTCATTTAAAAGCGACAAATCTCCTTTTGCATAAAGCACCAAAGGTCTGTCAGGCAAGTTGAAAAGTTTTTGGGGATATTTTTCACTTTCTACTGTCAAAATTTCTATACAAGCTTTTTCCATATTACTTAAAGCAGTTTCAAAAGTTCTTATGTCATAATTGGAAATAAATCTGTGATATTCTTCCCTTGTCAAATTTGTTTCAATAATTTTGCTTTTTATCACACTTTGCAAAGAAAAATCCTCAAGAGCCTCCAAAAACAACTCTTGTTTTTTATTTGGTAATTCACAAATTGACATGTAGACAATAAATTTCTCTTTATCAGTCAAATCAGTCTCCTATACACTCCAATATTTTCTGTCAAGTCCACGATAAGAAATTGCTTCTGCCAAATGTTGTGGCAAAATATCTTTTTCATCCTCAAGGTCAGCAATTGTTCTAGCCACTCTCAATATTCTGTCATGTGCCCTTGCAGAAAGTTTAAGATTTGTAAATGCCTGTTCCATAAGCAATTGACATTCTTTTGAAAGAGTGCAGTATTTTTTTGTTTGTGCAACACTCATCTTTGAATTTGAAAAAGTCTTTGAGCCAGAAAACCTATCAAGTTGCACTGCTCTAGCTTTGTCAACACGCATCTTGATTGAAGACGAACACTCTTCCTTTTTGTCTGTATGAAGGTCACTGTAAGCAATGTTGTCAACTTCAACTTGAATATCAATTCTATCCATAATAGGTCCTGAAATCTTGCCCAAATATTTATGAATTTGCACAGGCGAACATTTACATTCTCTATCTTTCGAACCATAATTTCCACAAGGGCAAGGATTCATACTTGCCACAAGCGTGAAGCAAGAAGGATATGTAATTGTTTGATTTGCTCTGGCAACAGTAATGACTCCATCTTCAAGTGGTTGTCTTAAAGTTTCAATAAGTTGCCTTGAATATTCAGGAAACTCATCTAGATACAACACCCCATTGTGGGCAAGAGAAATTTCTCCTGGTTTGCTATGAGCCCCTCCACCTGTGAGACTTATTGTCGTTGCAGTGTGATGAGGAGTTCGGAAAGGTCTTTCAGAAATTATCCCCTTTTTCAAATCCAACACCCCAGCAACAGAATGAATTTTGGTAACTTCTAAAGCCTCTTCAAATGTAAGGTCTGGCAAAATGCCTGAAAAACATTTTGCAAGCATACTCTTTCCACTTCCTGGAGGGCCTATCATAAGCACATTATGCCCACCAGCTGCAGCAATTTCAAGGGCTCTTTTAGCAACTGCTTGCCCCTTAACATTTTCAAAATCAAGTTTGTTTTCACGCTTGACACAAACTTCTTCAAAACTTCTAGTTTCAAGTGGCAAAGGCATCTCCACCAATTCTTCATTTAAAAACTCAACCACAGCTCTCAAACTGTCAAAAGCAAAAATATCAAGACCCGTAATAAACCTCGCCTCCTCAACATTTTCTTTTGGCAAAACTATTTTATTAAAACCCAAACTTCTCGCACTGATAAGCATAGGCAAAACACCTTTTACCTTTTTTACTGAGCCATCAAGAGAAAGTTCCCCAAGAAAGATAAATTCTTTATAGGATTTTTTTACTATCTGCTCTGAGGCCGCCAAAATGCCAACAGCAATACCCAAATCAAAATGTGGACCTTCTTTCTTTACATCTGCAGGTGCAAGATTGATTGTGTAGTGCTTTGCAGGATATTCAAAACCCGAATTTCTAATAGCAGATTTAACTCTCTCTTTCGCCTCTTTTACGGAAGTATCTCCAAGTCCAACAATTTCAAAATGAGGAAGTCCACCCACAATATCTGTCTCAATTTGTGTGGCAAACCCTTCAATACCACTAAGTCCAAAACTTAAAACTTTAGATAACATTCATTTCTCCAAATAAACAACTTCTGCTTAATTATATCAAAAAAACATACTTTTTTCAAAGCGATTGCAGGCATTTCATATTAATTAATAACAAAGAAGAAAAAATTATCAAATAAAATCTATTTTGACAAAATAAAAAAGACCCTTAAAGGTCCTTTTCAATTTCAATAAAAAAGCAAAGCTTAATAGAAAATTATTGCAACAAGGAAAGCCACACCAATTGCGAAACAAAAGCATATCATAAACCACTTTATGAATTTTTCCTTTAAGAGCTTTCTTTTAAATTCTTTTTTATATGCTTCTTCGCTTGCCATATAAATATCAGAAGTTATGCGAAGTTTGTTTATCTTTTCAGCTTTAAAAATTTTATATTTCTCAGCCATTTCGCTTTTGTAATCTGTAAAATATTTGTAAATGAGCCAACCGCCCCAAAACAAACCCAAAATCATTAGAAGCGAAAAGACAAAATAAACAAAGCCATCCCAAACTTGCTCTTTCAAAATGGTAAACACTGCGGTAAGTATGGCAATAACGATAGTGACAATATATGTTATCTTATCTTTCATCTTTTTATCCAATTAGTTTTTTTAAATCACTGCAAAGATATAAATTACAGTAATAAGCACTGCGGCAACAATCCAAGCTACAAGCCACCAAATGTTTCTTTTTCTTCTAGTCCAATAGAAACCAAGCCAGATACAAACAATGTATGCCAAGCATTCGCCAATCATAGAAAATGCTCTTGCGACATCTGGTGTGTGTTGTTTGAATGCAAGTCTAAAAATTAATGCAATTGCAATGCAAATCATTGCAAAGTAACCAACAAAATCCAAAATCTTGGTTGATGACCAAGTTCTTGTTGTGTTTGTTGTTGATTTTGATTTAGTTTTCTTTGTTTTCTTTTCTGCCATTTCTCTCCTCCTGCGTTTTTAACGCTCTTTAATTTTTATGAAAGTTTTTATTTAAAATTTCAATTACAAAAATTTATTTAGCAGTTTCAGAGTATCTGCTTTCTCTAATAACATTGACTTTAATTTGACCTGGATATTGCATCTCATTTTCAATCTTTGATGCAATTTCTTTTGCCATAAACATAGCTTCACTATCAGAAATTTGGTCTGGCTTTACAATAATTCTCACTTCTCTACCAGCCTGAACAGCGAAAGATTTGTCAACACCCTTAAATCCATTTGCAATTTCTTCAAGTTGTTGAAGTCTTTTAATATAGTTTTCAAAACTATCTCTTCTTGCACCAGGTCTTGAGCTTGAAATTGCATCTGCAACTTGAACAATCACTGCTTCAATTGTCTTAAATTCAACATTGAAGTGATGAGCTTCAATACAATGAACAACAGCTTCGCTTTCGCCACATTTCTTAGCAAGTTCCACACCAATCTGAACATGAGTTCCTTCAATTTCATGGTCAAGAGCTTTGCCAATATCATGAAGAAGTCCGCCACGTTTTGCAATTTTTACATTAGCCCCCATTTCGCTTGCAAGCAATCCTGCAAGGATTGATGTTTCAACTGAATGTTTCAAAACATTTTGTCCATAGCTTGTTCTGTATTTAAGTCTGCCAAGCGTTCTTACAAGTTCTGGGTTTAAATTAAAGATTCCTGTCTCATTGCAAGCCTCATCTCCAGCCTGCTTACAAATCTTGTCAACCTCGTTTTGCATTTTCTCAACAATTTCTTCAATTCTTGTTGGATGGATTCTTCCATCAGAAATAAGTTTTTCAAGTGACAATCTTGCAACTTCTCTTCTGATTGGGTCAAATCCTGAAACTGTGATTGTCTCTGGAGTATCATCAACAATAAGTTCCACTCCTGTGGCAGCTTCAATTGCTTTAATGTTTCTGCCCTCTCTGCCAATAATTCTTCCCTTCATTTCGTCATTTGGAAGGGAAACCACTGACACAGTCATTTCACTTGTAGTATCCGTTGCACATCTTTGAAGAGCTTGACCAATAATCCAACGGGCTTTATTTTCCCCTTCTTCTTTGGCATCTTCTTCAATCTTCTTAACAATGACAGCTGCTTCTTTTTGAGCATCAGCTCTCATATTTGCAACAAGCATATCTTTTGCTTCTTGTTTTGAAAAACTTGCTGTTTTTTCAAGTTGCTCAACAATTTGAGCTTTGATTTCTTCTTGCTCAAGTTTGATTTTTTCAACATTTTCTTTTGCAAGAGACAAATTCTTTTTTTCTTCGTCAAGCTGTTCGCTTTTCTTGTCAACTGCTTGCTCTTTCTTCTCAATGTATTCTTCACGTTGACTCAGCCTTTCTTCAAGCTTAACCACTTCATTTCTTCTTTCTTTTACTTCTTGTTCAACCTCATCTTTGAGTTTTTGAGATTGTTCTTTGCTTTCTAGTATTGCTTCTTTTTTTATTGTCTTTGCTTCTGCATACGCATCTTCAATAATTTTGATAGCATTAGATTTATTTTTTTCAAGTTTTTTGCTGCTGATAATCTTACAAACAACAAAACCAATTATAAGTCCAACTACGATAAAAACCGGAGTCAATCCCCATGCGATTGCAGAAGAAGCACACAACATTTCTATCATACTTCTCCCCCTTAAAATGATTTCCTTTTTGACGAAAAATAAAAGGTAAACCACTTACAAAAAGAGTTTACCTTATTTTTTATTTCTTTGTCAAACAAATAAGAAAATTTTTAATAATATATTGTTTATATATTATATACTATGTGTTATGCCTTTCCACCGTCATTAGTTTTAGCTTTTGAAAGATTGTCAAGAGCTTTTGTCACCATATCCTTTGCCTTATCAGAAGAAAGCTTTGCAATAGCTGATTCTGAAATTGTAACATTGTACAAATAAGAATATGGAGTTTGCTTGAGAGCAATCATTCTTGCATCTCCCATTTCAGCAAGTTCAAATCCTTTTGGAGAAACTTGCCATTTAACTTTGCTCGTTTGTCCACCGTTTTCAACAATATGCTCATAAACATGACTTCCATCTGCAAGGCTGTCATAAAGATGAACAGAAAGCCTATCAAAATAAATATGTGGATGTGGATTTTCAATACAACCAAACTCACTTGGAACTATTCCGGTTCTTTCTAGAATCAGACCAAAGTCAACCCTACAATTTCTCAATACCCTAGTTTCTCTGCAATCTAGTGAATTTGAAGTATCATTGAGAAGCTTATTAAAAGACCAATAAGGAATAATTTTTGTTGTATAGCCTGTAAATTCAGAAGATTTGCCACCTGAAAGTTTTGTCAATTCTTTACACAATTCTCCCAAATTAACTTTCCACTTTTTTTCTTGTGTTTCAAACATAATTTCCTCCAAATGCTATCCTTAGCATAGCATAACTACCCCAAACTGTCAATACCCACCCTTATCAGCAAAAATAAAAGCCACCAAAACAATTGGCGACTTTATAAATTTTATACAGCCTCTTCAGAGGTAGAAGCCTCTTGCTTTTTCTCCAAAACAGGTTTTGCTCCTTTTTCAAAAAAGTCTTTTGTGATGAGAATTTTATTAAACATCTTTGGGTCAGGAAGGTCAAACATAAGTTCAAGCATTTTGTTTTCCATAATTGTTCTTATTCCTCTTGCCCCTGTTTTAAGGTCAATAGCTTGCTTTGCAATAAAAGATATTGCTTCTTGCTCAAACTCAATATCAAAGCCATCAATCTTAAACATTTGTTTATATTGCTTGATAAGCGAATTTCTTGGTTCTACCAAAATTTTCTCAAGTGCAGTCTGGTCAAGGTCATCAAGTCCCGTAACAATTGGAAGTCTGCCAACAAATTCAGGTATAAGACCAAATTTGATAAGGTCATCTGGTTGAACATCTTTACTGAAATCAATCTTCTTCTTTTCGCTTGAATTTTTTATATCCGCATTAAATCCAATTGCAGAAGATGAAAGTCTCTTGTTTACAATATCATCAAGTCCAACAAAGGCACCACCGCAAATAAACAAGATATTTGTGGTGTCAATTTGAAGCATCTCTTGTTGAGGATGCTTTCTTCCACCCTGAGGAGGAACACTCGCAATAGTGCTTTCAATAATTTTTAAAAGTGCTTGTTGCACACCTTCTCCACCAACATCTCTTGTAAGAGAACGATTTTCACTCTTACGTGAAAGTTTGTCAATTTCATCAATATATATAATCCCTCTTTGAGCTTTTTCAATATCATAGTCTGCATTTTGAATAAGCTTCAAAAGGACATTTTCCACATCCTCGCCAACATATCCTGCTTCAGTCAAAGTTGTAGCATCAGCAATAGCAAAAGGAACATCCAAAATTTTTGCCAAAGTCTTGACCAACAGGGTCTTTCCTGAGCCCGTAGGGCCAATCATCAAAACATTGCTCTTTTCAAGCTCCAAAACGTTTTTAACATTGCTGTCTTGTCTATCTTTCTTTGCATTAATTTGGTTGTGGTAATTGTAATTAATTCTTTTATAATGGTTAAACACAGCAACAGACAAAACCTTTTTAGCCTGTTCCTGTCCAATAACAAAACTGTCGAGACTTTTCTTAATGTCTTTTGGAGTTGGAACAACCAAATCCTTAAATACTTTAAGTTTTTGAGTCTCTTCTTTGATGATGTCTGCACATATTCTTATGCAATCATCACAAATGAAAGCATCACCATTTGGGCTGGCAATAAGTTTTTTTGCTGCTTTCTGTGGCTTTCCACAGAAAGAACATGTACACATTTCAATTTCTTTCATTCTTGCCCCTTATTTTTTATTCTTTCTTGTGACAAAGATTTCATCAATCAAACCATATTCTTTCGCTTCTTCAGCAGACATATAATTGTCTCTGTCGGTATCCTTTTCAATCTCTTTGATTGCTTTACCTGTGTTATCACTCAAAATTTTATTGAGTTTGTTTTTAATATTCTTTATATGCTTTGCTTGAATTTCAATGTCACTTGCTTGCCCTTGAGCTCCGCCAAGTGGTTGGTGAATCATAATTTCACTGTTTGGAAGAGCAAATCTCTTGCCTTTAGTTCCACTTGAAAGAAGAAAAGCACCCATGGAAGCGGCAAGACCAATACAAATTGTTGAAACATCACATTTGATATATTTCATGGTGTCATAAATAGCCATTCCTGCACTCACCGAGCCACCTGGGCTGTTGATATAGAAGAAAATATCCTTATCAGGATTTTTTCCTTCCAAATAAATAAGCTGTGCAATGACAATATTTGCTGTATTGTCATCAATTTCGCCTGTCAAAAAGATAATTCTATCCTCAAGCAAGCGAGAATAAATATCATAAGACCTTTCTCCTGTGCCGGATTGGTCAACGACCATAGGAATCAACATAAAACCCTCCTATTATGTCAAAACTATTTTTTCATAAATTTCTTTTTTAAAACTATTCTTTGATAATTTCAATTTTGTTATTTTCCTTGAGGAAAGCGAAAAGTTTATCAAGAAGCATCTCGTTTTCTTTTCTTACAAGTTCGTTTTCATCTTTTGCGAGTTTTTGAGCTTCTTTAATATCTTTTGCAGTAAGGTCAATTTTATTTTCTTCAAGAAGTTTTCTGTAAATATAACGAGTCTTAATCATCTCAAATGTTCTCTCTCTTGAGTTTTTCAAATAAGCTTCCATGTTTGAGCCTGTTTGAAGAAGATAATCTTCAACAGAAACATTATACATTTTAAGTGCATTTGTAAGTCTTTCAAGCTCTTCGTTTACAGCGTTTTCAACCATAGCTTCAGGAATTTCCACCTTAGTGTTTTTAAGAAGGTAATCACGGATAACAAATTGGATTTCATTTTCGTGCTGTTTGTCCTTCATATCTTGAATATGAGCAGAGAGGTCTTTTTTATACTCCTCTACAGTTTCAAATTCTGTCGTATCAGCAATAAACTTGTCATTAAGCTCTGGAAGAGCCTTTTCTCTTACGTCCTTAATTACCACTTTAAAGAGTGCTTTTTTGCCCTTAAACTCTTCTGCCTGATAATTTTCAGGGAAAGTAACATTAACATCAACAACATCACCCTTTTTATGTCCAACAAGTTGGTCCTCAAAGGTGTCATTAAAGGTGTGAGAGCCAATTTCAAGTGGATAATCCTGACCAGCTCCACCATCAAATGCTTTGTTGTTTATATAACCTGTAAAGTCAATAAGTGCACTGTCCCCAACTTTCACAGCTCTGTCAACACTTTCATATTTTGCATTATCTTCAAGAAGATGAGCAATTGCATGCTCAATGTCATGTTCGTTCACCTTTCCATCATGCACTTTAAAAGTTTGTCCTTTATATTCGCAGAGTTTGAAATCTGGAACAATCTCAAACAAAATCTTCATTTTAAGTCCATTCTCAACAGTAAAACTTTCAAATTTTGTTGTTGGCATTGCAACAGGCTCAAGCTCTGGATTTTGATTTACAACATCATTGAGAGTTTTGTTGACAAAATATTCAATTGTATCTTCAAAGAATATGCTGTCACCATAAGTCTTTTCAATAACTTTTCTTGGTGCATGTCCCTTTCTAAAACCTTCTACATTAAATTTTGCTTTTGAAGTCTCATAGGTTTTTTGTACGCCATCTTCCCATTCTTTTGCGTCAACTTCAAGTTCGACTTCAACTTTTGTGTTTTCTTTTTTAATCTTAAACATTATTTACCTCCGAAATGTAAGTTCGTCTGATTTTATCATAATAAAATATAAAAAGCAAATAATATTGACACAAAATATTATAAAAAAGTATTAATATGTCGAAACTTAACATAAGAGAAACCAATAACCTCATACAACTCAAATTCGGTTTAAAATTTAAACCACGAAATCACGCATTTTCAATTTGTCCCCTTTTTAAATTTCAGCAATTCTCAATATATTGTTTGTGTTATGCAAATAATACACCATATTTTGACAAAAGTATGCGAAAAATAATTGTGTTACTATCAATAATCATTTTGAAATAAAAAAAATCTTTGCTATAATATCAGTATGAAAGAAATGAATTATTATGAGAAAAGAGATTTAAAAAATATGAAAAAAATCGGAGATTATCTCTCTAATCTCCCAGATTATTGCTATGACTTTTTTATAGGCATTGAAAACAACACTTCTTCTCTTACTAGAGTAAATTATGCAATGGATTTGAATGTTTTTTTTGACTATCTTGAAAATTATGTCATCAGAAAACCAAAAGCACAAATCACCTTAGAAGATTTAGATGGTATCCAAGCAAGAAATATCGAAAACTATCTTTCCTATCTTTCGTATTATCAAAATGGCGAAACAATGCTAAAAAACACCGAAAGAGGCAAGGCAAGAAAGCTTGCAAGTGTCAGAAGTTTTTTTAAATATCTCTTCAATCATGATATGATTTCATCTAATGTAGCAAGCAAGATTCAAACGCCAAAGCTTCACACAAAAGAAATCATCAGACTTGAAAAGGAAGAAGTATCACGTATGCTTGATGCTGTTCAGTCCCCAACATCATTTTCTGAACATCAAAAAAATTACAACAAAAACACTCAAGTGCGTGATAATGCCATTGTCACTCTTTTTCTTGGAACAGGTATAAGAATTTCAGAACTTGTGGGTTTAAATGTCGAAGATTTTGATTTTTCTCAAGATGCTTTCAAAGTGACACGAAAAGGTGGAAATCAAGCAATACTTTATTTTTCAAAAGAAGTAACCACAGCACTTGAAGCTTGGCTAGAAAAAAGAAACACCTTAAAGCTTCCACCAGAAGAAAAAGCTATGTTTGTTTCTCTTCAAAACAAACGCATTTGCGTTCGTGCAGTTGAAAATTTAGTCAAAAAATTTGCAAAAGAAAGTGCCCCTTTAAAAAAGATTTCCCCACACAAACTTCGTTCGACCTTTGGCACAAATTTGTATAGAGAAACCAAGGATATTTACATTGTTGCTGATGTGCTTGGACACAAAGATGTCAACACAACCAAAAAACACTATGCCGCAATCAATGAAGATATGCGAAAGGCTGTGGCAAATGTGATAAAAATTCATCAAGATTAAATTCTATAGTTTAGTCAGCATATACAAAATATAGTGTAGTACGCATGAATACTACACTATATTTTATTTACAAAGCTACATTTACATCATTCCAACATCCAATCAATGTAAACTCCATAACCTTTTGTTGGGTCAGACATAAACACATGAGTTACAGCACCAATTATCTTTCCATTTTGCATTATTGGAGAACCACTCATCCCCTGAACAATACCACCTGTAAGCTCAATCAATCGCTTATCTTTCACTCTAAAAACCATACTCTTGTCATCTGATTTTTTTTGATATTTGGCTTTTATAATTTCAATGTCATATTCTTCTCTTATTCCACTTATGCTAGACACAATTTTAGCACTGCCCATTGTCACTCCAAGTCTACCACCGACCTTAGCCGTCAAGTTTTCGTCCACCAAGCCATCAAAATTTTGCATAGTTCCACTGATACCAAACTTGTTATTTTTCTTTATATCACCCTTTTTGTCTGCACGTGAAGAGAAAACACATCTTAGTTCGCCTGGAGCATTCTTTTTACCTTTGTTTATCCCTATCAAATTGCAAGCGTAAACATCGCCTTTTGACACAGGCACTATATTCTCTCCATTTGAATCTATAATTGGATGTCCAAGAGCACCATACTCATGAGTTTTTGTGTTGATAAACGTCAGCGTTCCAACTCCAGCAATATCATCTTTTACCATCATTCCCAGCTTCATCCTGCCACTTTCAGCATCTCTATAGGTTTTTAATATAGTTTTTATCTCTTTATTTTTTCTTAAAAACTTTACCTCAACTTCTTCTGAAGCATCCTGAACAATCTCCGAAAGTTTATCAAGGCTGTCAATAGAAATTCCATCAATCTCAGTGATAATATCCCCATCTCGAAGCTTATCAGACACCTCTTTACTTTCTCTACTTACAACTATTGCCCCATCAGAATTTATCTCAAGTCCAATTGGAACTCCGCCAACATAATAATCATCATCATTTGTAATTTTTACCATTACTTTTTTGATAGGTATAAAACCAAAAAGCTTAAAAACAACTTCTCCCGTATCACTCTTTTGCCCAGAAACCCCTTTGTCTTTTTCACTCAACTCAGTTTTTATGAAGCTTCCAAAAGTTTTATTTTTGTTTGCAATCTCCACATCTTCATAATCAGCAAGAAAACCTCCCTCTATATTATTGAGCATTTGAACAGAGGAAAGCACTAAAAAACATAAACATAAAGATATTACCAAAAATGTCAAAGTAAATTTGCGTTTCATACGCAATTAGAATGTGAATTCTATCAAATTTTATTCACATCAAACAGTTTTAAAAGCAAGCTTTAAGCAAAAATCCATATTGATTAAGTTGTTTTCTTTTCAATTTAAAATCTGGACAGAACTTTGCAACATCTCTCCAAAATTGAGGCTTATGATTCATGTGTTTACTGTGACAAAGCTCATGAATAACAACATAATTTACAAGTTCTTTAGGCAATAGTAAAAGTTTCCAATTCAACTTCATAATCCTGTCAGAACTATAGCTGCCCCAGATTGTTTTAGCAGCAGTTGATTTTATTTTCTCAAAGACAAGCCCCGTCTTTTCACTCAATTTAAGCACAATATCTTCTAAATTTGAAAAATGAGAAAGGTAATATTTTCTAATATGCAACCCCTTTTCTTTTTCAGACATTGAATTGAAACCCAAAATCAAGTCTTCAAACTT
This sequence comes from uncultured bacterium, assembly GCA_949474265.1. Taxonomy (GTDB): domain Bacteria; phylum Bacillota; class Clostridia; order Christensenellales; family UBA1242; genus Caccovivens. The sequence goes on along the minus strand of CASXBC010000003.1, from coordinate 28,615 downwards.
ACCTTCTTGTTTTCCAAACAAATAAAAACAGTTTTTTATATCAAAAGCTTTTGAAAACTCTTTATCTTGATTGATTTTTTGAGCTTTATTTTCAAGCCATCTTTTCTTACTCTCCAAAAACTCAGAAATCTTGTTGTCACTTAAATGTTTTGGCACTTTTAAAAGCGCTGAGTTTTCATCAATTAAACTCAAAACAATGGTTTTTCTTTTTTCTCTTAAAATTGTCACTCTCATGATTTAAGTATAGCACAATATTTTCTTATCTCAAAACAAATCAACCTATTGTATTAAGCAACATACCACCACAATATATGGTATTATTCAAACACATACCACCTATCATTTTGTTATATTATGCAATAAATTTTTGCATATTACTGAAAAACATTTGACAAAACTTTTTGAAATTATTTATAATTTCACTGTATAGGAGAACAATTTTATGTCATTCAATTCAAATGGTCAAATTTCATATCTTGTTTTGGACAGCCTATCTTCAGGCTCAAAATATGGGTTGGAAATTATAGAATACATCTCAAAAAAGACAGGCGGAAATTATATAATGAAAAAGCCAACCCTATATTCATGTCTCACCCGCATGGAAAAGAAAGGGCTTGTTTCTTCATCTTATTGGGGAGAAAGTGAACTTGGTGGCAAACGTCATTATTACTCAATTACAAATAGCGGAAAAGCAAACTTGGAAGAGCTTTCTCGTATTTTTGCAAACACAACCTTTGACGAAATGGAAAATAAAGAAAGCATTACTGAATCAACGCCTCCTTCCAAAACAAACACAGAAGATGTAAAAACTGAAAACGAAAGCCCAAAAATCCTTCATCAAGGAAACATTTTTGACTTAGTAAAAGAACAAAAATCTGTTCAACACACAAATACAGAAGTAAAAAGTGACATTGTGGAAAACCAAATTGACATATTCAATATGGAGCCAATAACACAACCAACCACAGATGACGCAGTATTTCTTGAAGAAAACGAAACCTTAAGTGAAGAAACTCAAGACAAAATGACCTACTATCAAAACAAACTCGAACAATCCCCTATTCAAGAGCCAGCAGAGCTTTTTGACGGAGGCAAATTTTTGGATGAGAATGAAAGACTTTCTCCTGACCAGGAAGAACAAAACAAAAGGCTTTATGACACCTCAAGCGAATTAAAGAGGTATAGAAAGAAAAAAAGTTTTTCTGAAAACCAAATAGAAATGGCTGTTGTTTATGAAGAGGATGATTATGACCAAATCCAAAAAGAAAGAATTGCCGAACTTAAAAAATCCCTCCTCAACTTAAAGCAAGCAGATGTTTCAACTGAAGAAGTTGAGAAACAATTTGAAGAGCCAAGGGTTCAAACACCTAGCACTCAATACACTCAACAGACAACAACCTTTAATAATTTTGATGGCTTTTACACAAAGAACGAGCCACAAAAGGCTGAACAAGACAGCATTCGTTTTGAAACTGAATATGTTGAACAACGACCTATAAGAAAGTCAATCACCCCTGAGTCTGAAGAAGATATTGTCAATGATGCAATCTTTATCACAGAGCCAAGAGTGGAAGAAATCCCAATTCAAAGAAAGATTACACCTCCAAATATTGAGGTAAATGTATACGACAACAACCTCCCAGCCCCAAAAAGAGACAGCGAACTTGAGCCAACTTATCGTGATATGATGGCAAAACTGTTTGAGAAAAAGAAAGAAAAAGAAATCAAACGTCCAACAACAAATCAACAAGCAGCTCGACCTACTATTGAAAAATTTGATAATAAGAGCTTTGCTGACTATTCAACCTTAAAAAGATATTACAACTCTCAAGGCATTACATTTAAAGAATATCAAAAAACAAATGTAGAAAGAAAACACAATACAAATCTGCTCAATTTGATAAGCTCATCAATCCTCTTACTCCTATCTGCAATTGGATGTTCAATACTATTTGGAATTATCAGCGGCACACACAATCTAAAGTCCAGCACAAATTTCATGTTTTACACACTGCCAATCCTCTTTGCTGTGCTTGTCGCAGTTGATTTCACATTGTTGAAATTCACAAAAAGCAAAAAGGCAAAACCGTTTTACAATGATGCTGTCAATTGGATAGTTTTTGTGCTTGGAATAATTGTGGTTTGCATAATAAACATTTGTTGCAAAATGCAATTTGAAACAATAGCACAATTTTCAACAACATTGTTTGTTCCAATTTTGGGACTTTTACTACTGTTCCCTGCAAACTATTATATAAAGAAATACTTATATAAAGTGTATGCAAAATAATTTGCAATTTTAAAAACAAATTTGCAAAGCAAAAATTTTTAATTATTTTTAAATTTAACGAATAATATTTTTAAAAGCCCATATAATAGAAATAAGTTAAGACGACAAGTGCATCTTAACTTCATAAACGAAAAGAGATTTATTTAGTTCGTGAGGAACAATCTTAACATCTCTTTTCTTTTTTTATTCCATCCCCCTCAAATACCTTTCTAGGTGTTGTTAAAATAAAAGGAAAAACAAACTCTATATAAAATAGATAAAACCCGTTTAAGCTTTTCTATTTTTAATTTTTGAAATAAGCCAAATCACAAAGTTTACACAACAAATAACGTTTACAATTGCAAGCCCCATTAAAAAGATATAAAATGCAGAATTTTCAAACAAAGCACACAAAATAGTAATTCCAACGCAAGCAAAAAACTCGCCAACCACAATAGATAAAAGTCCTTGCCAAAGCTTTAAATTTGAAAGTCCAGCAATCAAGCTTCCGGTGTAAACTCCCGTAAGAGGCAAAGGAATAGCCACAAAACCTGCAAGGTAGACACACTTTTTAAGCGTTGTGTTTCTCTGGTTAAATTTTTCAAAATGATTTTTTATTTTTCTGTTTGCGATATTCAATAACTTATCATTTACAAAGCCTGTAGTTTTTTGTTTTATTTTTCTAAAAAGCAAAATTATGAAAATGGCAGGCAAGAGACTTCCAACAAAGGCAAGCACACATGAGACAATTGGCGACAAAGCAGAATCACCAAAAATTTGCTGCGACATTCCAAATGGAATAGCAATTTTGCTTTCAAGCGTCGGAATCAAAGCAACAATCAATACAACCAACCATACACAATTTGAACAGTTTTGTGAAAAGAAATCAAGCATAATAGACAACCCCTTATGCTTAATTCTATGAGCAAATTCTCTAAAACATGATGCCATTTCATTAGAAAAATAAAAAGATGACAAATTTAGTCATCTTTTATTCGTTAATCAAACGTTTTGCATGTTCTATAGCGGTGTTTGAAACATTGTCACCACCATCAAACAATCTTGCAACTTCAACAATAACAGCCTCGCCATCAAGTTGTTTTACATTTGAAAATGTTTCATTCCCCTCAACTGATTTTTCTACAAGCAAATAAGTGTTTGCTTTTGATGCAACAATTGGCGTATGAGTAATGCAAATCACTTGCGTAAACCTTGAAATATTTAATATTTTTTCTGCCAACTTCTCTGCGGTTTGACCACTGATGCCAGAGTCAACCTCATCAAACACAATGGTTTGCACCTTTTCTTTATCTCTCATAGCGTTTTTAAATGCTAAAAGAAGCCTTGACAACTCCCCACCAGAAGCTGTTTTATTTAAATCCTTAAGGTCTTGTCCTTTATTTGCAGAAAACATAAATTTAACATCATCAAAGCCCTTTTTGCTTGGCTGAGTTTTTTGAAAATCAACCTTAAAAATAGTTCCTTTCATATCCAACTCTTCAAGCTCACAAATTATCTTATTGGCAAAGCTCGAAGCAAAAGCTTTTCTCTTTTCGCTAAGTTGTTGGCAAGCTTGCTCAAGCTCAGTCTCAACAGAAGCAATTTTCCCATTCAACTTTTCAAGAGTAAAGTCACTGTTTTCAAGTTCATCAAGTTCTGTTTTACATTTATCTAAATACTGCAAAACCTCTTCAATTGTCTTTCCGTACTTTTTCTTTAACGTTTTCAAAAGGTCAAGCCTTGCATCAATACGCTCTAATTCATTTGCATCAAAATCAGTTTGAGATTTTATCGAATTCAAAACCTCTGAAATATCACGAATTTCATAATAACAGTTTTCAAGCCTTGTTCGACATTCCTCAATATTTTGAAATTGCGACAATGAATTTAACTCATTTTTTGCATTATAAATGAGAGCTGAAGCATTATCCCTGCCCTCATCAAGCTTTATCAAAGCCTCGCCAACTCTTTCAAAAATCTTTTCAGAAGAAGAAACAAAATCAAATCTGCTTTTCAGCTCCTGCTCTTCACACAAATCCAAATTTGCATCTTCAATTTCTTTTATTTGAAATCTTAAAATATCTTTGGTTCTTTCTCGCTCCCACTTATCTCCACCAAGTGAAGAAAGTTGATTTTTGAGAGCTAATAATTCTTCATAAAGGCAACAAACCTTTTCTTTAAATGGCTCAAGTTCTAAACCTGCAAACTTATCTAAAAGAGCAAGATGATTTGCAACATTCAAAAGACCAACACTTTCGTGTTGCCCACAAAAATCTGTAAGCAAAATTGACAAAGACTGTAAAGTTTTCAGCGTTGTTGGAAAACCATTTATTTTAATAGATGATTTTCCATCCAAATTTAGAGTTCTTGTAACAATAAGTTCATCACAGACTTGCAAATCTTGCTCAGATAAAAAAGCTTCTACTTCCTTAGAAACATCAACAAAGACAGCATCAACTCTCAAGTTTTGTTCTCCAGAGCGAATGAGATTTTTGTCTGCTTTTGCACCAAGACAAAATGACAAAGCTTCAATAATAATACTTTTGCCCGCACCAGACTTTCCAAGCAAACAGTTGAAACCATTTCCAAATTCCACCACTTGTTTTTTGATAAGAGCAACATTGTTTAAGGTTAAAGAAGAAAGCATATCAATCTCCTTTCTATGCCATAAGCTGACCTAATGTAGAAACAGCTTCAGTAGCAAAAGTTGTTGAAGGAAAAACTAAAAGCACAGTGTCATCACCATAGGTAACACCCATTAACTCTGCAAGGTTAAGCTTGTCAACAAAAGAACAAACACTTGCACCCATGCCTTTAATGGTTTTTACAACAGCCAAATTTAAAGCCGGTTTCACAGAAATAACACACTCTTTAAAGATTGTTATGTATTTATTTGAAACGACTTGAGTCTCAGAGCCAAGAATAGCATATTTATATTTTCCTGAACTACTCAAGATTTTTGTCAAACCAAGCTCTTTTATATCACGAGAAATAGTCGCTTGAGTAATTTCAAAATTTGCATTTTTCAATTCTCTAGCGAGCTCATCTTGAGTTTCAATCTCCTTTGTGGAAATCAATTCCAAAATCTTAGATTGTCTAGAACTTCTTGCCATTCCGCATCTCCTTAATCGCTACATCCCTTTATTTTAGGGACATGTAGAGCTTTTTGCATAAATATAAATTTATGAATATTCATACATTTTTGATTATTATACAATAAAATTTATAATTATGCAAGTGTTTTTTGTATATTTATTCATACATTTTTTATAAAAATTTAACTTTATGAAAATTTATAAAATCAAAATCTATAAATATAAATCAATATACATACAACACCCTCCCTTAAAGGAAAAACAAAAAAAAACCATGACCCACAAGCCATGGTACAAAACTATTTGTTTCAAATCAAGCTTTTATGTCAAAAGATTTTAATAATCTTTGCCACTTCTTATATATATAATCTCTTCATTATTAACCGCCTGCTCAACAAGAGCGTCTACATTCAAAAAACTTTCATTATATTCAGCCCTCGCAATTGTAGGTCTAATAACAGGATTTTTTGGAAGAAAAACAGTACAGCAATCTTCATAAGGCAAAATTGAAGTTTCATAAGTTCCAATTCTTTTTGCAATATCCATTATCTCTTCTTTATCAAAAGCAAGCACAGGTCTAAACACAGGTAGTGAAACAACAGCATTTGTTACAGTCATGCTTTGCATAGTTTGGCTAGCAACCTGCCCCAAGCTCTCTCCGGTAATTATAGCCCCCAGATTATTTTGCTTACACAACTTTTCAGCAATCCTCATCATTATTCTTCTCATGATTGTTATCATGTATTCTGGGTCACAATTTTTGTGGATTTCTTCTTGAATCTCAGTAAAAGAAATAACATGCAATTTTATATCTCCACAATATTCAGAAATCTCTTTTGCAAGCTGAAGCACTTTTTCTTTTGCCTGAACGCTCGTGTATGGATAAGAATGAAAATGAACAGCCTCAATTTCAAGCCCTCGTTTGGACATCATATAGCCAGCAACCGGACTATCAATCCCACCAGAAAGAAGCAACAACCCTTTCCCAGCACTGCCAAGCGGAAGTCCGCCACAGCATTCTATCAACTTATTATATAGATAAGCTTTTCCATTCACTCTAATTTCAATATTTACAACAACATCAGGATTGTATAAATCAACTTTTAACCAATCAAACTTGTCAAGTATAACCCCACCAATATGTGCATTAAGCCCCATTGAAGTCATTGCAAATCTTTTGTCAGCACGTTTTGATTCAACTTTAAAAGTTTTTGAGTCGCCAAAATCCAAATCCAAAACTCTCTGTTCAATATTTTCAAGCGTTGCATCAAATTCTAATGCAGGCATAACAGCAATAAGCCCAAAGACTTTTTGGACTTTTTCTATTATATCATCTTCCAACTCTTCTTCATACTGCGACAAAATCAATCTTCCTTGAGTTTCATCAAGCCTAAACTGATATCCAGCAAGTTTTTTTGAGATGTTTTTCATAAGCATTTTCAAAAATTCATGCCTATTTTTCCCCTTAAGAAACAACTCTCCAAACTTCAACAATAAAACTTTTTTCATCTTATGACACCCTACTTCTTATATTTCGATAAACATCAACCACAATCTGCGAAGACTTTTCAATCTCTTCCAAAGTCTGATAAGCATTAAAACTTACCCTCACACTAGAAATAATTTTCTCTTTAGAAAAACCAATTTCCTGCAAAACACGATTTCCTGCTTTTTTTGCAGAACAAGCACTCCCAAGCCCAACAATAACACCAGCTTGATTCAAAGCATGAAGCACAGTTTCCCCTTTAACTCCATTAAAAACCACATTTAATATGTAAGGAGAACCCTCAAAATCCACACACTCAACACCACTCTCAACAGAAACTCCTTCTATAAATTTCTGTTTTAACAGCTTTACGTGTTCATAATTGTTTTTTTCATCAATGAGTTCAATAGCTTTTTTCAATTGCATAATTCCAGAAACATTTTCCGTGCCAGAACGCACCCCAAACTGTTGCCCTCCCCCTTGAAAAAGCTCCTTAAGATTCTCTTTCTTCTTAACATAAAGACCAGCAACACCCTTTGGGCCATGAATTTTATGACCACTAAAAGAATACAAGTCAACCAAAGTCCTCTTAAGCATAACAGGTATTTTCATAAACCCCTGCACACCATCAACATGCAAAATAGCACGAGGGCAAATTTTCACCTTCAATTTTGAAATAGCTTCCAAATCATTTATTGCACCCGTTTCATTACTTACATGCATAATGCTTATAATCCTGGTTTTATTTGTTAATTTTTTTTCCAACTCCACCAAATCAACTTGCCCTTTTTGATTTAAAGGCACAAATTTCACCTTAACTCCATCCAGCTCCATTTTTTTTGCAACATTAAAAACAGAAGGATGCTCTCCAGCAGAAAAAACATACTCCCAATCTCCACTTCTAAACATCCCCTTGATTGCGAGATTGTTGCTTTCAGTTGCACAACCTGTAAAAATCACATTACCTTCACTTGCCCCAAGTTTTTCCAAAATGAAGCTTTCTGCACTTTTAATACATTTTTCAACTTGCAAAGATTCATTAGACAATGCAGAAGGATTAAAGAAATTTTCGCAAGAGAAAATCTTGTGAACACTTAAGCACTCTTCAAACATTTTTGTTGTTCCTGCATTATCTAAATAAATCATACATCCTCATTATATTGTGTAATATGCACAGAAATTTTGCATAACTCACACAAAATACACTATCTAAGTTTTGCACCAAATCTAAATTCAAGACTCTTCAAAACCTTATTAACCAAGGCATTAATCTCTTCACTTATCAAAGTCTTTTCATCAGACATAAAGACAATTTTATAAGCCAAACTCTTCTTATCCTTACCCAAAAGTTCACTTCTGTAAACATCAAACAATTGAACATCATAGAAAGTTTTTCCACAAGCTGATTTTATTGCACCAATAAGTTGTTCATTTGTAACTTTCTCATCAACAACAATAGCAATATCTCTCTCAACAGCCTGATATTTTGAAACCTCTTTAGTTTCATATTTTCTCTCACCAAGCCCTGCAAGATAATCACAATCAAGCTCCGCATAATAAACTTCTTGCGAAATATCATAATTTTTCGTCACAAGCTTGTGAAGTTTACCAAAACACCCTATTTTTCTTCCATCTTCAGTGATTATATCTGCACTTACACCACTATGCAAAAATGGCTCTTCCGAACGAACAATTGAATATTTTGCAGATGTCAAAACCAAAATATTTTCAACAACCCCCTTGAGTTTAAAGAAATCATATCCAGCTTCACACACCGCAAATGCAATTCTGTTGTTTTCAACAGGAAGTTCATTAAGCGGCAAAGCTTTTGGTAAATAAACCTTTCCAACTTCAAAAAATCTCAAATCCTTGTTACCAACAGAAAGATTGTATGAAATATCCAGCAACAGAGCATGGGCCATAACCGTTCTCACCGTCGACAAATCTTCACTAATTGGATTTGCAATTTTAATAACCTTTCTTCTTTCATCCCCTTCAGGAATAAGTAACTTATCGCAAGCCGAAGAACTGTAAAGTGAATAATTTAATGTTTCATAAAAACCTGCATCAACCAAAACATTTTTGAAATTATTTTCCATAACAAGCCTTGGATGATATTGACCAATTGTTGTTGCCGAATTTTCAAATGCTATCCCCTCAACATCATTATAAACATCATAGCCGTAAATTCTGATTACTTCTTCAGCAATGTCATTTTCATTTTTAATATCTTCCCTAACAAATGGAGGAACACACTTCAAAACATCACCAGAAATTGATGCTTCAATTCCAAGTCCATTCAAAATTTGAAGAACTTTCTCTTTCGGAACTTCTATTCCCAATATTTTACAAACCTTTGAATAAGATAAAGTCAATTGGTCAGAATGTTCAAGTTTAACACCCTTTGCAACAACATCCACAACACTATCAACAATTTCTCCACAACCCAAAGCACTCACAAAATGCAAAGCACGCTTGAGAGAAAACTTTGGAGAGTTGACATTTACACCTTTTTCATATCTTGCAGAAGAATCAGTCCTCAAACCAAATTTCTTTGCAGTTAGTCTAACGCTTTTAAGGTCAAACACAGCACACTCGAAAACAGTTTCTTTCGTATCATTATTAATGCAAGAATTTGTGCCTCCTATAACACCAGCAATAACCACAGGTTTATTCTTGTCAGCAATAACCATCACACTCTCATCAAGATTGTAAGAATTTCCGTTGAGCACTTCAATTTTTTCATTTTTTGAAGCTTGTCTAACAACAATTTGATGCCCATCCAAATAATTATAATCAAAGGCATGCATAGGCTGTCCTTGCTCAACAAGAATATAATTTGTGATATCAACCATGTTATTGATTGGTTTAATTCCAACAGCCTGCAATCTACTTCTCATCCAAAGAGGAGACCTTTCAAGTTTAATGTTTTTAATATACGCAGCCATATATCTTGGACAATTTTCCGTTTCAACCTTAACAGCAACATAGTCACCAACATTTCCTCCAACTGTTTTGTAAGAAATATCAGCTTCAACAAAATTTTTGCCATAGATTGCACAAACTTCACGTGCAATACCAACAATACTGTTGCAATCTGGACGATTTGGAGTGACATTTATATCAAAAACAACATCATTAAGCATCAAAGCATCTTCAATTTTTTGACCAACAACAAAATCTTGAGGCAAAATCAAAATACCATTAATTCCAGCCCCTTCAAAATAATTCTCATCAATACCAAGCTCTTCTCCAGAACAAAACATTCCATCACTTACAACACCACGCATTGCGGAAGGTTTAATTTTCACACCATTAGCAAGGTCAGCACCATCAAGCGAAACAGGCACATTTGCCCCTTCAAAAACATTTGTTGCAGAGGTGATAATTTGAACATTTTTACCGCCCAAATCAACTTGGCACACAACCAATTTATCTGCATTTGGATGCCTTTCAATTTTCTTAATATTTCCAACATAGACATCATGAAGGTATTTATTTTGATAAATCATATCTTCAACTTCAAAACCAGAAACTGTAAGTTTTTCAGCAACTTCTTCCGCAGAAACATCTTTTAAATCAACAAAATCTTTCAACCAATTATAAGAAACTTTCATTTATTTTCTCCCATTATTTTTATTAAATATTGCATAATACACAGTATATAGTGTATTATGCAAACATAACACATCAATTCTATCTCATCTGCTTCAAGAATTTCATATCATTTCTAAACAGATATTTAATATTTGGAATCTTGTTTGTAATCATAACACTTCTATCAATTCCAGGACCAAAAGCAAAGCCTGAATATTTTGTACTGTCAATACCAGACATTTCCAAAATGGCAGGATTTACTATTCCGCCACCAAAGAATTCTGAAAAGCCCGTACCCTTGCAAAGATTGCAACCTTTACCACCACAAATTTGACAAGTTGCATCTATTTCAATTGAAGGCTCTGTAAATGGGAAATATGAAGGTCTTACCCTCATTTTCACATCTTTGCCATACAAACGCACAGCCATTTCTTTAACCATAATCATAAAGTCCTTAAGACCAATATTCTCATCAATAACAAGAGCTTCAAATTGATTGAAGATTGGAGAGTGAGAGCTATCATTATCATTTCTATATACTCTTCCAGGACAAACAATTTTAAAAGGAGGCTTGAGAGTCTCCATAGCCCTTACCTGCGCTGGAGAAGTGTGAGTTCTCATTAAGATAGAATCAGTAATATACAATGAATCCTGCATATCTCTCGCTGGATGATTTTTAGGCACATTTAAAGCCTCAAAGTTGTAATAATCTGTTTCAATCTCTGGAGTTTGAATAACACTAAATCCCATTTCAACACAAATATCAATAAATTTATTGTTGAAGCGTGTCAAAGGATGCAAAGCCCCACGCTTTGTACCTGTACTAGGCTCAGTAATATCAACTTTTTCTTTTTCCATATCAGCAAAAAGTTTTTCATTTTCAAGCTTACAAAGCTTTTCTGTCAAAAAGCTCTCAATCTTTTCTCTCACCTTGTTTGCCAATGAACCTATCTCTCTTCTCTCTTCAGCCAAAACATCTTTCATTCCACGCAATATTTGAGTCAACTTTCCTGTTTTGCCAAGATATTTTACACGTATTTCATCAAGACCTTTAAGATCACTTGCTGAAGAAATTTCTTCAGTCCCCTCATTCAAAATCTGATTAAGTTCTTCTTTCATTTTTGCTCCTTTATAAAAAAATAATCATCCTATATATTAGGACGATTTTTGGTCGTGGTACCACCTAACTTCTCATCAAAAGATGACTTATTTGCAATTTACGTATTGCTAAACGGAGATTCCTACTATCAATTTCAGAATTCAGCTAAAAAGTGAATTCAATGCACCTTTTCATACCTGATTTTCAGCAACCACAGGCTCTCTGACTGAAACTTGCACATTTACTAGTCTTTCATTATCGCTTTTATAAACAACTTTATTTTAACACATACAGCAAAAACAAGTCAACAAATCTTTATAAAAACTTTGAAAATTAAAGCCGATGTGCTAACATATTTATTATGAAAAGATACGAGACATACACAATCGACAATTTATCTTCATTAAAAGACAACACAATTTATTTTTTTCTAAAATCCCAAGATTTTTCTGAACACCAAATTAAAGAGCTGCGTAAAAATGAAAAATCTTTTATTCTCAATGACAATTATTGCACAATAAAAGCAAAGTTATCAAATGGAGACAAACTACAAGTTTTAACAAACCCACAAAACGCAAGCCAAATTTTAGCTTGTGACGGAGCTTTGGACATTTTATATGAGGATGATTATTATTTAATTGTCAACAAACCACACCTTCTAGCAAGCGTTCCCACACGTTCACATTACAACGACAACCTTGGTGGAAGAATAATGAATTATATGAAAAATAAAGATGATAACTTTGTCTTAAGAATTGTAAATCGACTTGATAAAGACACTGCTGGCATCGTCATAACAGCAAAATCTGCATCCGCATATAATAGACTTGGAAAAATAGACAAAACATATTATGCCCTTTGCCATGGCAACTTCAACGAAAATGAAATAACCATAATTGCACCAATTCTCACTATAAGCGAAAATGGGATAAATCAAATGAAAAGAATAATATCTCCAAATGGAAAACCCTCCATCACACACGCAACTTTAGTCAAGCAATACAAAAACTTTGCACTTATAAAGCTAAAACTTGAAACCGGCAGAACACATCAAATAAGAGTACATCTTTCTCACATTGGACACAGTCTGCTTGGAGACAAGATTTATTCAAACAACATAAATGAAACAGAGCTTCACACATTTTTAATATTAAAACAAATCACATTCACTCACCCCACAACACAAAAACAAATAAAAATAGAAATCCCTTATCCAAGCAATTGGAATCGCTATTTAGAAAGCTAAACTGAATCTCCTAAATTTAATCCAAATAAAGAAACTGAAGCTTTAGAAAATTTAAAAAATAAAAAAAGAACTTACCTTATTGATAAGCTCTTTTTTTTGGTTAGTCAACTATTTGCACGATTTTGTTGTGCCAGCTCTTTTTCCACAACAGCTTGATTTTGACTGTTGCTTTGAAGAAGTTGAAGAACTTTTTTTAGAAGAAGTCATTTCTTTTTGTGCTTCAACATTTGAGTTCTTCATAGTCTTATTATCTGACTTTTTTCTACCAAACATAGTTTACCTCCCTTTTCAAGACAATTCCGCCTTGCAAAAATAGGTTGTGCAGACATAGAGAAATTATTCAATTAAATTAAAATATAAATAATATCTCAAAAAAATAAAAAAGGCACAAAAGTGCCTTAATTAAACAATCTGATAAAATCCACTTGCATTATTTCTTGCTTGATTTCTTTTTAGCTTGAGCTTCTGCTTCATCAAGAAGGTTGTAGTATTCATCAAAAACATCAATAGCCGTTTTCTCATCAGTTTCAACCATCAAAACAGGTTCTTCACCTTCTTTTTCTTCAACGTAGAAAACAATAGCTTCATCATCCTGAACATTGTCAATCTTATCCATTGGCTTCAAAACACAATAGATTTTTTCGTTGTAAGGAATAACTGCAATTTGTTCAAATGTCAATCTTCTCCCTGTGTTGTCCAAAAGAATGATTGGGTCTTTGTTATCTTCATTCAAAAGAATGTCAATAATGTCAACTTTTTCAATCTCCTTTTCAACTTCTTTTGAAACTTCTTCAATTTGCTTCAATTTGTTTTTATCCATAATATTTCTCCTTTATTTATTTGGATTTTCATCAAGATAGTTTTGCAATATTATCTGTGCAGAGACCTTGTCCAAAAGTTCTTTTCTCTTTTCCCATTTTATTCCAGCTTCTTTCAGATATTCTTCTGCTTCAAAAGAGGTATATCTCTCATCTTGAAAACAAACTTTGACCCCAGAAACTGTTGAAAGCTTTTCAGCAAAATCTTTAACAACCAATGACATTTCACTTTCAGAACCATCCGCATTAAGTGGGAGTCCAAAAACAACCAAATCCACTGATTTTTCGTTGATAAGCTTTGCAAAATATGTCAAGTCATTTTCTTCACCTTGAGACTTTCGAATATGGTCCGCACTAGCAATGGTTGATGACAAATCTGAAAATGCCACACCAATCCTAGCTTTACCAAAATCCAACCCCATTTTTCTTGAATATTGCATTATATCACCATTCATATTTTATCTTATTTAACTCAATTTAGTCAACATTTTTAACTAATTTTACTTACATTCAAACAAATTTTTGCCACTTTCAACAGAAACCGTAAGTGGAACAGCAAAATGGCAAACATTTTCCATACAATCTCTCAAAAGTGCCTTCATACTCTGCACCTCTTCTTTTGGTGCATCTATAATAAGTTCGTCATGCACTTGCAAAATCAAATGACTCTTCATCCCCTTCATTTTTTTAAAAACTTCCACCATAGCCATTTTGATTATATCAGAAGCAGTACCCTGAAGTGGCATATTCATTGCCACTCTCTCCCCAAATTTCCTTACATTTATGTTTGAAGATTGTATTTCTGGGATATGCCTTATTCTTCCGAAATAAGACTTAATATATCCATTTTCTTTTGCAAAATCAATATTCCCATTCATAAACAATTTAATCTTTGGATACTTATCAAAATAATTTTCAATATATTTTTTTGCTTGATTTACTGAAGTTTTAATATTCTGCGACAAACCGAAATCACTTATGCCATAAATTATTCCAAAATTTACAGCTTTTGCATCTCTTCTTTGAGATGACGAAACGTTTTCAATGGGCACACCAAAAATTTCACTCGCAGTTTTTGTATGAATATCTATGCCCTTTTTGTAAGCCTCTATCATCTCTTTTTCTTCCGCCATATTTGCAAGAAGTCGCAACTCTATCTGACTGTAATCAGCCGAAATAATTTCACCGTCTTCATATTTTGAAATAAAGATTTTTCTAAGATTTTTTCCTTCTTCATCTCTTGTAGGAATGTTCTGCATGTTAGGTTCAGAGCTTGAGAGCCTGCCTGTAGATGTAAGAGTTTGATTGAAAATCGTATGCACAACATTGCCAGAGTTTTTGCAAATGGTTTGATAGACATTGATATAAGTGCTAAGGAGTTTACTAACCTTTCTAAATTGAATTATATAGTCCACAATTTCGTGTTGCCACTTTATATCTTCCAAAACCTCAGAATTGGTCGAACGCTTTTTATTGTTGAAAGCTTTAAGTTGCAACTTATCAAACAAAACATCAGCAACTTGCTTTGGTGAATTAATGTTAAACCTCTCCCCTGCAAGTTCATAAATCTTATCAGTAATCGACCTCAACATCTCATTGTATTTGTCTGCCAAGCCATCAAGCACAGTTTCATCAACCCTAAACCCTTCTTGCTCCATACTTACCAAAACATCAACGAGTGGGAGTTCAACTTCATAATACAATTTATCAACACCCATCTTTGACATTTCTGCTTGATACTCATTTTTAAGTCTGAAATAGTCAGAGATTTCTGGTTTTTCATTCTTTGTAAGTCCAGCAAAAAGCATATAACTTGCAATATCAATATCAAAATAATTTTCAAGTTTTATGTGATAATTAGAAAGAATCTTTATATCTTCTTTTGAAGAATTTGTTATTTTGCAAATGTTTGGATTTTCAAAAACAGGTTTAAAGATTTGCAAAACCTCTGAAATATCAAGCGTTTCCGAAAACAAATCTATCTCTTTCTTTAAATAAAAATATTTGTCGCCACCAGAATAAAACTTCAAATCTTTGATGTCATAAGCAAAATAAGAATTTATACTTTTTGTAAACTCTTCAACCATTTGGATGTTTTCAAGCAACACACCTTCTTTTTGATTATGCTTTGAAGTCACCCCTTCTGCAAAAATTTCTTTTCTTGAAATCAAAGTTCTAAAATCCCAATCTTCAAAAAAGTCTCTCACTTTTTGCGAGAACGGAAAATCATATCTGCAATCTTCAAGCGAAAAATCAATATCACAATCTATCTTGATTGTAGCAAGGAGTTTTGACATATATGCCTTATCTTTACACTTTAAAAGATTGTCCTTCAACTTTCCTGTAACACGCTCAATATTGGCATAAACATTGTCAAGGTCTTTATACTTATCCAAAAGAGATAGTGCAGTTTTTTCACCAACACCAGCAACACCCGGAATGTTGTCAGAAGCATCACCCATGAGTGCTTTCAAATCAATTATTCCACTTGGCTTAAGACCAAATTTTTCAAATAGAGCAACCTCATCAAAAACCTCAACATCTGTCACACCTCTTCTAGTCAACCAAACTTGTGAAGTGTCAGAAACGAGCTGAAGCAAGTCTCTATCTCCGGTGACTAAAATATTTTTAACACCCGACTTTTTAGAAAGAGTGCCAATAATATCATCAGCTTCAATGCCTGCATATTCAAATGTTTTTATGCCCATGTCTACAAGCATTTGTTTTATAACATCAAATTGAAAAATCAAATCAGGAGAAGTCTCTTTTCTAGTCCCCTTGTACTCTGCATAAATCTCATTACGAAATGTTTTTCTTGCGTGGTCAAAAGCGACAGCAATATATTTCGGTCTCTGTTCGGCAATAAGTTTTGTAAGCAAATTTGCAAAACCAAACACAGCACCTGAAGGTTGTTTTTTACGATTTGATAAATAGGGCATCGCATAGAACGCCCTATTTGCTAAACTATTTCCATCAATAATAATAAATTTATCCACAATGCCCCCTAACATATTGTTGGCAAATTAAATTTGTTTTAGAGCAAACTTAACAAAAATTCAGCTTCAGTTTTCTTTCCACCAAAAATTTTAAAAATTCCTTCTGGAGCAATCATAACCACAATATACAAAATTATTGCAACAATAAGAGCAATGAAAAAAGCAGTTTTGAGTGGATTGCCAGCAAAGTTTACAAGTGCAAATGCAAATATGATTGCAACCCCTCCAAAGTTTACAATTATATCAAACCACTTTTGGAAACCACCCATATTTGGTGCCCAAAGACCTTTTGATATAAAGATGTTGAGAGCTAAAAACACAATATAAATAATTGAGCAAACTGACAAAATTGTGTACAAAATCTTTTTCATAAAATCCTCCTTAATTAAAATTATTTTACCATAATTTTTATCTATTTACAAGTATTTATAAAAAATTATATAAGGCTTTCAAATTTTTTTATAAAGTTTAACCTATTCAACAATTGACATTTTTAAAATAAAAAAATCATACACAGAAAAAACAAAAAATGAGGTCAAATAACTCAACCTCATTTTTGTATTATTATACTTTATTTTGTATATTTATTCTTTATTGTCAACATCCTCATCTTCCGAAATCAAATCTTCTTTTTCTTCAGAATTGTCCTCTGCAGAAGCATCATCCATGCCATCATTTTTCATATTAACAATTCCAAACACCATAAGCATCCCAGCGACAGCCATAACACAATCCTCAACAATTTGGTTTTTAATTGAAAAACCAAAAGCATTTCCAAATGCGTTGAAAAGAATAATTAATCCAGCAGACAAACTCACCCAAAAGTTGTAGTCTCCCATTTTTTTAAAAAATTTCTTCATCACTTTCTCCATTTTTCAAATATTCTTTGATGTCAGTCAAATCCTGTTTGACATCTTCAAGAATTTTTAAATGTGCTGTAAGTTGACCAATTGTTTCTTGATATCTTTCTTCTCTTTTGGCACTGTCACGAAGCTGATACCAAAAAAGCCACACAAACAAAATAGCAAAAATTCCATTGCTGACAATGATGCTAAGTATATCATTCCAAATATTCATTTTTCCTCCCAAAGTCGACATATACGTCAAACAAACAATTCCTCAATTGGTAATCTTTATTATCATAAAATCTCTTTGAAACAAAAAATTTGGTCATATCAAAATATATAATTTTCATTACAAAACATCAAAAACAACTACAGGTTTTCTTATTTCAATATTTTCATTGTTTGTCCTAAAAACAAACCTAAATCGCTTTCCAAACATTGAAATTTGCATACGTTGTTCATTTTTCTTGCCTTTAATACTAAAAATTTTCTTTTCTTCATCTGATTCAATTTCAAAATCACAATCATACAAACATGTCAAAACTATCTCTTTTAAATGTTTTCTTTTCCCAAATTCTCCAAGGTCAGAGGATGCAGATTTCCACATTTTTAAACAGCTGTTTTCAAACACTTTCCCTGAAACATTTAATTCCCCGACACGTTGTTTATTCTCTCCATAAAAACACGCACAGAGTTTATTTATTATAGGAGTGTCAATTGCAAGAAGTTTCCTTATATCAACACCTCTAATGATGTCATATTCATTTCTTTGTATATCAAACTCAAAAAGAATATTATTTTTGTAAGCCACTTGTTCACAGCCAACTATTTCCTCATCATCAAATCTACAGCATGTTGCAAGATAATATTTCCCATCCAAACAAGCACAACAGCAGTTTGTATTGTCAAAATTTTTAACATAACCATCCAGCTCTTCAAGAATTTTTGTCACAGAACTGCCATTAAATTTGTAAATACCATCCCTTGTCACAAACACAACAACATCTCCACACACACAAACTGATTCTTCATAAATCTTTGAAGTTGAAGAATATAAATGCGTAAAAGAGAAGTTGTCCTTTGATGAATAAAGAGAAATCTTGGTTATCCCATTTTCTCTGAATAAATATACATAATCATTAAACAAAATCAGTTTTGTAAAAGCTCCACGATTATCCAAAAACTCAATGGTAGAACTCTGTTCGCTGTCCCACTCTGTAAGATTTAAATTTGTAGTGTAAACAAGCGTGTTGCGATTTATATTAGTAATACCAAAAAAATTTCCATAATGCACAACACATGAAATCATTGCTGGGACATTGGTAAAACATATATCACTTTTGTAAGTCAAATAAACCATTCCTTTGTCAGTAAAAAAGATAGAACTATCCACATTGTCAATTCTATAATTTCTTCCAAATGTCACGGTTTTGTTTTGCAGTTTAACTGACTTAGTCATTACAAACCCTTCCATAACATCAGGAATAACAACTCCATACAAAGTGTTTTCCGAGTCAGTACAAAGCAGTTGATAATAATACTTATTGGTATTATTGTTATACCACCTATCCATCCACAAAGCTGTCACCTCATCCATTTCACTTGCAAAATCCATAATGTGACAGTCATTCAAATCTCCGTCATAATCTGGCAATTTAAAATCCTCAAAGCCAAGCCCTGTTTTAAGTGCACCATCAGAAAAACTTACATTATAAGCTTTTGTACAAATATTTGCATCCAAAACAGAATCATCTTTATCCGTCACTATGCCGTTTTGAAAAATAGAAAAGACAAGATTTTTCTCTTCAGTTTTTTTACTCTTTTTCTTATTCTTATAAAATATCAAAGCCAACTCCTTTTTGGAAGTTGATGCTCTCCACGCTTCCTAGATAATATAAATAAACTCTCTTTATATCGCTCTTCCCAGATTTCAGCATCTGCACTCAAGCCATTTAAAAGCAAAAATTCACTTGCAATGCCATAGGCATAAATCCTTGCAGAAAGCCCATTAAAAAACTCAACTTCCCCCTCCAAGGCTATATCTTCTGGCAAAAAACTATAAACAATACTTTTCGCTTTTTCACCAACCTCAACACAGTTTGAAACAACTTTAAAAGGTAAGTTAAATCCAAATTTGTCTTTTATCTCATAAACATTTATTATCTTTTTTTTAAGCGTGTCAAAAGCAATTATTCCTCCTTGAATTGTGACATTTTCTTTTGTCAAAAATGGCAGATAATCACTCGCAATTTCTTGATTAACCAAATTAAAACATCTTACAAAACAGTCCAACTTTGACTGTTCATCCTTGTCCATTTGAACTTGAACATCTGTTTGATTTTGTAGCTTTTCTAAAAGCTGTCTTTCTCCAACAAATTCAACCGCCAACTTCAAAATATCTTTAACTTTCATATAAA
The DNA here is from genome assembly GCA_949474265.1 of uncultured bacterium. Taxonomy (GTDB): domain Bacteria; phylum Bacillota; class Clostridia; order Christensenellales; family UBA1242; genus Caccovivens. Next base: position 8,747 of record CASXBC010000003.1, on the reverse strand, counting down.
CTCTCCTTAAAGGCATTTATTGTGGTTGATACAATCCGCCTATTAAGCCTTTCATTTTCTTGCTCAATCTCTTCAAAAAGTGCATCACTGTTTTGCACCCTAGTTTTCAAAGTCAAATCAATCATCCTCTCATCAATCACTTCATAAGGAAATGTCAAACAGTGGTCAAAATTGTCTCCCACCTTGGCATAAAGACAAAATTTCTTAACATCCACGTCAAAAACCAAGTAATAACTCTTATCTATCTCTCGCAATCTTTGAACAATGCCCAAAGCATCACTATCAACCACAAAAATCCTTTTCATTTTTAATCCTTTGTTTTATGAATTTGAAATTGTTGTTGGAATATTTTTACAGAAAGCAACTCCATTTGGTTTTTGACAAACAAGTTCGGTATATTTAACCAAAGTTGCAGAATATGAAGGCTTGCTTGCAGAAGCTCTAAGGACTCTTCCGCTTTCATCTTCAAGCCACTTCCAATCACCAAGTTCATAGAAGGCAAAATCATCTGTGTTCAAGAAATAACACTCATCAGCTTTAAGCTGACATGTTGGAACAATAGGAGTTCCAAAATGTGTCAAAACTTTCATACCATCTTCCAATGTTGTATACTCAATATTTTTCTTATAAAGAGTCATATATCTTTGGTAAATACGCTTAAGCTCATAAGAACAGTTGATAAAGTTTACAGAAGTTCCATTCATCTCAAGTTCGTCAATAATCTTCTGCACAAAATCTTCATCAAAAGCATCACTTGCCGTGCCTGTATAAACTTTTGAATTCATAATTGGATAGTCAGTTTTCTTTACACCATACAAACTAGCATTGTTTACAATGCCTCTAAGACCAATAATTTCGCTGTCTTTAGAGCCATGTGCAAAAAGCTTATGACCTGTTGCAAGAGTAGCATCAGTGCCAAGTATAACAACCTTAGTTGATTTATTTACATCCTTAACCAAAACTTTTGATGCCACAACAGAGTTTTCATTATAAATATCAACATACATTCCTGGAGCAACTGCATCAACATAATCTACTTTCACTGTTTTGTCACTTTCAACAGTAATTGTTCCAAGCATAGCAGTTCCATCTCCGTAAATCATTCTTGAAAGATTGAAAACGCTTGCTTTCAAAAGGCTGTCCATGCCATCTTGAAGAAGATTTACAAAAGAATTAACATCAGTTGAAGAACATCTGATTGCCTTGTCACTGATTTCAAATTTTCCATAAAGATTTTTTAAAGGTGCAACAAATGACAAATATGGTCTGTCAACACCTTCAGGAAGCTCGCTTGTCTCGCTTCCAGCCATAATTCCTCCGTTGATTCCAATTGGAGCAACCACCCTAACTTCTTTTCCTACAATATTTCTTGTACTTCTTTTAATTCTGCTAAAAAGTGGATTAGTTTTAGTGTTGATTTGGTCTGCTATAACACCCAAATACACATCTTTAAGCACGTTTTCAGCACTTGATAATGTAACCATTAATTTCTCCTTTAAGGTCTTTCAAAACTACGACAAAAAGTCAAGAGCAACTTTCTTTGCATCCTCAAAAGTGTCTGGTTTTGGAGTGGCAATCCTTGCCACTCTCTCACCAGCTTCACTCGACATTACAAGTGGAGATTTGTTCTCCTCAAGTCCTCTCAAATAATTTTGAACAACCAAATTTTTTATTTTTTCGTCTTTTAAAATATATTCTTGAACCAAAGGTTCGTTTGCTTTGTTTGGACTTGAAAGCTTTTCATAAAGCATATCTGCCCAAACCTTGTCAAAAGGTTTCTCTTGTGTTTTCAATCTCTCATCAGAGAAAACTCTGCTTTTTATCTCATCCACATAAGAATATGCCTCTTGATTTTCCAAAAGGAACGTCTTAAGACCAGCTTCCAACTCTTCATTGGAAACAGTCACTGCCGTTTTGTCTCTTTCAATCTCAGCCAACTTCTGACATTTTTTGGTAAACTCTGATTGCAAACTGTTGTAAGCATGATATAAGTCATCTACACTTTTAAATTTTCCAATGGGAACGCCCCTTTCAGCTTCACTTTGTTCATTCTCACTTTCAGTCTGGTCGAGAGTTTCCAATGGGGAGCCTTCAATATTTTCTGGTTGTTCCCCAAAAATTTCTTCATTTTCCATTTCTTTTCTCCTGTTTAATCAATTATTTTTCTGCACTTGCTTTTTTCAATTTCTCTTTATGCTCAGCTATATGTTTCAAAATTGCCTCTTCAACTTTTTTATTAGGCTCATCACAAGGATAAATAACCTTAAGCATATAGGCAATGTGTTGAGTTAGATGAAGATTGTCATCATCAATTTCCTTGACATGCAATTGTTTTCCATCAAACATATCTTTGTTCTCTTGGTCGGCATTTTTAATATGTAAATCTGTCAAATCCACACTATTATCCCAACTACCAAAGCCAATATTGTCCATAATTTTCGCTTTCATCGAATTTGATATCTTTCCTTCTTCATCACAAAGTAAGTTTTTGTCCAAAAGTTGAAATATCATATTTCTTCTTTGCGAAAGAGTTTCATTACTTTCATTTTCGGTATCAAATTGCACATCATCACTTGATAAATCACTTCCTTTAAAATAAATCACATCAAGCTTGCCGTCATCCCCAACAATTTTTAAAAGTCTTGGAAGGATTGCATACTGTTTGTAAAGCCTTAATATTTGCTTTGCCACCGTTTTGATTGCATTTTTAATACTATCAGTCGTAAATTTAAGTCTAGTCTCATTTTCATCAATCAAAAGCTCAAGAGCGACACCACTCAAGCTCGCTGAAACGCTGTCCATAGAACCAATCTCACTTGTGCCACTTAAGGTATAAAACTCTTGCAGAAGTCTCTCTTCTTCCTTTTCAAAATCAGTAGGCAAAGTCTCTCCGCCCATAAACTTAGGAGCAGTTGCCCCCTGTCTATAAACCAAAATCTTTCCCGGAGCAAGCCCTTCTTCTTCCAAATTGTCAATATCCACACTTCCATCTTCGACAGCCAAAACTCCAAGTGTCAGACGGTTGATATATTCATGCTTTCTATTTTTAACCGCATTGTAAGCTCTCTGAATTGGTATGAGCCTGTTTATCATACTCACTCCCCAAAAGTTTCCAACTTCTTCATTGCAGATTTGTCTTACAAACGGAAATTCCCTCTTGCCATCAACACCATTCAAATAAGGCAATTCCCCATCATAAATCAGAGTTTGACCAGCAATGATAATAAATCTTCCATTTGGATATTCTGCATTAGGCTTAACATATTTTTCAAGCACAACTGCACTGTTTGTCCTTGTCGTTTCAACAAGTTTGGTTGAATGCCCCAAAATACCAAGCCCTCCAAGAGAAGATGAAACTCCGTCAAGACAATAGACATTGACATCTTTACCTTCAACGTCTACACCATAAATATGCTTGATTTGAGAGACAGAATAAACTCTTGCATGAATTATGCTTTGACACTCCTGCAAACTTTCATGAGTTGCACTGTCAGGATAAATTTCAAATGGTGAGCAAACAGAAATGTCAACCTCACCACTCTTAATCTTTTTTCCATCTTCTTCAAGAGCAACTATTTGACCAAGATTGCTGTTCCAAGAAATTTTGTAAAAGCTAGTCCCACAAATTTCACTCCACTTAGTTGCTTGATTTATCTTTGACATAATGCCGACCTTGTTTCCAACAACATCAAGCACTTTTTTTCCAACCTTTGCCGTGTAAATATCTTGTTCCTCATTAGTGGCTGGGCAAACCATCATTTTTGGCTTGATTTTTGATAGCTTTGAAAGTCTTATATCAATGATTGGAGCAATGTGATTAAACACCTCTCTTTCCTGCCAAAAATACTCCCTGTCAACTTCTCTAACAGCCCCACCATAGCCAACATCACAGTATTGGTTTCCCATATAAAAATTCATATTAAGCTGCCATTGGCTGTCAAAAGGTTTTCTCTCTTTAACTCTTCTTGCATAGTCATCAAGGGTTTCCTTAACAACATTTTCTTTATTTTTTTTCATTGCCACTCCTCTTCATTTTAAATGGTGCTTCAACAGACTTTGGCACACATTCTCTTGAAAAACACTCAAACATCTTTTTCATACAATCCTCACAAAACACAAGGTCTTTTCTCAAAAAGCCTTTGGTACTAAAACTGTATTTTGCTAAATTTTTGCATCCATAAAAATCACACCCTTGTTGATTTTTGCAGATTTCCATTTTCATTTTTTTCCTCCTTTTCTTTTAAAAGTGAAAGCAATCTCTGTTTTTCTTTCAAAAGTTGTTCATCAGTCATCTTTGAAATATCATCATCACAAAGATTGCTTTGCTCAAGCAGAAATCGAAGTGCAGAAACATCAGGAGGATTAAATTTTTTTGTTATTTTTCTCTTTGAAAGCACTGCATTGCCATTTTCATCAGTGACATATTCTTCAACAATTTCATCACACTCAAATCCCACTGCACGCCTGCAAAGTGCCTCTCTTATCTCATCCTCATCCAAAGCTTTTACCTCCTTTTTCAACCTTGTCATCATTTTAAGTGTCACAAAACAAACTTTCAAGAAAAGATGTCACAAATTTTTTAACAAAAATCAAAAGGCTAAATAGACTGATATTGTAAGGCAATACAAACTTTTTTGCCTTAAACAAAGGAAAAATATGAACAACATATTATCGTTTAAAAATGTAAACTACTTTTATCAAACAAAAAAAGATGAAATATTTGCACTTGATGATGTCAGTTTTGACATTGAAAAAGAAGAGTTTGTTTCACTAGTTGGACCAAGTGGCTGTGGAAAAACAACTATTCTTTCTCTGACAGCAGGGCTTTTAAAACCTTCTTCTGGCGAAATTCTTCTTTCTGGCGAAAAGAAAATTGACACAAAAAAAATAGGCTATATGTTTCAGCGTGACCACCTTTTTGAATGGAGAAGCGTCTGGAAAAATATAACCTTAGGACTTGAAATTCAAAAGCCAAAAGATAAAGCAGATAAGCTTAAAAAGGCAGAAGAACTACTTAAAAAATACGGTTTAGATGGATTTAAAGACAAAAAACCAAGAAATTTAAGTGGAGGAATGAGACAGCGTGTGGCATTAATCCGCACACTCGCTCTCGAACCAGAACTTTTGCTTCTTGACGAACCATTTTCTGCTCTTGACTTTCAAACAAGACTTTCTGTTTGTGATGATGTTTATGAAATAATCAAAAGCGAGAAAAAAACCGCTTTGCTTGTTACTCATGATATATCAGAAGCCATTTCAATGTCTGACAAAATTATTGTACTTACAAATCGCCCAGCAACTGTCAAAGACCAAATCATGCCAAAGCTTGAAGAAGAAACTCCATTGAAGCGAAGAGAAAATGCAAGATTTTCAGTTTTGTTTGACCAATTATGGAGAGAACTAACAAATGAAAACCAAGGTAACTAAAAAATCAAAAGAGAAAGCAAACAGGTTATTCAACAAAAAAGTAACTAAAAAAACTTTCTCAAAAACCCACCAATTATATGTAAAAAAGTTGAGGTGGGAAAAATTCTCAATAATATTTTTCCGAATCTTTATCTTAGTCGCCTTCTTAGGTCTGTGGGAACTTCTAACTCACTTTGAAGTACTTGACGCATTTTTTGTAAGTTCTCCATCAAGAATCGTAAAACAGATTGTTACTCTTGCCAAAAGCGGAGAGCTTTGGTACAACACTTGGGTAACTTTGTATGAGACACTTATAGGCTTTGCCATAGCAACTGCTCTTGGCTATGTTATTGCAGTGCTGTTATGGTGGAATGAAAGAGTAAGAAAAATATTTGAGCCATATATAGTTGTTTTAAACTCCCTTCCAAAAATTGCTCTTGGACCAATGATTATTATGTGGGTAGGAGCAGGAACAAATGCTATTGTTTTGATGTGTATTCTCATCTGCATTGTCATAACAACCATGAGCATGTTGTCTGCGTTTTTGTCAGTTGATGAAGGAAAAGTTTTGCTTCTCAAATCAATGCACGCAAACAAATTTCAAATCCTGTTCAAACTCGTCTTACCACATTCAATGCCAGACTTCATTTCTGTGCTAAAAATCAATGTTGGCATGAGTTGGGTCGGAAGCATAATGGGAGAATATCTTTCAAGCAAAGCAGGTCTTGGCTATCTAATTGTTTATGGCGGACAAATATTAAAAATTGACTTAGTAATGGCGGCTACCACAGTGCTTTGTATTCTTGCGTTTGGAATGTATTATATTGTCAGTCTTGTTGAGCGAAAATATCGCAAATAATATAATAAAAATTCCAAAAATACTACAAATAGGATATAATAAAGAAATAATTTCAGAAAATCCTACAATGCTTACGGCAAAAGGCAGAAAAATAGCTGAAAAAACACAAATCAAATTATTTTTAATATATTTTTTCAAGAAATTATTAATTGTAAATAAAAGTGAAAATAAAGTAGTAAAACACCCCACCAAAATTACAATATATTCCAAAATAAACATAAATTTATGATTTCTTACAATATATAAAATTGGCATTTCACTTATAAAACTATCTGCATTTTTTCGTAAGACAAAATTGCAAAAAGTCAAAAAAACAAATAAAATTATTGCAGAAAACAGGCTAGACAAAAATGCTTGTTTTTTGTTTAATTTCTCACCAGCATTTGACAAAACAAAGACACTAAGAGAGCAATTTAAAGCAACATAGAGTGGAGCATACAACACACCCGCAAGAGCAAACATATCGTTTTTGTAGGTGCCAGAAAGTCTACCTGCAAAAACAATAACTGCAAAAAATAGCACAGTGAGCATTGGTGTCAAAAAAGCATTCACTTTTTCTAGCCCACCCAATCCCCTAATAGTTACGACAAAGCTGACTATAATGAGTAAAATCATTAAAATATAATAGAGCGTATTATCAAAATAGCTGAAAAGATTTTTTATTCCAGCAAACATTGATGCTCCAAAAACTATAGAGATACCCAAAACTAAAAAATTTAACAATCTGCTGTTTTGAATAAAACTTGAAATCTTTTTTCCAAATCTCAAAAAATAATAGCAAGCAAAAAACATCAAAACTGAGGCTACAAAAATAAAAATATATGACCACCACCCAAATCGGCTAAAAAACACAACGACTTCATTTCCACTAGAAAACCCAGCACCAACAATAGTCCCAAAAATCAAAAAAGTACTCAACAAAACTTTCCACATATTATATATCTATTGGATAAGCTCAGTTTTAATTCAATAAAGCAAATAATTTTAGCATTTTTTCACAATCTAACTTTATGAAGAAAACCACTTGCTTTTATTATCTAATATTTTTTGTCTGCTTTTGCTTTTTTGCATGTATTTTGCCATATCCCATACTTTCTCGTTACACAAATTCAACAGAAAAGCAAATGAGTCAAACAAACCAATATCGTGAGACAGAACTCTCAAAAAAAGATTCTCAAAAGAATAAAGTTCTGTCAATAACCTGGGATGAAGGCATAAACAACCTGCTTGAAACTGACTCTATTTATGAAATATATGATTTTACAACGAAACAGAGCTTTTATATAAAGAGAATAGGTGGAATAAACCATGCTGACGTCATACCAGCTTCTAAAGAAGATTTTTCTTACATTGCTGAAAATATGTCACAAAACACTTGCACTCCGGTAGCTTTAATTTTCAGTTCATCGACTGTTATCCCAGCAAGTTTTTATGGTTATATGCACGGCTATTCAGACAACAACACTCAATTTCATGGTCATTATTGTCTGCATTTCAAGGGCTCAAAAACTCATTCTACAAACAACATAGATTATTATCATCAAAAAGCTCTTAGGTCAGCTCAAAAACAAGCACAAACACTCTTAATAGATTAAAAAAGAAGCTAAAACTAGCTTCTTATTTTTATTTTCCCTCATCAGTCTTTGACTGAGAAGTGTTTTTTGAACACATCTTAGTCATTTCAAGATGACTTATTCTAGAATAAACCCCTTTTTGTTCTAAATCAGTTGCACTTAAATAACTTCTAGCTTTCAAGCCATCTTTATTTACCGCACAAGGATTAATTCCACTAGTTTTAAGCATTGGCCAAACTTTCAAAAAGTCTTCTGGAGTCATAGCTGGAGCTTCACCTACAACTCTTCTTGAATATTTTATCAAAAGCGTGTCAGAATTGAAGTTTTTTGTATTTAAACTTGCACCTCTTTTGTGTAACAATAAAGCAATTTCAGGCGTAAAAGCAACAAAAATTGGAGTTTCGCCATCCCTATTTCTTGCATCTACATTTGCTCCATTATCAACAAGCAAATTCAACATTTCAACACTGCGAACATAATGCAAACCAAAGTTTCTTTTTTTGTCACAAGCATCAACCAATGACTTATCTTTCATCAAAAGCTGTTTAACTTTTTCATTATTATCACTTATTATATACTTAAAAAAATTACTTTTTAAACTGCTACTTCCTAAATTAAACATAATATTTCTCCAATATCTTAAACTACTTAATTATAAATTCCAGCTGACTAAAACTCAAAATTAGAATAAACTTTAGCAACCTTACTTATCCAACTTATTATATTCTACCCAAGCTCAATTGTCAACCCCAAAATACAAAAAAAGTATTGAAAAAAGAAGAAAAATCTTAGAGGGAAAGAGCAACAAGGGAAAAGATGACAAAAAAAGAGAGATGGAAATCCATCTCTCTTCTTTATTAAATTAAATAGTTTTCTGAATCTTTGTTATCTGTGTCTAGTTTTCTTTG
>CASXBC010000002.1 GCA_949474265.1 uncultured bacterium | reverse complement strand
ATGCATTTATAATGTCTTCTGCATCAAGAGAGCCTTCTCTTGTCTCATAAACAGGCTTATCCTCGCTGTCAACAAGATAATACAAACCATCATGTTCAAAAAGTTTATAACCATTCTTCTCCTCTTCTTCTGTAAGAGTGTCAGTATTTCTTCCTTCATAAACTTGATAAGAATAAGTTGAGCCATTTAAGGTTTGTTCATAAGATTCAAAACCATCTCTTATAACACTGTTGAGATTTGTTTTGAAAGAACCATCGATAAGTTGGTCTCCAGCAATATCAACATCTTCAGAGTTGATGTTTGCTTGCTGTTTACCATATTCAACAGCCTTTTGCTTTTGATTCTCAAATCTGTTTATTGCATTTGATTCTTGTTTCTCTTCATCAGAGCCAACTGCCACTGAAATTACGTTATTATAGAATGCATCGTTTTCAGCTGCAGCTCTTCTAGCATCGGCACCTCTAGCTACAGCAATAGCACCAGAGACAACTCCAGCAATCAAAGCAGCAGTAACAAGTCCAGCAATTGCCTTTTGTCCAATTCTCAAAGCTCTGTTTTTGCCAAGAGTGTTTATCTTGAGTTTTCCACCTCTTCCTTCCAAATCAATGCCATGTCTAACAACACCAGTTGAAGATGCAATTCCGTCAAGCATTGTTTGAACATTAGCTTTTGTTGTAACAGGAGCTCCAGCAGCATCCTTAACTGTCAAATGTTTGAAACCTAAGAATTTGTGAATGTTTTTTGCAGCTCTAAAGAAAGCGTTTCCTTGTTTAGGAATTGCAACAAGTTTGTCGTGTTTTTCATCCCAACAAGTTTTCAAAACGCCATCAGCAACAATTCCAGAAACATCTTTTGGAGCTTTCCCTGGAGTTGTAATTGTTGCATGCCCAGATTTCTTGTCTTGTTTATAAACAACACTTCCATAATTTTTTCTTTGAAGCAAACAAACAAATTCATCTTGGCTAAGTTCAAGACTGTTAAGTTTGTCAACATCTGCACCATAAACAATGTATTGTCTGTGATTCTCATCAGCAAACTTTGTAGAAGGTCCAACTACAATACAAGCAGGCATTTCTGTTGATGTTTTACCTTTCTTAACGTCCAAAGATGCATTAAGACCAACAAAATCAATTTTAGTTACAGGTGTATTATCTCTTCCTACAACATAAGAATCACCAAAACCAGTTTCATATGCATTGAGTTCTGCAATAACATTTGTGTGCGTTCCCAGGTATTCAACATCTGAGATTCTTGTTCCGTCAGACAATTCTAATGTCATTTTTTTAGAACCTGGAGCCAAATCAGGAGTAATTTTTCTTACTTTAACTGCACCCAAAGTGTCAAAGTTTTCTGAATCAATAAGAGTTGATGATCTATGTTTTGAAGAGTTCACATAATAAACAAGGCTTCTTTTTGTCCCTTTTTCTGGAGCAATGATAAGAGTCTTTGCTTCTCTTGCAGGGTTTTCAACAGGAATAAATTCACTGATATATGATTGATATTTTCCACCAACTTTTGTGTTGTTTAAATACAATCTGAAAAGATTTTTAGAATCCTCACTGCCATCAACATATTTACCATTAAATTTAGCCAAAACTGCTTCAAGATTTGTCTCTTCAACAGTTCCGCTTGTAGGAGTGACCTTAACCATCTTATCTTTTGATTGGCCTTTTGCAGTTGCAAAATAGAAATCATCTCCCTCTTTGGTTATGCCAACAACCATTCTAGCCGCTTTACCTTTAGAGCAGATGTAAGGAAATTCAATCCCAGTTTCTTCGTCTACTACATAAATAACATGAGTTTCTCCCAAAGCTGGATCTTTACTTCCGCTTTTTCCTGGATTTACAACAAAATGTCCAAGTCTAGTAGATATATCAAAGTCTTGGCTCGAAACCAAAGAATCTCTTGATGCACCACCGCCAATAGAAGAACCTATGTCTGCAAGCTCCTCATCAACAACAGTGTCAGTTCCACCAATGTTTTTCTTTACTTTCAATTTAAATTTCATTCCACACCTCCTGTGTTTTTGATGTAAATATTATAACTCAAAAGAGCAATACTGTCAATACCCTTTTGGACAAAATTTCGCAATTTAAGCAGTTTTCAAACGAAAAAACGCACTTTTTCTAATCTGAAACACTTTCTTCATCCAAATATGTCGCCATATAATCCGCCACATGAAACAAAAACGCAATAGGAAATTTGCAGAAAACATTTCTAAGCACATAAGGATTTTCTTTTGCTCTAGGGTCAAAGGCTCCCATGTGCCAATTGATTGCCATTGCTTCTTCTCTAGACAATTTCATGAAGCCAGAAATCATATAGACTGACTTCTCTCCATGACCATAAGGCAATGGGTCATCCGCCTTGTAGAAAGGTTTTTGAATCCATTGACCGTCTACTTTGACATTCCTAGTTTCAACAATATAAAAGTTTGTCTTGCAAATATCATGAAGCAATGCAATTATTGCCACACTTTCAGCAGAAATTGTCTTTTCCCAATTCTCGCCAAATTCTTTTTGCACAAGCGAAAGAAATCTCTTATAAACAATTATATGATGCAAGCAAAGTCCGCCTTCAAAATTTGAGTGAAATCTTGAAGAAGCTGGTGCAGTAAAGAAGTCTGTCTTTTCAAGATAATTAAGTATTTCTTCTGCACCGTCTCTATCTATATTATCATAAAATATTTCTAAGTATTCTTGTTTTATTTTTTCTATATCCATATATATTCTCCCATCGTTTATTAGTTTAACAATAAAGTATACCAAACACCAAATAGTAGAGAGCATTTTCTACTTGCATTTGTCCATTTTTTATATAAAAATCGACATCACTCATCATTTCATAGATATTTTTGAGCTGAAGTTTAGAAAAATTTTTAGCCAAACTTTTTGATTTGATAATGGCATATTCTTTGACATCAAGCAGTTCTGACAAGTCCTTATCAGAGCCTTCAGAGACTGCCACAAAAAATAATCTTCTAAAATGATTTAAAACCAAAGAGAACGTCTTTGTATCTTTTGGCATGAGATTCAACAATGAAAGAGCCTTATCTGCATCTCTTTTTGACAACGCATCTGTAAGTTCAAAAACAGTAAATTCAGTCTGTTTGCAAACCAACTCTTCAACAGACTTTTCAGAAATGTCAATATCTTCACAAGAGCCAAGTTTTTCAAGTTCATTTTTTATCAAAGAATAATAACTGCAACACGCTTCAATCAGCTTTTGACAAGCATCATTAGAAATCTCTTTATTGTATTTTTTTAACTCTGCCCTTATCAATTCTTTTAAGCTGGCATCATCCAATCTTTTTGCACTAATTTTTTCGCTAATCAAAAAATCAAATTTGTTGAAAAAGTCAAAAATGATTAAACATGTGCTTTGAACCGGGTTTTTCAAATATTCTTTAAGCTTTTTCTTAAAATTTTCGTTTATATTTGTAATATTTTTAAGTAAAACCACTTTTTTATCACTGCCCATTGGCATGGTCTCAAGGGTATCCATCACCAAATCGGCATTGAAAGAATCATCATCAAAAACATTGAAATTGAAATCTTCAAGTTGCAAATTTACAGCCTTTTTTATCATTTCCAATGCTTTGTCATAAAGAAGGACATCCTCTCCCTGAACCAAATAACATACTTCTACTTTTTTATTTAATCTCGCTTTTAATGTTTTCAATCTAAACACCTCCCTACAAAGTTTTTGTTTTTAAGTAAAAATTGCATATTTCCATTTTTCTCAAAATTCGAAAAAACACCCGTTTTGTGATAAAAACCCGCAATTTTATCAGTTTTTTCAAACACGGAATCAAAATCCGGATTTTTGCCTAACAGCACAAAATCATAATTATCTTTACCAATGACTTCAAAATTTTTCACTGTTGTATACCTATCCCGAGTTATAAAAATCTTTATATCATCAAAAATTATTTCCAAACCAACCATTTTATTCTGGTCGGAACGATACCTAAAAACAAAATTTCCAACCTTGCCAAAAGTGTCCAGCTCAACTAAATTTTCCTCAGCATAACCCTCGCCGTTTCCGGTACGAATGAGTTTTTGGCATCCAACATCACGCAGGGCATCCACCTTCACCCTTGAGGATTGCAAAACAAAAACGGCAGAGACTTTCTCAACGTTTTGAATTTTCAAGAGTCTTTTAGTAAAACTCGAACTTCCTATATCTATTATAACACTTTCTTGTGAGTTATTAGTCAACAAAATAACACTGTTTGAATATTCATAGCAAACGCTTATGCCTGGCTCTGCTTTTTTCCAAAAGTCCGGCAAAACAATTGATACAGATGCCAGACAAAGCAAACCGCAACACAATAATATCTTGGTTTTCTTATCAACCATGACAAACAGGCTCAAAGAAAAAACCGCTATAAAACAAATAGCAATAGTAAAAGCATTTGGCTGGTCAAAGCTTCCAAACACATGAGTCTGACCAAAAAACTCTGCAAGCTTGTATACGCAAACAAAACCATAGTCAATCACTTTAAACAGAAATGACATAAATGGCAAAATCAACACGAGCAATGTTGAAACAAAAAGTAACGGGTAAACCACTGAAAAGATTGGCACAATAATCATATTGGCAAAGACAGAAAGAAGATTTGTCTTTTCGTTTATTTGCAGGATAAAAGGGAAAGAGCCAATTTGTGCAGCTAATGTCAAGGCAATTGTTGCAGACACTTTACTTGGGAAAACTTTATCAAAAAGCCTTTTGAAAACAGGATAAAGCATAAAAATTGACATCACACAAAAGAAACTCATCAAGAATCCTAAGTCAAGAGCAAACAAAGGTCTAACTAAAAGTATCAAAATACCAGCAAGTCCCATTGCACTCAAGCTGTCATATCTCTTTCCAAAGGCTGATGCCAATGAAAGCACCAACCCCATGACACAAGCTCTCGTAACAGACGGAGAGAAGCCACACAAAAATGCGTAGAACAAAACAAATATAGTGCAAATTAAAAGATTAAGCCAACCCCTAGCCCTACATTTTTTCAACAGAAAACTTAATAAGCCAATTAGGAAACTTATATGAAGCCCTGAAACAGTCAGCAAATGTACGACACCAGCATTTATAAAAGCATTTTTTTCTGCTTTTGGTAAATCTACCTTGTCGCCAAAAATGACAGCATAAGCCACACCGCCATATTTCATTTTGGAAAAACTTTTTCGTGCCTTTTGCCTAATTCTCTCATCCAAAGTCATTTTGTTTTTCAAAATGCTAACTTGAGAAGATTCAATTTCCGCCGTATAAGCGACATTGTCTCTGTAATAAAAACTTTGAAACTGTCCAAGTTTAAAGGGCTTTATATTTTCAAGCTTGGCAGAAAAAGAAATAACATCCCCAATTTTTATGTCTTCCGCACTTTCAAAATTTACTGTTAACAAAATATTTTTATCTTTTTTGTTGTTAATCTTTGCTGATTTAAGAACAACCGTAAACGAGTCTTCATACTCCGAATAACTTAAATCGTCACTGACTCTGCCTGTAATTTGGCAGACTCCAGAATACTCTTTTCCTACAAATGTTGACATTCCTAAGAAATACCAACCTATACCAAAACCAAAAACAGCAAACAGTACAATAAAATAAATAAATTTCTTTTGAAGTATACAAAAAAGAAGCAAACTTGCAAAGATTCCTACCACCAAAAGTATATAAGAAAGTTTGCCATCAAAAATAAACTTGGCACAAGAAATTGCAAGTGTCAAAATTAAAAAAGAATAAAAAAGCGGTCTAAAATGTACTATTTTCTTCGTTTGTTCTTTCATGTCTTATAATATAAAGAATATCATATTTCTTGCCATTTGCAAAGAAAAAAGAAATCAAAACGATTTCTTTTATTTTGTCGACTTTTTCTGAGTCTCTTCCAAAAATTTGTATTGTGACAAAACCATGTCATTTAAATCTCTTGAAATTTTTAAGCCTAAATCATTTTTTGCCTTTGAGTTGTCTGAAACAAAAATTTCCACATCTCCTTCTCTTCTTTCGCCAAACGAATGGTCAACTGACTTTCCAACAACTTTTTCAACTTCTTGCAAAATTTGCAAAACTGATTGCCCTTCATTTCCAGAGCCAATGTTGTAGATTTCAAGGTCTTCAACATCTTTTTCTACTGCCAAGCAAAACGCCTCTGCGACATCACAAACATGCACATAATCTCTCACAGGTGTGCCGTCTTTGGTGTTGTAGTCATTGCCATTAAGCACGACTTTATTGCCATTCTTGGCGGCATCCAAAAGATAAGGCAAAATAGGCTTCGCTTTTGCCAAATTGTCATCTCCAAGCATCAACTTGTCATCTGCACCAATTGGGTTTGAAAGCCTAAGAATTACACCTTGTCCTTTTGAGGTTTTGACAAAGTCAGCAATAAGTTTCTCTGCCATAAGTTTGGTAGTTGCATAATAGGACACAGGACTAAGTTCTCTCAGTTCTGAAATTGGGCAAGGCATAACATTTCCATAAACCATTGCAGTTGAAGAAAAAACAATCTTCTTCACCGAAAACTCTTTCATAACATCAAGCAAGGTCTGTGTCATGTCTACATTAACCAGCTTGTAAAGCTCTTGCTTTTCATTGCTTTCTTGAACATACTTCTTGCCAGCAAGATGAATGACTGCTGAAAAATTGTGTGTTTTAAAAAGGCTTTCAAGTTTTTCTCTGTCACCAAAACTAAAAGAAAAACACTCAACTTGCCCTTTGTAAAGATTTTTAAGTTTATCAATATATTTTTGTTTACAGTTTGAAAAATCATCCACAACCACAACTTTTTCGCCACGTAATGCCAAAGCATTGACAACATTAGTTCCTATATAGCCAGCTCCACCTGTCACCAAAATTTCACTCATAACAAACCTCCAATATCTCTTTAGCAATTTTTACCGAAATTGGAGAAACTTGCTCAGAGACATTTCTATCAATACGCAAAACTTTTGCTTTTTCTCTCTTATTATCTCTTCCAAAAGAAACAATAACAACATCTCCTTCTTCAAGTAAAGGAATATTGCAAATATACCAGCAAATCTGCCCACAAGACAAAATTTCAACTTTAGCAAAGTCGAAATGTCTTTTTTCTCTTACCACTCCACCTGCACAAGAATGAATCATAAAACCTCTCCAAAATTATTTTTGTTGTTGCAAATACAACAAATCTTCAATTGCCTTAGGCATATTAAATCTTCCGTTGCCAACAGGATAGAAGAGCGAATAACATATATAATTTTCTCCACCTATGTTTAGCACATGGGCAACTCTCCTCTCTTTGCTTACACTTATCTTCTTTTCCAAAACAATACTTGAAACTTGATTTCCAAAAAGAACAATAGCCTTAGGCTTGACAATCTTCATCTCTTCCAAAAACAAATCTCTATAAGCTTCAAAGACGGCATTTGGCAATTCTCTTGCATCATCTTGCGTGCATTTTGCAAGATTGGTGATATAAAGTTTTCTCTTTTCAACCTCTTCATACACTTTCTCACAAAACTGCTCTGTCCACTCACTTGCTTTTATGCTTTGGATTTCTTTATTTAATCTATCGTCAAACAATTTTGCTTTTGTCAAAAAATCCCAAATTAACTTAGTTCCAAGCCACTGTCTTCTAATTCCCTTCCATGTCTTGCTCGTTGCAACATTTTTTGCAGTCGGATTGATAAAAACCAAACATAAATCCGGCTTATTCTCACAACCACCACCATAAACTGCATTTCGAGTCTTGCTTCCAAATTTTTCTTGAAGCAAGTCAAACTCTTTAATCAATTCATCTTTTGTCATAATTTTTCTTTAAATGTTTTTAGAATAACACAAAACTGTGATAATTTCTCCCTTTTCACCTTCCGCTTTCGGAGGGTATTCTTCAACTATACATTGCAAAAAGTTTGTAAATCCCCAATGAAAATAGATTTGCATATTTCTTATCTCACAAGGCTCAACTCCTATAGTTAATGTTTTTATCTTATTCGCTTTTGCGTAAGCCTGCATTTTTTCAAAAATTTTAGTTGCAATGCCTTTACCTCTATATTTTGGCAAAATTTCAAGCTTCAGAATTTCAGCCTTTCCATTTCCTGTCAAAACAGAGTTGTTGCTCTTTAAAAGCAGTGTGCCTTGTCCAATATATTTCCCATTGTCAAAAGCAAAAAAAGTTTTTCTTTCTCCATTTTTATTTCCAGAAACAAAGTTTTCTTTCCATTTCTTATAAGACAAATCCTTTGGAACTGTCTTTATCTTTTTATCCCACCACTTTTCAATTTCTTCAATTTTTGCAATTCTTATTTCCATATTCCTCTCCAAAATCACTTTTTCACACTTTGTCTCAAACCATCACAGGTTGCAAGCACAACCTCTTTAAGTAATTTTTGGTTTTCAAGTTCAACAAAATAAAACATAGGTTTTGCACCTTTGTAAGGGATTTCTTCACTCATCCCAAAAGCTTTGTTTGTGTCTGTGATTTTGACTAACAATCTACCGTCATAAATGCCTCCAAAAAGCAAGCCTTTATAATAAAGCAAATATTCTCCCATCATAGACCTACAAGTTATTTCTTCCAAACAACTTAAACTCTGAACCACAAAATCCCTAAATTCTTTTGTTGTTGCCATAACTCCTCCTTACGCTAACATAAAATTCATTGTTATCAAACCTTAAAGGCTTGACCAATTTCAATCTTTTTCGCTACTTTTTAAATACTCCATAGCTTTTTTTGCCTGAGAATACTCATCATGATGCTTTATTTTAAATCGCTTTCCATTGAAAACAAAATTCGAACCCGTCTGATGAAAATCAAAATCTACATTATATTTTTTGCAAGAAGCATAAATGTTTTTCACCCAATCAAAATTGCACTCTCTTGCAAAATCATAAGATTCTCCACCAACAGAAACTTCATCAATTTGACCACTTTCCAAAAAACTGTCTAAGTTGACATTTTCTAGTATAGGTGCAACAAAAACAAATTTTCTTTTTGCTGGAATAGTAAGAAATATTGGCATTCTCTTGTCAGCCATTTGCTGATTTTCACATGTGACAGTGAGTATGACATTTTCATAGCCCGCACCCCAATCCAATGGCAAGCATTGCATAATTCTTTCAGGACGCTTGGTGCAAATAAGAAAATAAACATCATTTCTCTTTTTTATTATCTGCCAAGCCTCATCCCTCCAAGCATCCGCTTCCTCCAAAAAGAAATCAGACGTAAAACAAGTGGCGACACTTGCACCAGACGGTATTTTAAAATTGCCTTGCCTATCTTTTTTAAGAGGCAAATTGAAATTGGTTTTTGTCTTAGAAACAATATTAGCATCTTTGTCTCTGATTTTATCGAGATAAAAAACATAGCAATTTTTGCAACCTGGACTACATCTATGACATCCGTGCCATGGGCTCCACATATATCTCGCCATATAAATCTCCTGCAAATATTATAGCACACTTTTGTGTCATTTGCTTGTATTTAAAGAAAAAAGATTGGCAATTGAATGTCAATCCTTACCAAAATTTTTTTTGCTACTCATCTTTTTGACTTAAATTTTTCAACTTCTTTTTTTATTGCCTCTATCAAAAGTCCAATATGATAACCATCCACAATAGAGTGATTCATAGTTATTGCAAGATGCACTTTTCTCTTAAAGCCATCTTTATAAACCTTATCCCATGTCAAACTTGGGATACTATCATCTCTAGATTTAGCAATTTCGCACAACCCAATAAAATTATACCATTTGACACAAGAGGTTTCTATTATACCTTGACCAAAACCATTCTGAATTATTTTTCCTGTCTGCCAACACTCCTCTTTAAGTTTTTGATAATCTTCAATAAAATTATCAAGCATCTGGTCAATATTTATTACTCCCTGCCTAAATTGCTTATTTTGCGTAGAAAAACACACCCCAGCATGCGCAAATTTATGTTTATAAAGTTTTCCATTCTCTATTCGCATTCTAAACTCTTCAACATTATTGCAGGCATTCACAAAAGCGTAAACCATGCAAGCATTAAAATTTCCATATTTCTTACAATATTTAAAAATTGGTGTAATATCAATTTCAACGGTCATTGAATATCTTTGCATTTCATAAGAAGAAATATATTTAAAAAGACCACTCCTTTCATAAATTTCAAGGTTTATCAATTCTTTTGTTAAATCCATAACAATCTCCATAATTTTTATTATGACTAATCAAAACTTTTTCAAGTGCTTTTAAAAACTTTTCTTTATCTTCAGTAGTGTTTGCCAAATCATGCGGAACTCCATCAAGCATCTGCAAGGATTTTTTGCAATTTAAAAGTTGAAACAGTTTTTTATTGTTTTCAATGTGATACTCGCTGTCTTTCAATCCAACAATCAAGTGTGTCTCCGCAACAATTTTTCCAACCTGTGTTGTTAAATCATACGAAAGCAAATCATCCAAATAATTTCTATTGATTCTAAGCACTCTACCTGTACTTTTTGAAATTTGGTCAAAATATCCTTTTTCAAGAATGTCTTTTGTCCTCTTGTTGTTTTGAAACTCAAGCTTGCCATCAATCCAAGGGAAAGAACAAGGCACCAAAAACTCCACCTTTTCAGGATTTTGACTTGCGTAAAATACTACCGCTTCTGCTCCCAAGGATTGCCCTGCCAAAGCAAAAGGTTCTCTGTAAAAACTTTGCTCCTTAGCCCATGCAATTACATCTTCCAAATCTTGATAAAATCCACTGAAGGTTACCCCCCCCCTTGAACTATCGCTGGCATTAAGTGAATCTGTCGCATCAATATTGACAACATTATAGCCATGTTTTGAAAACTCTTCTTCCAAAACAAGCATGTGTGGATATTCTTTTCTTGCACCAAGTCCATGCTCCAAAAACACCAACTTATCTGCATTTGGGTTTGTTGTCACACGCAGTGCCATTTTCAAGCCTTTTCTGTTTGTGATAATAAGTTCTTTCATTAATTCTCCTACAATCTCATACATATTTGCTCACAGTTTATGCACCTTTCAACAAATTCAAAAGTGTCGAGCCTTTTACAAATTCTTTTTGTTTTGTAAACTCCAACATCAAAAAGTTTTCTATCATAAAACTCTTTAAATTTTTCGACAACATCTTTCAAAGCCTCCTGCTTTGAAGAGTATTGCCAGATACCTCGATAAAAAGCCCAAGCATATTCAAACCAAAACCACTTTCCATTCTCCTGAAAAAGAGCAAAAGTGTGAGTTGGTCCACCCTCCTGCCTGTTTACAAAACTCTCAATAAAAAAGCACTCATGTTCAATACTTTTGCTTAAGAAAAATTCTCTTTCAAGCTCACAAAAATCCCAACACACACCATATCCACTTTTCAAAAAATCATCTCCAACACGCAACTTATAAAACCTATCCATATTTTTTTGAAAATCCTGTTGCATATCTGTAAAAACTTTTTTACGGTAAGTAAAACCGTATTTCATATTTGTTTGAAAATAATTCATCAAATCTTTTGGTGTTTTTAAATTATATTTGTTGAAATCAACCATTTTTTCCTCTATGATTTAGTTTTTTCTTAAAGCACTGAGTGCTGAAAGGTTTTTTGATAAGGAAATTGTCTCCGTAGGGATAAAAACCAATTTGTTGTCCACAGCAACATAATTTTCACTCTTGACATCAAAACCAAGTTTTGCGATTTCATCTTGAATATAATGCACCTGAGTGCAATGTGGGGAGCGGTCAACGGTTGCAAAAACAATCTTTTTAATTTTCTTTGCCCTTATCATACCAAGCACCTTGGTTATTGCCATATTTATATGTGTTTGCTCCAAACATAAATCAAAAATAGGAAGCCCCATTTTCTCAAGTTCTTCAAAAGCTTTAGGTTGCACAGCCTTGAGACAACTGCCAACAATAACAATCTTGTCTTCACAGTCATAAATGTTGCTTTTCATCAAATCTTTCATATCATCCTCCTAAAGTTTCTTTGCACAAATTCCATCATTCTTGTATGTGTCTCCCAAGAGTTTGTTTCTGTTTTTTCTTGCATCAAACTTGACCGAGCCCGCTTTTGTAAGTGAGATTTTGATTAAACCTATCATACTTTCAAAAACATCATCACTCATAAACTTATTTACAAGATGAAATTGTATGTATTCACGTGAAGTTTCAACCAAATTTTTTCTATAAAAATAAGAACACTCCGATTTAACCGGCACAAACTTCATGTTTTCTATTTCTCTTTTTATTTCTTCTTCCCTACAATAGAAAAATGGACGGATAATATTTATTCCTTTTTTACTCTCCAAAGGAGCTTCATTTGTGGAAATTTTTTCAGCTTCGAGCAATTTTTCTAAAGTCGGTTTAACTTTTTCCTCAAAAACTTTTTTATCAGAAAAAAGTTTTGCTTTGCTGTCTACCAAATTGTAAATATTCTTAAGTTCAAACTTTTCATGTCCCACAGTCCAGCGGTCCTCAAACATAAAATAACTTTTTAAAAGTGATGTGACAGCATCTGTTCCATGATGTCCAAATGCAATTCTGTTTATGCCAAGTTTCTCGCCCAAGGCTTTCAAAATAACATATTTTGCATTATAGCAAGGGGTGCAAATTGTTGTAGAAATGCTACCTTGTTTAGAATATACTTGCTGAACAATTTTAAAATAGTTTTCAACTTCCTCTTCTATTTCCGGAAAGTTTTTTGAGACATAGCTTTTGTCAATCACTTCGCACTGAATATTTCCTCCGAGAGCTTTGATATTTTCAAGTGCAAGCGACCAATCAGCATTATAACCAATATCAATAATAAATGCTCTTACATCATATCCAATATCATTCAAAAGCTTGCAGAGCATAAGAGAGTCCTTTCCACCTGAGTATGCCACCATCACAGGCTCACTCTTTTTCAGCAAAGAAAAATCCTTTATGCAGTTTTCAACTTTTTGTAGTACCCTCATCTCTTTTCCTCCGTACTTTTTATCCAATTAATAAAAATATTAATTGACTATTTCTTTTTGTAAAAATTAAATTGAACGCCTGCATAAATTCTTTTATCACACTCGACCAAAACTTTTGGGTCCACCTTAACAATCTCCGTTGGGTCATGTTGGGTGATGACAACCCCATCTTCTGAAAGCAAATGAATGTTTTTACAAAGTGATGTCATTGCATCTTGGCAAAGGTTTTTCCATTGCGGTGGTGCCACAAAAATAATGTCATACACATGCTTGTCCTCTTGCAAAAATCTGAAAGCATCATAGTTTAAAATCACTGCTTGTTTTGAAAAATGAGTATGCTCAATATTCCATGTCAAATCACGATAAATTTGTTTTGATATCTCAATAAATGTTGCACTGCTCGCCCCTCGGCTAAGAGCCTCTATGCCAACACCTCCGGTTCCTGCAAAGAGGTCAAGAAATTTACAATTGGAAATTTGTGGCATAATTATATTAAACAGAGCATCCTTTGCCCTATCAGTAATAGGAACAGTTTCTTCAGTGCTTGGACCTTTCAATTTTGTGCCACGAGCTTTTCCGCTTATCACTCTCATACAAACTCCTTGAGTTTTTAAACCAGCATAACTAAACATCACCAACAAAGTCTAATGCCAAGTCAAAAAGATAAATTTTTTCAATATGTTTTTTCTTTTTTAAAAATCAATTACATAGCATGCATTAGGAAGCCATTTTTTGTTTGCAAAATCTCTTCCAAGCACCAAAACTTTGTCTTGATAAACTCTTAAATAATATCCCTGTGAGCCCAACAAATACTCACCTGTTGGAATATAAAAACTGTCCCAAAGATAAGCAACAGATGCAGTATTGAATATAGAAGGAAGTCCATCGCCAGCACTGTGCATATTTCCTATTGAATTCAAATCCCAATGGCTATGTCCATTAAACATAACAATTTGTGAATACTTTGAAACAATCTGTCTAAACGCTGAGTCTTGAACAATTCCATTCCAGCCTTGTCCCTCAAAGCTTCCCGCAATTGTGTCATATAAAGATTGATGCAAATAAACAAACACAGGCTTATTCGCTTGCTCGGCAGTAAGGCTTGCCATTAAGTTGTCAAACCATTGCAATTGAGCATCTGACATATCAGCATACAATCCATTTGACTTGCTTTCACTGCCAAGAAAGACATGGTGATAGCCATTTATCACTCTTTCAAAATAAACAGAGTTTGTATTTGCAAATTCATAATAATTTGAAACAAGAGTTTCAAAAGATTCGTCTCCATACAAATCATGGTTTCCAATTGAGAAATACATATCTGGAGCATCAGCAACTTGAGAAATCAACTCTTGAGTGTGCTTATATTCATAATCACGACCTGAGTTTGCAATATCCCCAACTACAAAAACGCCATCACTGTTTGGACTGTTTTCAACAACATCATGAAGCATATCAACAAAATGCTTGTCATGAAGCTCTTTTGCATCCGCACTTGCAAGATGCGTGTTTGCAACTGTAATATGTACATCACTCACAACTTGAAACTCTGAAATCAGGCTTTCTTCAAGTTTAAATTGACAGCCTTCTGGCAAAACAAATTCGGCATATCCCTCACTCAGACCAACACTATTTTTGCTGTAAGCAATTATTTTTGATGCTTCGGCAGGGATAAACATATTTTTTGGCATTTCTACCACTGTAGGATTGTTGACAACTTTAATTGGTGCAAGGCTTGCATAATCAGTCAAAATCCCTTCATCATTTGCCCAATACAAAATTGCTTCAGAAGCAGTGTAAGCTTTATCAAAGGAAATTGTAAGCTTTCCATCAGCTAAGCCATCTGAACTGTTATTGAGAGTGTACTCAATTTTTGCTGGCGCAGATGGTTTGCCAATTTTAACATTTTTAACTTTAAAATTAACAACCTTAGCAATATTTTTATTTGTATTATCTTTAAACAAAACGGCTTTATAATCACCAGCAGGAAAATTTCTAAACAACTCTCTGCTCGCATTATATGTTGCCGAATGTTGTAAACCATAACTTTGATTTGAAATAAAACCATTTTTTGCAACATTGTACCATCTGATTGACTCTACAGTATTTAAATTATCTTTGGCTCTGTAAACGCCAACCCAAGAGTCACCATGTCCTTTGGCAGTAACATAAATCTCTTCACCTGTCAAATATTCAGTTTTGTTAGTTGAAAGTGCATAATTTTTGTCTGATTTAGAACAACCAACAAAAGTTGAAAAGAATGGAAAAACCAAACAAAGTAAAAGCAAGCATGAAAATATTTTTAAGCCTTTTCTCATAAAAAACTCCTATTAAGCTGTTTTTTCAGGAAGTATAACAATTGTTTTTTCTGTTTCAAGAGAATAACCGCTTGTGTTGTAAAGTGCAATGATATATTTCCCTGCAGGAAGGTCTTTCAAATACTCTCTATCAGGGTCATTAAATGTAAGATTTTTAATACTAACTTCTGAGCCATTTGGTCTGTTGGCATCTTTAACATAATACCAATAAAGCGAAAAAGCAACATTAGTTCCGGTATATTTATCACCTTCTGCATAAACGCCAACCCACCATTGTGACAATGGAGAACTGTCAGATGCTGTTGCAGTAACTATGATTTCTTCGCCTTCATAGAAATAATATGTTTTATTGTCAGTTGTCTCTCCATTGATAAGGAGACGGTCCAAAACTGCTGTCAAAACAGCATATCTTCTTTCAATTTCAATTCCGTCTTTCTTGAAAATAGCAATTGCTTGAACTGAACCCAACTCATTTATTGTGTTGTTTTCATACTCTACAGAAACTCCTTCAGGGAGGGTACCTGAAATTGTCAAACTTGCAGAAGTTCCGTCAAACACAACTTCTGTATCTACAAACTTAACATCAGAAAGGTCAACATTGTCAGTAAGCATTACCTGAGAAACAATCTCAATATCGATTGAATAAAGATAATCATAGCCACCATTAACAAAATAGTAAATAACATACTCGCCTGTCAATAAACCATGAACTTCATTCAATTTGTTGTCTTGCAAACAAATTGTTCTGATGTAGTTATCATCATTTTCATTGAAATAATAGTAGTAAGTTGAAACATCTTCTCCTTCTCCTGGCACTGCACCTTTTTTATAAATTCCAATCCACGCATCTTTTGCCAGAGTCTCACCTTCTCGTGTGGTTGTAACGTAGATGTTTTCACCAAACTCATAAATAACTTTGTTTGTGCTGAGTTTTGAAACCGTTATTGAAGCTTCTCTGTTTCCAACAACTTCACCATCCTTTGTGAATGTTGCAAGAATTGTCTTGCTTCCAATTTCAGTTTGAGTAGGCTCTTCACTGTAAGTAACTTCAACGCCTTCAGGAACATTTACTACCTCAACAGATTTCTCTGTGCCATCATACAAGAAGTTTTTACTCTCAAACTTAATATTGCCAAGGTCTATTTTATCTTCCCATTCCAAAACTATTTCACAATCGTTTGTTGTTGCCAAACTCCAATCAAACTCTTCAAAATAGCCTGTTCCAAACACATCAAGTGCATCTGTATAGGCTTTAATATCATTTTTGTTATGCATTACACCATCATTATCTTCATATTCAACATAAGAAATATATTTATTTGCGACACGCTCAGAGTATTGTGTATCAATATATTTATAAACTTCGTAAGCAAGCTTAAGTTGACCATCTGTGTAAATCAAACCAAATTTTGGCTGTTCATTTGGGTGGTCAATAAGACGATAATATGAAAATGCAACGATAGATTCCAACTGACTGATTTTATAGTAAGCTTGTGCAATAGAAGCTGCTTGATATTCTTCTGCATTTTTCTCGTTTCCAAAGTCATAAGAATTTACCCCAGATTCTGTCAAATAAACAGGTCTAAGAGCTCCATTTACTGTCATTTTTTTTGAGTGGAGATATTTATCTAAAATTTCCAAGTTTGAGAAGGTCACTTTTGAAGATGTCAAATATTTGCCTGTCATTCCAGCTTTTCTTCCACCATTTGTCAATGTATCCATCAAAGAAACTTGAGGCGAGAAAAGTCCATAAGTATAGCAATGTGGAGCCAATCCCCAATTGTAATCTCCTTCCATTTTCGTTTTTGCATTGAGCCATTCAACCATAACTAATGGTGCATACGCAGCCACGCTGTTGTCACTCAAAGTATATCCAGGCTCCGCCCATGCTTGTGTTATTGGCAAGCAAACAGTAATATTGTTGTCATATTTTTTAACAGCAAGGTTGCTGAGTCTAAGCAGTCTAGAATATTCTTCCATATAAGTATCAAGACTTGCTTGTTCTTCTGAAATTCTGTTGTAGTCTTTTGCATAGTCAATTTCATTGCCAATTACAAAGTTTCCAATATAACCATTTGGGAAACCTGCTTGAGTATAACGGCTCGCCAAAAATTCCATTGTAGCAATATAATATCCAAAACCAAGCTCATTTGCAGTGTTGATTGCCATGATTGCTGTCCCTTGAGATGACCAAGGATAATATGTCAAACTTTGAGGAACTTCCTCTTGGTTTGTTGTATTTTTGATAGTTATTATCATTGTTATATGTGCGCCAGCATTATAATAAGCTCTAATCAATCTATCAAAAGCGTTTACCAAAGCCTTATTAAAATAATAGGTCTTTCCATTTGAAACAAAAGCTATTGCATTGCTGTCTGTAGGTGGAGCCAATTCAATAATCTCTCCATCCTCAATTATCTCATTTGGGTAAAGATAAGTATTAATACTAAAGTTTAATGTAGCATAAGAGCAGTTTAAATCATTATAATAAGCCAATCCTGTCGTATATGAGTTTTCTGTAAACATACCCTTTTTTGACTTTATATCTAAAGAAGGAGCTTCAGTAATCATGTCCTCAATTTCTGTTGCATAAACAGGACCTCTCAAAACCCTTTCTCCATAAACAACATAATATTTGTTGTAGAGATTGTCATATCCGTCTTCACCAAAACGGTCAAACTCTATGCTCTTAGTTGTGCCAAGAGAATAAGTGTCTATTTCAACACCACCAACAAGGTCTTGACCAACAATCTCTTTTGAAAGACCATTGAGTTTGTCTGCTTCAAAGTATTGATATGCTTTCATACCAATCACTTTAACATTTGTATTTCCAACCTCTTCTTCATTGCTATTCAACTCGATTTGAATTTTGTCATGAGTGGCAGAAACAAGCATAGAGATTTGCTCCTGCTCAATTTCACCAATAATTGTGTCATCATAATTTTTGTTACAGCCAACAAGAACAAGTCCTCCCATCATGACACACATAATAACTCCAAGTACTAAACTAGTAAATTTTTTCATAATCTCAACCTACCATTTTAAATAATATATCACTAGCATTATAACAATAATCTACAACATAATCAATTAATTTTGTACAAAACATGTAATAATATAAGACTAGTTTCGCCAAAAATTGACAAAATTATCAATAGCGTGTCGAATCAACAACAATAAACCGAGTTGTTGTATAACTCGGTTTATTTATCATCAAACTATTTAAAATCTTTTTTTGAATAAAATTTCTCAGCAAAAACCCACTTTTGCCATAAATGCAAACCGTTTTTATTAAAAGTTTATTTCTTGATACTCTTTTTTGCTGGTTGCTTTGCAACAACAGGTTTTATTACAAGTGGACGAGTCTCTGTTGTTGCTTTTTTCTTCTTTCTATAAGGTTTTCTTGCTGGCACATTTTTCATATCTTCTGGAAGTGCAGTCAGTTTCTTTTCTGGAAGTGAAACTTGCACTTTTTCCTCTTCTATCTTAACCTCAGGCACAGTCTGAACGGTTGGCTCTTCAAATGCAACATCTTTTTCTTTAACTTTCTTTTCAGCTTTCAGAGCCTTCTTTTTCTCAGTCTTAACCTTTTTACCCTTCTTAACTTGGACTTTCTCTTCTTTTACTTCAATCTCAGCCTTTGCTTCTTCTTTCAAAGAATTTTCATTGTTTACCTTCTTTTGACGTTTCTTCTTATCTGTTTTTGTAGTTTGCTTTTGTTTTTTCTTGCGACTTTCTTTTGTAGAAGAAATCTCCTCTGATGATTTTTCTTTTAAAACATATTTTTTCAGGGAAAATTTAATAGTTTCACCAAATAATCCGACAATTAATCCTGCAACAAAACTTGTATAATGCCCCATATTGTGAATCAAATCATAAGGAGCAAACGAAAAAGAAATCTTTGATGTGCCACCCTTAAAACACATTGCCAAATAGATTAAGCACACTAATATTGCTCCGAGAATTATATTTGTTTTATTTCTTCTTTGCTTTTGAAAGGATAAAATATAATCAATAATTATAGTTGAATAAATAAAATAGTTTACTCCTGAATATCCCACAGAATAAATATTCAAAGCATTTGCACCTATTGCTAAAGCAGAAATATAAGAGGCAAACAAAACAAAGCCCAGCAAGCCAAATGTCCCCATTTTTCTTTCTAAATAAATCCCTGCCACAAAAAAACATAACATATTAAACAAAACATGTTGCCAATTAGAATGAAAAAAACTACTTAAAAACATGCTAAGCGTTGGTTTTAAATAAAAAATACTAGTCCACGCCCCTTCACCTTCTTTATAACCAAGAATTTCCCAAGGCTCTTTTTTAACAAATGCAAAAATCAAAATATTGATAATAACAATCAAAATTGTTCCAGCATAAAAATAATTTCTGTTCCACCATTTAAGATTGGTTTTGCTTTTGTCATTAAAAAAAGCTAAAAACCAATTGTTCTTTTTTATTACATTTTTTGCTTCAGTATTTTCCATAACAACCTCATCCCCTCAAAATACAAACAAAAATTTAAGCTTTTATTTTCTTAACTCCCCACCATGGGTCCATGGTATCTTTAAGCTTGACAGACTTTTTGGTATTTAAGTCAAGCAAAATTTCCATATCTTCAATTCCGTTTCCATATTGCATAAAAAACTCTCGGCAAGCTCCACAAGGCAAACTAACTTTATTTCTGTAAAAACAAACACAGCGAACAACTTTTTCATCTTTGTTTGCTTCAAAAACTTTGTAAAGTGCGTATCTTTCAGAACATTGCGTAAGCCCACATTTAGCCTCAAAGTTGACTGCGGTGTAAATGTTTCCTTTGTCTGTTTGTAGTGCAGTTGAAACATATCCGCCTTTCATAAATGGAGAAATTATGCGTTCTCCTTGAACAGCTGACTCTGCAGCATTAATAAGTTTATCCCAAGCATTTTCCATTTCAATATTCCCCTCAAAAGAATCTTTGTGTCAACATTACAAGAAGTCTTTTTTCGATTTCTTCTTTTTGATTATGCGACACTTTTGATTATTTATAATTTCTCACAAAAATCAAAAATAAATCAAATTTGATTTCGCGAAATACTAACATTCTCCTTCTGTCAGTATGTTTATACAATACCAACTATGTTCAAGATTGATATCGTTATTTAATAGTTCTTCTACAAATTCTTTTCTGTATTTCCTACGAACTTTTAACTTTTCATATTTCCATTGATTATTCTTGAAATAAGATACTTCATATTTTTTAATCAAATATGGCATTATTCTTTCCAATTTATCCCACCATTTTTTATATTCATTTAAGGAGCTTCTGTTTGGACCACCGCTTCTGTCTCTGTCTAAGTCAGGATTTTCATATTGCACATCATCATTTTCCCAAAAACAAACATTGCAAATGTCTCCTATTCCATAAAACTTGTATTGCCCACAAACAGGACAAACACAATCAGGTTTCCATTGATTTATATTTTCCATTTAACCTCTCCTCAATAAGACTTTTTGTAAAGCATATTTGGTGCTGATGACAGGAGTTGAACCTGCACCCTCTCGGACTGGAACCTAAATCCAGCGTGTCTGCCATTCCACCACATCAGCATATAAATTTATTTTAACATAACACAATCTTTTTCTCAACCTTTAAAGCATAAAAATTTTAGGCTTTTATAAAATACACCCTTTATAAAATATTCTAAATTATGTATTTTCACAACTCAAAATTTGACATAATTTTTGTTTCGCTTTATAATTTACACATAAAAAGGAGTCATTATGCAAAATTTCGGAATGTCAATGCTTTGGTTTTGGGTGTGTTACATTGTGGTAACTCTCATTGGCATGATACACACAATATTCAACATCACAGTACTGCACATGAAATCTATGAAAGATGGTCCAGGCATGGGAGAAGGCTATGAAAAAACAAAGCCTTGGCACCCTCTTTACAACATCTTGCTCTTTTCACTTTTTGGTTGGCTCTACATGGGCTTGCAAATCCGACATGGCAAGGAGCCCTCATCACAGGTGCCATTTGGGTGTCAATCTGCATTGTGTTTGACCTTATCGGCTGGGTGCTTATCAAACATCCATGGAGACTCACTTTCAAAGAGTTTTATGTTGACTATCAACCATGGATAACACTTATCTACATTGCAATATTCGTTGGACCAATAATCGGTTGGGCATTTACATTATTATAAAGAAAAAAGAAGAGATGTCTCTTCTTTTCTTTTTACCGTTTTAGGCTTTCATCTCATAGAAAGCTTTGTATGCTCTGTAAGTTTCGTAAACATCAACTTTGCTGACAATCTCCCAAGGAGCGTGCATATTAAGCACGGGAACACCAGCATCAATAACATTCATGCCATACTTTGCCATAATGTAAGCAATTGTTCCGCCACCACCTTGGTCAACTTTCCCCATTTCAGTTGCCTGATAAGTCACCTTCGCATCATCAAGACATCTTCTAAGTTTTGCTATGAACTCAGGGTTTGCATCATTTGCCCCAGACTTACCTCTTGCACCCGTAAACTTATTAAATGAAATACCTCTTGCAAAATGAGCATCTGTGTCAATATTATAAGCCGTCGTGTAAGTTGGGTCAACGGCAGCAGTCACATCGCTTGAAAGAGTGTTTGAATTTGTAAGGGCACGACGAAGAGCAAGTTCGTTGTACTCCCCACACAAGTTCATAATCTCTGCCATTGTGTTTTCAAAAAACTTACTTTCCATTCCTGTTGCACCAACACTTCCAATCTCTTCTTTGTCTACAAGAAGATTGACAATAGTATATTCTGGTTTCTTTGTTTCAAGAAGAGCTCTAAGCCCTGTGTAAGCACAAACTCTGTCATCATGTCCATAGCCAATAATCATACTTCTGTCAAGTCCGCAATCTCTTGCTTTTCCAGCAGGTACAACTTCAATTTCTGCTGAGAAGAAGTCCTCTTCTGTGATGTTTTTTGTTTTCAAAATACTTAAAATAGATGCTTTAAATCTGTCTTTCTCTGCTTTTGCATCACCAATATTTCCTCCCAACAGATTTAAATCTTCACCTTTAATATCCTTTGGGTCTGGTTTTCTGTCAAGATGAGGAAGCAAATCAGAAACAGCAAAAACAGGGTCATCTCCTTCACCACAGACTATTGTCTCTTCAGAGCCATCTTTTCTGAAAACAACTCCATGAAGTGCAAGTGGCTGTGCAAGCCATTGATATTTTTTGATTCCACCATAATAATGAGTGTCAATCATACAAAAACCTTGGCTTTCATAAAGAGGTTTTGCCTTTAAATCAAGTCTTGGAGAGTCAATGTGTGCTCCAACAATGTTAATACCTTTTTCAATGGGCTCTTTTCCAATCACACAAAGCATAACATTTTTGTCCATGTTGACAGCATAAACTTTGTCTCCAGCCTTTAGCTTCTTCCCACTTTCCATCAAAACTTTGAGATTTTTAAAACCATTTTTCTCTGCCTCTGAAACAGCAAACTTTACGCATTCTCTTTCTGTCTTATTTTTGCTTAAAAATTCTTTATAATCTCCACAAAAAGCTTCAACATCTTTTCTCTTCTCGCCTGCATAGTTTTCCCATAAATTTGTTTTCATTAAATCCTCCTACCAATTAAAATTATTATACAAAACATTTAACAAAAATAAAAACAATATTACATATTTAAAAGAAAAAACACGCAATTTTACTTGCGTGTTTGACTTATTTGACATCTTTAATATCTATTTCTCCTATATATAGCTGCGTTATAAGTTTATCAATCTCGGCTTCAAAGTCCACTCTTAATTGAACTAACTCTCCAATGCTTTTATATATTTTATCCTTTATCAAACTTGAATCACTTTTTCCTAAAAGGTTATTACCATAATTACAAAATATAGTGTTAATTTCATTGTAAAATTCAGTAAAGATATTAGAAAAGATTTGTGCATTTAACAACTCATCCACAATAGGAAACTCATTTATAGATATTTCTTGTTTCATGGCATTAATAGAATCTTGTAATTCTTTTATAATTAAATTTCTTTTTCTTATCAATGTATCAATAACAAAATTTTTATAGTTATTTATTTCTTTATTTGCATCATTAAGAAAGATAGTAAAAATTGATACTAATAATGCTGCTATTGAAATATAAATACTTATCCAATCAGCAAATGGCATATATTTATATTTTAAATCTGTAGAAACCAAAACAATTAAAGTGACAATCATAGTTAAGATAGTTATTAAAAGTGCTTTTTTGATTTTTTTTAACTTCTTCATATTTTTTCCTTTTTTAATTTAAAATCACTCTAACATAATCTTTACAAGTTTTTTTATTTATACCAAATTCCCAATATAATTTACTCGTCTCTGAATATGCTGCACCTGGGACTCTATATAAATACATTCCTGCAATTGTTCCATGAGCAAGAATCTCTTCATAATTACCTATAAAATCACTATTTGTATAATATGTAGAATTATATCTTGTTTCATCTCCATTCTCACTTACAATTATCAAAGAAGTGAAATACGTAATACTGCCAAATAAACCACTCAATTGTTTTCTTTGATTGCTCGTATTGTTGATTTTTGCATCTAAAACATACCATGTATTATAAGCACCTGGATAAATATAATGCCCTCCTGAATATATTTCACCTGTTCTAGAAAATTTATTGATAGTAATTTTTAAATCATCATATAAAAATTCTTCACCAATATTACAATATGTATAATTTATTTGTTCTTCATCCGTAGGTGTATTAACAGGTTTTTGCCCATCTTCAGAAGAATTAGTAAAGATGCCACAAATAGCTCCTATTATTGCAAAAAATATAAATATAGTTATCACTGTAACAATTCCATTATTTTTTTTCTTTGAAACATCTTGTTCTTTTTCCATTACACAATCTCCCATTTATAAAAATATAATACATCATATAGTGATGTATGTCAAGTATTTTACATCAGTTTGTGGTAAACAATTAAATATGGAACTTGCAAAACAAATTGGTAACAATATCAAAGAAGCGAGAAAAATAAAAGCACTTACTCAAAAGCAAGTTGCTGAAATTTTTCACATGACTCAACAACAATACAGCCGATTTGAAAATGGTGTTTTTGAACTGAACTACCAACAAATCATTGATATTTGCAAACTTCTTGATATATCTCCCAACGAAATATTCGGCTTCAATTATTAAAATTTAAATTGAATCTTATAATTTTTTGATTTTTTCTTGACAATTTTCGCCGTGCATGGTAAACTACTAGAGCATTTGCAGGTGTAGTTCAGTGGTAGAACACTAGCCTTCCAAGCTGGTTGCGAGGGTCCGATTCCCTTCACCTGCTCCATTTGCTTCCATAGCTCAGCTGGATAGAGCAGTGCCCTTCTAAGGCAAAGGTCAAAGGTTCGAATCCTTTTGGGAGCACCAGCAACCTTTTTCCTGATGCACAAACAAATCAAAAACCTATCTATAGGTTGAAGGTGCATTGGGGTCCACGGAAATGCTTACATTTCTGGGGAAGAGGAGTGACCAAGCGTTAAAGGGCAACTTTTTGTGCTTGCACAAAAATAAGCAGCGTAGGTTACGACGATGTGGTGGTTTTAGCTCAGTTGGTAGAGCGCCAGATTGTGGCTCTGGAGGTCAAGGGTTCGACCCCCTTAAATCACCCCACATTAATCCCACCAATTTTATGGTGGACGATGGGGTGTCGCCAAGCGGTAAGGCATTGGACTCTGACTCCAACATTGCGTAGGTTCGAATCCTACCACCCCAGCCAATAGGGGAAGGAGTACACCACCATCAATGAAGGGGTGTCGCCAAGTGGTAAGGCACAAGACTTTGACTCTTGCATCCGTAGGTTCAAATCCTGCCACCCCTGCCATATGGTTCGCTAGCTCAGCCGGTAGAGCACTTGACTTTTAATCAAGGGGTCCCGGGTTCGAATCCCGGGCGAGCCACCACATTAACCACTATACGAACTCAAAACAATTTATTTATATTTTGGCACAGCTCGTTTGGTGTAATAATAAAAAGATAAGTAAATATGCTTATCTTTTTTCTTTTTCACAAGCCAGCGACCTTCATGGTCGCTTTCTTACTTTGTTTCGATACAAAAACTGTTCGTAGTGCTACAGCTTGTATTATTATATATAATAACACCTATTATTTGGCATCTACGCACGCGTATTATAATTATTAAATATTTTTTCTCAAAAAATATTTTTAAAAAGTTTATAATTTAGAGTAGTATTTTCTTTTTGCTTCTTTTTCTTTACTAATTGTAAATTTTTTCCATGTAGTTTGAAATGTATTTCTATGTTAATTATGACAATAAAAAACGCAAGGCACCTTGTGTCTCGATAATAAATTACATATTCAAGCTGTTCATATATAAACAGAGGCTTTCACTCTGGACGACTTATCAAATTATCATTTTCATTTGTGGTGGAACTTTGCCCTTTATCTTGTCGTATTCCTCTTTAATAAGCAAATATGTCTTTGTTTTTGGCTCTTGCTCGTCATTGAGCCACCTTGTTACTTGAGAGGCTTGTAGCCCGTATTTTTTGGCAAATCTGAGCCTATCAAGTGCGTAGTATTCCATGATTTCTTCAATCATTTCCTTTGTGTTTTCTACAACCATATCTTCTCCTTTTATGTATCTTCAAACTCATTGTAAGGCACAACGATTGTCTCATCTAACTTTCTTACTTTTGCCAGCAATTTGTCTTTTGAAACACAACCATTTTCCCAAGGTTGAAATGACAACCATTCTTCAAATTCTCTCCACTTTGTTCTTTTGTATTTTAAAGCTTCAAGGTATGGAGCAATGTTTATAAGCTTATGTGGAGCTGGGATGTCCATTAGACTATGCCAATAACACCACCATATATAACCAAACAAACTTTTAAATTGTCTTGCTTTCGATATTCTCCTTGTCAGTTTCCCTTTGTTTGTAACAAAATATATTTCCTCGTATTTTAAGCCAGTCCAAGTATCTGAAATATAAGCCTTGCTATACTCTTCCTTATTGTCAAAAATTTGGTCTGTTCTGACAAGCATAGCATATATAGGTTTAATAACTTGCGATTTCGCTTTAACTCTTCTCACTACGCAATCTTCATCTAAAATCAACATATTTCAATAACCTTCCTTTCATCTATAATTTCGCCGTTTAAATAGTCCATGTGCATCAGCATTGTTGCGAGAGTTCTTGTTATCTGCTCTCTTAAAACGATTGTCCCTTGATGTTTTAACATTGATACAATAAGGACAGACCAACGCTTATTTTCTGTTCAAGTAGAGTTTCAATAAGCTCAATGTCAGACATATTTTTGGAATCGTTTGCCATACAATCTGGCACTTCTCTTTTTCCTAATGATGTATGTATTTGCATAATTTTTTCACCTCTTCTTTCGATTTTTCTTCCCACAACAAATCTTGTGAGCCATTATAGCTTCTGCAACTTCTACAATTACCTAAACAATAGAAGTCATGTTTTGGCTGTCCACACATTCGACAAACTGTAGGTATATTCCTCATTTTTAAGTTTGCAAAGTCTTCCCATCCAAGCTTGTATGCTTCTGAATTTCTTATTTTCCATTGCTTTTTTGTTTGTCGTTGATTATTTTGTTTACAACCTAGAAGGTGTATATAAACATACCCCCATCTTTTTTTTATCTCTTTCGATACACTGCAATACTCTTCCAAAGCCTCTAATCTGCCTATGTAATAGTTCTTGAACTTTCTTAATTTAATTTTGTTTGTTTTTTCATCTTTTTCTGCTAGGTTTAGCCATATAATACATCCCATCATACAAACCCAAATTGTTATTACTATTGATATTACAATAATTGCTTTTGCACTCATTTTCTCTCTCCCTTTAATTGCATTTGCACAAATGCAAATCTTAAGCCCGAACAAGTTCGGGCAAGTAGTATTTTTTTATAAATTTTCAATTTTGTTTCTTTATCTAAATTTTCACATTTAGTTAATCTTTTTTATATAAAAGTATTTTTTAATTGGTATTTGATTTTATATTTGATTGGCAGAGGTGCTTGTTGTTTGTTCTATGTGAAAATTTAGTAAAATAAGCAATTTTAGCAACACTATATCTATTTAAACATTCACCCACACTCACGCACCGTGTGTGTATGTGAATGTAAATTGGTATGTGTTGCATTTAATCTTCTTTTTTTACTAAATTTTCACTTTTGAGCATACTTCTAGCACGCTCTTCCGTCATATACAAACTTGTCCAAGGTTTCAAACGAACTTTATCATTCTTACAAAGATACGCTTCTCTAAATGCTCTAGTTCGATAAACAATATCATTAGCACAAGGAATATAAACAAACTCTTTTTCCCCCGTTTCACTCAATGAAACATTTGCACCCGTCTCAGTATTTCCCATTACTTTATAAGTAAATTTCATATACCCACAAGCATTTATATATTTATTTAACAAAACCATAAATCCAGAAAACAACTTTGCATCACTATATCTCATTCTATTAGTAAAACGCTTTTCAAACTTTTCATATAACCACATCAAAAACCTTGGTTTTAACAATTCTTTTTTTCCGTTATATACCCTAATCTCCCCTACAACACGCCTTGCATCTTTATAAAGATTGTTTGGGTCTTGCTCTCCACCAACAAACTCTAATTCTCCAAAATGTCTTGGGAATTTACAGAAATCAGATATATTTGCAGCACCACAAGCATTTGATTTCCTAGCATCTTTAAGTTCAAGAGAAACTTCTGTTCCCCATTCATCATAAAACCCAGAAAGCATATATGGTGCTCGTTCTTCTTGTCTCACAATTCTTGATGTTATATCATAAGAATAACGTTTAAATTTTTTTGAATAAGCTGGCGTATTTGACCCCCAACATGGAACTCCGCCATTCTCAATATAAAACTTATATGCCTCTATAACTTCAAGTTCATCAACTGTTGGATTATAATCTTTATCTTTAAGTTTCTTACATATACACCAATATTTAAACTTTAATTTTTGCCAATTATACAAAGCTTTCATATAACTTAAAAACATTCCACAAAATGACTTTCCTGTTCCGGGAGGTCCTGAGAATATTCTAAACGACGACGAATTTCTACAATACTCGTATATTTTAACAAAACATCTAATTGAATAGTGAATTTGTCTAACTGAATTTATACACCCTTTGATAAAGAAAAACATTACAGGTGCAATCAACAGATAATACCACCAATTCTCATAGTTTTTAACAATAGTCGGAGCAACAATCATTGCAGTTACTACTGACCAAAAAAACCAAATTAAATATGGTCGATTATGTGCAATCCTTTCTAAAAGCGACAAAGGATATTCCTTTATAGGCTCTCCTATAATTTCTTTTCCTTTTCTCTTTTTCTTTCGCATACACACTCCTTTTTAACTTGGTTTTATTTTTAGGTATTTTAATGAATAATTTTTTAAGGCTTATGTTGATTTTTTAAATTCCAGCAACTAGCTTTTCTGCTATTTTATATTCTGCGGTTGCTTGAATAGATTGGTCTTGATTTTCTTTATTTTCTTCTGATTGTGATGTATCTTTCTTATCAAAGTGTTTAACTAGTTTGTAAATTCCAAACGCAACACCACCAAGAGCAACAACACAAGCAACTCCAACACAAAACGAGCCAAAACCAAACTTTCTCTTTTGTGCCTTACTTTTTGACATCTCTTCTCCTCCTTTTGTTCAAATTAAGGCGAGTAGGAGTCGTACCAGCTTGTTGCTCGCCTTTGGTGGTGAGTAGTATCTCCCCACCATCTCTTGATACTATGTAAGTCAATATACAAGTCTCTAAATACAGAATGCAAAGCAAGTACCATAAAGCATATCTGCATCAGTTGTTGTTATAAAGTTTGCTTTACCAACCAACATAAAATTAGACTGATTTCCAAGATATGTTGTACGCAACCAATATTCAAGTGCATCACCCTCTCCATTTGACAAACGTTTTGACCAATCATGTGTTTTGAAATAATCATATTGCTTTCCTTCGTCAGCATAATTAGAATTTGATTGTCCGCTCACTTCAGTAGCACTTAACAAAAAGAGTTTATCCTCTGTATCAGACTTTCCTATTGTCAGTTGAATAACTGACCTCAAGTCCTCTGGAAGTTGCCCATATATTGTAGTGTTCAAATATTCACGTATAGCTGAATTTGAATAGCCTCCAACATTTGTTTTTGTATCATTTACTTGACTTAATCCATTCATTAAATTTTTTAAGCCAATAGTTACACATGAATCTGAATACAAAGCTGTACCTCCACGTTTTATTGTGTCATGGCTAATGCCTAACACAACCAATGTTTGTACTTCTCCATTCGCAAACTCAATATCTCTTTCATCTCCAACAGAAAGCCAACTTGACAAACCTCCACTAATAGACATTCCAGAAATTTCAGACCATGTAAGTTCCTCAAATGTTTTCTGCTGAAGTTTTGCTATGAAAGTAATATCTCTAACAATTTTAAAATTAGATAAATCGACATCATATCTAGTACCGGTTTGTTCATTAAAAACATACTCCCAGCCATTAAAGATATAGCCAACAAATTCAATCGAAGGCGACTTAACTACCGAGCCTTTCTCTACCCTTTGAGTACTTGTCTCTTCATCCAATAGTCCATTTGGTCTGTAATGTGGCATTGAAAAGGTAACATCATAATAATAGGTATATACTGCATAAAAGACTTCTCTCTCAAAAACACTATAAGTTGAGAAATCAATAACCTCACCATCTTTTGTTTTTGCCCAACCCTTGAAAACCCTCTTGTCTGTAGATTCCATATTTGGAACATCCAATACATTCAGAGTTTGTCCATGCTTAACAACTTTTGTTGTAACTAAAGTACTTGGATTATCATCATCATAAAAGTCAAGCATTTCAGTTTCATTAGCAATCTGCTCATAGGCTTCAAGCAAACAATTAAACCTTGTAATCTCGTTTTGCAAGTTTTGCACTTGTACTTCGAGAGATGAAACTGTTTTTGATAATGCTTCATTTGATGACAATAACTCTTCATTTTCTTGTTTTAAATTTTCTAAACTTTCAAGAGAAGCATCTAGATTTGTCTGAAGTTCCTCAACTCTAAGAGTTAAAGAGCCAATTATCTCTGCATCAGCATTTCCTTTGTTTATTAAATCATTCACTTGAATAACAAGTTTAGCAGTTTCACTTTCGTTCTCTGCAAGCTTTCTTTGACATTCAAGAAGTTGCACTCTATATACCTCGCCTTGTTGAAGTCCTGCTTGATATCTATCTTCACCATATTGAAGATACTCATCATGCGTATAGAGTTCACTTTTGGATGTGATTTTTTTCCAATTTATTCCAATCCAAGTTACTCCAAAAATAACAACACCTACAATTATTACAAATATAATCCATGTAACTATTTTTTTTATTTTCATAACTTCTCCTTTTAAGCCGAATATACAGTTTTAATTATTCTGATGTGTAGTCCATTCAAATTTGTATACTCTCTTACAATGCCAATATTATCTACGGTTGCATTACACGTTACTTTCAGTGTAATACTCGAAGATTTAAAAACTATTTGAATATTAAATGTAATGTCCGCATCAATCTCACCATCAATGTCTTTAAAAATCTTCTCATATCTAGCAATAAGTCGCCCATTTGCTGAATTGCAATAAGTTGCCGGTGTATTGTTTACAATAACTGAATATTTTTTTTCTTCTCCCTCAAATTTTGCTGATGTTTGATATATCTCTTCAAAAATATAACTACCCTCTTTAGGCTCCCACACAACATTTTTTAAATTGTATTCCAAGAAGTCGAAATCTTTATAAGGCTCAAATATCTCAGGTGTACCAATCACATAACTGATTGTGTTTTTATATGACACATACTTTGAAATTGAAAATACACCTGTAAACAACCATGCAACTGCAAACACTGTGTACACAAGAGGTCTTAAATGTTTTGCTTTGATAATCGCAATTATGCCGGCAACAACTGCAAGTATTGTTATAGAAGTTATTATTGTTTCTTTGATACCACCAAACAAATCAAAATTGATTTTTAAAAGCACATTCTTCATACTGCAGTCCCCCTTTCAATGAGATTTATGTTTGTTGTAGTAATCGTCCATTTGTTTTGCGGAATACTGAAGTCTCTTTGTTCTGTGGCTGTAATATTTACACTTAAGACATTCAACTCTCCAAATGGCTTGTCCGAAAAACCAATCACCGCAACACTGCCAAAGTCGTTGAGATTTATGTCAATTCTAACAACAACGTCTGAAAAATTAGATAAATAATATAAGCAAGAGCTTTTTAACTCAATATTATATTTTGTTTCAGCAGACATAAATTGAAAGTCATTAGCTGTAGCAGTATAAACTGTTTTATCTTGCCAATACTGAAGTGAAGAATCTGAGCCATCTGCTTCCCAATTTGTATTACCTTTATATAATTTAAAAAGTGATTGTCTTGAAGAGACCATATCTCTATCATGTTTTGTTACCTTAACCGCAACAAAAGTCAGTGCATCAAGTATATTTTTATCTACATCAACATTTTCTTCACCAAACTTGCCTGTCTCTTTGTTATACAATGCAACATCAAAGAATTTTGACATATCAAAGTATGTAATTGTCACACCCTCTTTAAATGAAAGTAAAGAGTCCATGTTTGTATACATGAGGTAATTTGCATCATAACTCAAAGTATGTTTCTTCCATAAAATTTTGTTATATTGTATATCACCTTTCGTTCTCAACTGACAAAGCTGTCCACCAATATCCCAAACCCACTTATTTTGGTCTCTCAGTTCTGCTTCATCTGGAGAAACAAAACCATAGTCCATCCCCTCTGGTGTACTATAAAACGTGCAATCCTTTGTTTCGTACCAATGTCGTGTTGTACCTTTGAAAAAATTTGAGTTATCCTTTTTAACAAAACACTCATCCTTATTTTGAGAGTAAAATTGTACACCTGTGGAATACATATATTTTCTTTCAAAAGAGCCGTCCTCTTTTTGATTTGGTAACGAGGTGTCAACATAATAAGTCCATTTCCATTCAACTACATTATCAAAAACATTTGCTTCCATAAAGAAAACTTGCTCATCTCCACTATAAGTGGCATCATTTATAAATGATGTTTTAAGTGTAGAAACGTTTGCTTCTAATTCAAGTTTGTAATATATAAACCAACAATTAAACCCAAGTACCACAATGGCAATGGGGATGTAAAGACCTGCAATCAATGTAATTATTTTGTTTAAAATTGAATTTTCTTTTGCCATATTTTATCCTCCAAATATTCCTGTAAAGTGAAAAAAGTCTAAAAGTTTAGCTAAAAATCTTAAAAGCCAAATTATCCATCCTAGCAAGTATTTAAGCCCTTCAAGCACATAACTGCCCAAGTAAAAAACTACAGGTCCTAAGAAAATTAACAAAACTAAAATGACAAGCAAAATAATCACTCTCTTGAGCCATTTGTTCATCGGTCGTTTTTCTTTCATTGAATTGTCTCCCTATCCTTAAAACTCCCCCCCCCACTGCTTAACCATTGCATATACCACTTCTATAGGTGTTAAGCATCTTCTATAAGAACCATATCTCATTCTGCTTATAAATTCTCCGTAACGTTTCAAATTGATTTATTCTGGTAGAAGGGGTGGTAAATTTTCTAACCACAAATCAGTCAATTTTTTAAAGTCCGCAAATTGACAATAATCAATACGACAAGAGTGTTTCTTCCAAAGTTTGTTTAAAGCACTACCAGCAGGATTTTCAAAACACTTTCGTTTTATTGGTATTTCCCATAATTTTTTTACCATTTCTAAGTCAG
The DNA here is from genome assembly GCA_949474265.1 of uncultured bacterium. Lineage (GTDB taxonomy): Bacteria > Bacillota > Clostridia > Christensenellales > UBA1242 > Caccovivens. Next base: position 82,422 of record CASXBC010000002.1, on the reverse strand, counting down.
CAATCTGTTTCTCTTTTCTTCCTTCTTGCGTTCTCAAATAATGAAGTCCAGCTTTTGAAAAATAAGTACATGGAGGAAATGCCATAAGAAAGTCAAATTGTGAAAAGTCAAGTCCAAGTTTGTCTATGTCCCGGATGTCAGCTTGTATGTGATGTTCATTGTCAACTTTGTGAGGCAAGATGTCTATTGTCAGCACATCCCAGCCAGCTTCACGGAATGGAACTGACACCGCACCAGAAGTCTCAAATAATACAAGTGCTTTCATATCTCCACATCCTCAATACTTTGTAAACAAGCATTCATTTCTTCTCTGGTGTAATTTCTACCCTGTGAAAAGTTTGATTTAATAACTGAAGAATCATCAAAAGTTTTCCATCTCCCAGCAATAATTTCTTCACTATTTGCCAATACCCATGCAAGACCAAGATTATCATTTTCTGAAACAAATCGACTTCTCTTGCAAGCAAGCATAAGTTCTGTGTAGTTGTCTATCTTCTTGCAAGTGATTTGGCAATCAATCTTCTTGTTTGGAAAATGGGTTCTGAACGAACGCAAGAAGTTTGCCTGTTCAACTGTGATATTTTCTTGGATGTCATTTTCGTTGCTTGGAAATGCAAGAGTGAAAATTTTGAGATAATCATCAATCGACATATTGACATTGTAATCTGGCATTGCTGGAGCTCTCTTTGGAATGTTGCAATAGATGTGTCTTTCTTTGTTGTGTCGGCTGTTTGTGATGTTGATAAAACCTTGTCTTTCAAGATTTGAAACCCACGCAGATATTGTCCTTTCTGACACACTAAAACAACCTGCAAAAATTTTATTTGTCAAACCACACCAACCAAGTTGATTTCTGTTTTCCATAATTCTTTGAAACAACAGCTTTTCATCACTTGAAATTGACTTGGAATTTTTTATGTAGTTTGGCAATGGCATACTCCAAAATGACATATAACCCTCCTACGCAATGCGTTCTTCTGAGCCATCTGCAAACTCTTTATAAAGTCCGGTACAGACTTTCTTTTTCTTTTGTTCATCTCTTTTGAAATCTGCATAAGTTTCTCTTGCCTTTTTCTCACTGCAGACTATCAAGTGACAATCTTCTGTCTTTGGTCTATTTGGCAACATAAGTGAATTTGGTTGTTTCCACTTCAACACAAACACAAAGCTGTTCTCTATAAAAAATCTTTTATCTACCATCTTACACCCCTTCGACTTTTCCACATTTATGCTTGTAACTTTGCAAACTCTCCCAACGGCACTCTTTCAACCCTTCTTCTTTGCAAAATTGCTTGTAGCCTTTTAAACTCATATCACACCTCCGCTTTCAATTTTCTTTTGCACAAGCTGTGGCTTGATGCAGTCTTTCAAAATATCTGCAAGAGCATTGTTTTGACTTTCTTCAATGCGTTTTGCGTCTTCTTCTGTAAAATCTTCATATATCGGCATCTCTTGCCCTGTCTTTCTTGAAATCACATATCCTACTAAAACTTTCATGGCTAATCTCCCACTTGTGGTGATTTTTCATTGCTAATAAGCACCACAATTCCATGGCGTTCTGTCCACATAACCGACTCAACTTCATTGTCCATGTAGTTCTTTAATTCCATACATTGAATTGTCGGCGGATATAATGTGCTTGTTTTACAACCAATTTCACCATCAACTCTCACTTTGAAAAGAGTTTCTAAGTCTAACACCTTCAAAAGTTCTTTAAGTTTCATAATTTACCCCCAAATGTGATTTATATTCACATTCTAAACTTTAAAAATGTGAATGTCAAGCCCTTTTTACCATTTTTTTAAAAAAATATTGAAAAATGTGAATTTAATTCCTATAATTTGTTTAAAGGTTGGTATTATGAATATTTACAAACAACTAAGAAAAAACAAAAATCTAACTCAAGATGAGTTTTCAAAAATCTTAAATGTAGATAGGTCAACAATAAGCAAATGGGAACAAGACAAGGCAATTCCAGATATTAAGATGCTTTCCACATTGGCAAATTTCTTTAATGTGTCGATTGATTATTTACTTGGCAAAACAAACACTTATGACCCACCAAAAACAAACACAATCGTTGTGTTTGGTCGTGGAACAGGCAGAGAAGAATATCATATGTCAGATGAGCAAATCAAACTTTTGAAAAGCCTAATTGAAAATATGAAAGACTCTCCAGATGTTGACAAGTTTTAATTTTCAATATTTAAATATTCTTTCACAATCTATGACATAATATTTTCATGGAAAAAGAAAATGTCATTATTGAAAAACCAAATCACAACCCGCCCACATACGATGTCAACTACTATGCTGTCAGAAACAATGCGTGGGAGTTTTTAATAAAAAACAAGGTCAAAAGTTATCCTTTAGACCTTCGCAAGATTGCCAAAAACAATAATTGGCAAATATGGAGTTACAACAAATATAGCCAAGTGCATGGCATAAAGCAAGAAAAACTGATAGAACAATACCCCGATGGTTTCACTGAGATAATGGAAGGGTCGTATGTCATCTGTTATAACCAAAACAATGACCGCTGGCGTAATCGATTTACTATATGTCATGAAATTGGACACATTGTGCTGCACAAAACATACAAAGGCACAAAACTTGAGAAAGAAGCGAACATGTTTTCAGCAAGAGTGCTTATGCCAATGTTACTTATCAAAGAGCTGAACATCGAAACAGCAGAAGAACTCGCTTTGCTTTGTGATGTCAGTATCGATGCAGCAATATTTCGCATGAAGCGCTACAACGAAATAAAAGACAGAAATCAGTTTTACACAAACCCACTTGAGCAAAAACTTTTGAAACAGCTTAAAAAATTCATTCAAAGAAACAAAAAACACTAATAAAAATTATTAACTCAAAGGAGAAATAAATAATGGAAGAAGAAAATAAAAATACATCTCGATTTGAAAACTTAAAAGCAGTTCTCAAAAAGTATAAATTAAAATACCTTTTTGCTTTAATTTTTGCTGTATTGTTTTTGACTTTTATGTCATTTACAATAATGTATCATACAAATAAGCAAAAACAAAATCTTCAATTAAACAAGATATATAGCACATCAATTTCTGTTGATAAAGATATAAGTCATGCAAATTATAAACCTTTTTACTTTTCTGCTTATGTAATTCATCTCACAAACGACTCTCATAAATTCTTTGAGTATGTAATTGCTAAAAACACAACAGAAGGGAACACTCTAACATCTACATACAAAGACACACAGAAAAATGAAAATGACCACTTAATCGATACAAATGTTGGAAAAGTTAAATTATATATTTCTTTTGTAACTAAAGAATGGCGAGATGGTAAACTTTCTAGAAACTCTTATTCGAAAACATTTACTTGTTATACTAAAGAAGTTGATAACACGCTTCGCTTTTATACAAAAAGCAACTGTAAAACTGAATACGATTTTATGATAAACTCTGATTATTATTCAGATACTTCACCTATTCATGTAAATGTCACAATACAAACCGCTTATAACATCAACAAGGGATGAAATATGACAAATATTGTTATTTATGCCAGGTATTCTTCATCAGCACAAACAGAACAAAGCATTGAAGGTCAACTGCGTGTGTGTCGTGAATATGCCGAAAGAAAAGGATATAAAATCATTCATGAATACATTGACCGTGCCATGACAGGCACAAATGCCGACCGCCCAGAGTTTCAAAGAATGATTGCTGATAGTGCTAAAAAGCAATTTGAATATGTTTTGGTCTACAAGCTGGATAGATTTAGCAGAAGTAAGTATGACAACGCAATATACAAACACAAGCTTCAGCAAAACGGTGTGAGAGTGATTTCAGCAACTGAAGTGATAAGCAACACCCCAGAAGGTGTCTTGATGGAAGGCTTGCTTGAGATGTTTGCTGAGATGTATTCAAAAGACTTGAGCCAAAAAGTCACAAGAGGAATGAGAGAGAATATATTAAAGGGCAATTTTACAGGTGGCAATATTTTATATGGCTATAAGGTAGTTGACAAGAAAATCAAAATCAACGAAGAACAGGCTCCTGCAGTAAGATTTTTCTTTAGTGAATATGCTAAAGGCACAAGCATGAATGAAATTGTAAAACAACTCAATGAAATGGGCTATCGGACAAATAAGGGGCAAAAATTTACTCTTCATAGTCTTCAATACAATTTATCAAATCAAAAATATATTGGTCTTTATAAAAACTCTTTTGTAGAGAACAACGACTACTATCCAGCGATAATTGATAAAGTAACATTTGAAAAGGTACAAGATATGTTAAAAAAGAACAAAAGATTTTCAAACAAAGCAAAGGAGAAGTTTTTACTTTCTGGCAAGCTGTATTGTGGTCATTGTGGAGCAAGCATGGTTGGCACTTCAGGAACAAGCCACACAGGCAAAACTCACTCTTACTATTCATGTCAAGAGAGATATAAGAAACATACCTGCAACAAGTCAAATGAAAACAAGCAACAACTTGAAGAAGATGTTTTCAATTTTATTTTTGATATGGTTTTGCAAAAAGACAACATCAACACAATTGCAGATGGAATTTTAGAGTCTTATAAAAATGAAATAAACAATTCTGAACTTGTATCTCTTGAAAAGCAACTTGAAGAGATTGAGAAGAAGTTTGACAAAATAACTCAGCAAATAATGAAAAGCACAAACGACAATATTATTTCACGTCTTAACAAGCAAGCAGATGACCTTTCTGAGCAACAAGCAACTTACAGCGAGCAGGTTAAAAAAATAAAAATAGCCTTAAGCATACATCACTCAAAGCAAGACATTGTTGAATATTTGCAAGTTTTCATTGACCAGCCAAAGACAGAAAAGTTTAAAGAGACCATCATAAATACTTTTGTAAACAGCATTTATGTATTTGATGACTACATAAACATTTACTTTGACTTGTTTGAAAGAAATAAAAAGTTTACCTTTAAACAGGCAAAGGAACATAGAGAGCAAGCTGTTAACGAGTTCTTACACAAAACACAATGCTCCACCATAACTTTAGAACGCTAATAGCGTTCTTTTTTATTCATATTTGTTCGGGATTTGGCAAATTTTATTTGCCTCTTGCCATTTTGGCAAGATGAACCCGGAGCCTTGTCCCGGCTGTGAGCGAACTCTTTAAGCGTGCGTGCTCATTTTCGCATCCTGCTCAAAAGCGAATCCCGGGCGAGCCACCAACTACCAAATTGTAGTTGAAATCTAAAAATGCCAATCAATATCATGATTGGTAATTTTTATTTCTCAAACATATATTAAAAGTTTAAATTCCATCTCTTACTTAGTGTTATGTAAAAATTTGCCCCCAATATTATTTTAACGAATCAAAGAAACGCATTTTTATTTAAAATTATTTTACATATTTTCATGTATATTATGTCTATGGAAAGATTGGATTTTTATGACGAAAATATGAACTATCTTGGAAATGAAGAAAGAGATATTGGTTTTTGGCACAAAACAATACATTGTTGGCTTTATGATTCTAAAGGCAATGTTTATTTTCAAATTCGCAGTGATTCGCAAAAACTTTACACAACAGCTTCTGGACATATTTTTGCTGGAGAAACAGTCAAAGAAGCTTTTCATAGAGAAGTTTTAGAAGAAATCGGAGTCCCTGTCGACATTTCACACTCTGAGTTAATTGAAATTAATGTTTGGCGAATGGAAAAAATAAAATATGGCGAACCATTTATTGATAAAGCCTTTGCAAATGTTTATATGAATTTAATTGACTCCAATTTTCAAGCATACTCATTTGATACAAATGAGGTATTGGGTGTTGTGAAAATAAATGCGCAAGCCTGCCTAGATTTGTTCAACCAGAAATTAAGCCGTATAACTGCCATCAAAATCGCACAAGAAACTTCTTGCGATGTTGATTTAACTATAGATAACTTTTTAGTTATTATAAATGAAATTCCGATAATTAAGTACGGAAAGATTTTGCAAAGCATAATCTCAAAAACAAAAATATAAAAGCAACAGACAAAAGCATGTAATGAAAAAGTAAAAAGCAAATCTTTACTTTTTACTTTACTGCTCTACTGAAACTTGTGTCTACATTTTTGTAAAGCCCCAGATTGTAATACTCAACTATAAGATTTATCACTTCTGCCGTTGTTGGCTTGTACTTTTCATCAAAAACTTCCATCTTATACATATCATTTATACCTTGAAGCCCTTTGGTGTTGTAGGCTTGAGTGATAGCATTTTGAATATTAGCCTCAACCCTAAATGGATTTCGTACTTCATAATCCTCCGCAACCTCTCCAAATAGCTTTGCTAAATTATATAGTTTAGATGGAGTCTCAATAACATACTCTATTGCTCTAGCCAAATAAGCAAATCCAACCAAATCACATTTTATACCAAGTCTGATAAGTGCAAGCTTTACTATCTTTTCAATTTCACTGTTTTTTTGCATAAAAACTCCCCTCTTAGTTTACTGTTAACAATATATCATATTTCGACATTTTTGGCAAACATTTTTACAAAATTTTACAAAAGTATTTTTTATATTTTTTATTTAAAAATATTGAAAAACCTAAGCACAATCGAAAGAAAAAGAAGAGCCTTACGCTCTTCTTAATTTTTTATTTTATGAGAATAATATTTGAAATTTTTTGCAAATTTTTCCACATAGTTTTTTGTTTGTAAGAATGGAATATTTTGTAAAGTCTTACCATCCAGACTTTTTTGCTCATCCTTCAGCCACAAACTAACATTTGCAGGGCCTGCATTATAAGCACACAGCGCAGTTTCAAGGTTCTCAAATTTTTTACAAAGCTTATTTATATAATAAGTGCCAATCAAAATATTGTGATGAGGATTTTTCAAATCATAATCCTCAATATCAAGCTCCTTAGCCAGCTCTTCTGCCGTGCTTGGCATAATTTGCATAAGTCCGACCGCACCTTTGTTTGAAAGAGCATTCTTGTCAAAATGACTTTCAATATTTATTACAGAGTAAATAATAGCTTTATCAACATCAAATCTTTCACTTGCAGAAGAAACCTCTGCGGAGTATTTTTGCGGAAATATTATTCCATAGCAGCAATTTACCCCAAAAACTAGCAAAAACAAAAAAGCCGAAGCGAAAAAGAAAGACAAAAACCATTTCATAACGCTATTTTATGAAAAATGAACAAATATATGCTCTGCATGTTGATTGTTTAATGGAAAAATCTTGAATCCTCGCAAACTTTAAGCATCATAACTCTCCCACTGTTGTCTCCATAAGAGTAGAAACCAACAAAATTGTTAAGTCCTCCCTTTGTAGCTATTATTGTTTGGACTTTTGAATAATAATCGCTTAAAAACTTTACAGAAATTCCGCAAGCACTTCCAATTTGAGAAGGGGTATTTATTATCGCAACAGGCACATTGTTTGCTCTGAGCAGATTAGCAAAATTTAAAGTTGCAAAGCGAGACTTAAAAACTGCCAAAGTATAATTCATATCTCACTCCTTATGCACAAAATCTCCCCTAAAATATTATATTATAAATATAAAAAGATTGACAACACAAAGCAAAGTGAAAAAAAATTTAAAAAGCAAAAGTAGGTGAATTATGATATATCTAGACAACTCAGCATCAAGCTTGATAAAGCCAAAAAATGTCCAAAAAGCCGTTTTAAACGCACTCAACAACTTCTCTGCAAACCCTGGAAGAAGTGGTCACAAACAGGCAATTAAAACTGCACTAGAAGTTGAAAAAACAAGAGAACTTGTTGCAAATCATGTCGGCACAAGTTCTGACAAAATCGTTTTTACACTAAACTGTACAGATGCACTAAATATGGCAATCCTTGGCACCCACAAAAAAGGCGGACATGTGATTTGCACTGTCAATGAACACAACTCCACTCGCCGTCCACTTGAACATTTAAAACAAATTGATGAAAGCTTTTCATATTCAGTCGCAGAGCAATCAGGCAGGCTTGGAATAACTTGGAAAGATATTGAGAAAGAACTTTTGCCAAACACTTATCTTGTAGCTTGCAATCACATCTCAAATGTTAATGGAGACATTGCAGATATTGAAGCAATAGGAAAAGAATGTAAAGAAAGAGGTATTTTGTTTTTGGTTGATGGTGCTCAAGGTGGTGGACATTTCATCTATGACATGCAAAAAATGGGAATAAACCTTTTGGCACTTGCTCCACACAAAGGATTTTACTCTCCACAAGGCGTTGGAGTTTTGGCAATAAATGGAGATTTTGAAATAAATCCAATCAGATTTGGTGGCTCTGGAATCAACTCCCTTGACCCAATCATGCCACAAAACCTTCCAGAGCATCTTGAAGCAGGCACCTTAAACACTCCTGCAATCTTAGGCTTTGGTGAAGGAATAAAATTTGTTGAAGAAAACTTTAATTTCATCCACACAAAACTAGAGGATTTGACAATATATCTTCATTATGAGCTTTCAAAACTTGGAGTAACCGTTTACACAAAAACAGAAAACACCTCTGGCGTCTTAGCCTTTAACATCCCTGGCATTTTGTCAAATGACATTGCAAATTACCTTGATGAAAAGTGGAATATTTGCACAAGAAGTGGACTTCACTGTGCCCCACTTAAACACAAATCTCTTGGCACACTTGATACAGGTGCCGTCAGAGTATCAATGTCCTACTTCAACACCTACCAAGAAATCGAACGCCTCGTGCTTGCCATAAAAACACTCATTAAACACCAAAACAGAACGTAAAAAAAAGACTTCAATTTGAAGTCTTTTTAATTATTTCCCCTTTCCCTCATTTGTTGAAAGATACCATTGTTCGTAAGCATAATCACTAGCTCTTTGATTTGCTTTTTTTGTTTCTGCACCTTTCTTTGCAGCAGCAGACCTCTTTTCAAAAAGTTCTTTGTCTGCAAGAGTGGCAAATTCACCTCTCTCTTGTCCCCAAGTCTCTTCAACTTCTCTATCAAAAGCTTCTTGTACAGCAACAATTTGTCTTTGCTCATTTCTCTTTCTCAAAATGCTTTTCTTTTCGCCTTTAGTATAAACAACCTTTTCATGCTTTTTTGCTTGTCTAGTTGCAATACTATTTGCATCTGCTTCGTAACCATTTTGACGCAAAAGTTCAACTGTTCTTTCTACTTTTTTCGCAGAATGTTCTGCCGCAACAGTTCTCAAAAGCTTTTCACCATTATACTTTGGCTTACTTGGAACTCCGCTTCCATTTTTTTCAAGCTTAGTAACGTAGTCCAAACGTTGTGCTGCTGGTTCAGTTGATGCAAGTTTAACTGCCTTCTTTTCTTCTTTCAAACCAGGTTTTTTTGTTTTTAAACCCACTGAATTTCTAGTCATATATTTTTCTCCTTTTTCTGTTTTTCCAAACAGATTTCTTATGTTTGATATATGCATTATACAAGACTTTATGGCACTTGTCAATACCCAATTTTAACTTTTTTTCGACATGGATTTTTTTATTTTAAGCTGACAAGAAAAACAAAAAAACCTCCAAATTGGGAGGTGTTTTTTATTATTTTTTATAGACAAATCTTTTACAATGCTCACAAGTAATGACGCCTGTATCTTTGATTCTTGAGATTGCAACCTTTGGAAGTTCCATTCTGCATCTTCCACAGAAATTGTTGTTTTCAAGAGGAACAATAACCGGAAAAATATTGTCATTTCTCTTTTTCTTATACTCTGCCATAAGAGAAGGCTCAACTTCTTTTTCAAGAGCTACAAGACTTTTTCTAATTTTCTCTTTTTCTGGCTCTAAAACTTTTGATTCTTCATCAATCTTTTCTTTACACTGACCATATTTTGTCTTTGCATCATCATAAAGTTTTTTTGTTTTGTTAAACTCTGACAAGATATGATTTATGCTTTCTGCACTTTTTTGAAGCATCTTTTCCAAAATATTGAGATTTGACAACAACTTAGACTTCAAGGCGTTGAGTTTGTCAAGGTCCTCAACACTTAAATCTTCAATGTTCTTCTCAAGCATCTCATCTGATTTTGACTTATTAAAGTTGTATTTTTCTTTTATATCAGAAATCTCTGCAATAAGTCTCTCCGCCTCATTTTCAAGCTCGGTTGAACGAGTTTGTGCTTTTTTAGCGAGTTGTGCAAGCTCATTCGCTTTCTTTTTGTAAGGACTGTTTGAGATTTTTTGTTCAACTCTATAAAGCTCTTCATCAGCCTTTTGATATTTCAATAAACTTTCTATATTCATACTTTTTCTCCATTTATATTTATTTATCCAAAGCCAAAACTTGACTTATTCCACAAAATCAATAAGTCTTTTGCTTCTGTTTGGATTTTTAAGCTTTCTGAGAGCTTTTGCCTCAATCTGTCTGATACGTTCTCTTGTGACAGAAAACTCCTTTCCAACTTCTTCCAAAGTTTTCTGTTTTCCGTCCAAAAGCCCATATCTTTGTCTGATAACTTCTTGTTCTCTTGGAGTAAGGGTGTCAATAACTGCAAGCAGTTGCTCACGAAGAAGTGTTTGAGTTGCACTTTCAATAGGAGATTTTGCTGTCTCGTCCACAATTACATCTGCCATCTTTCCATCATCTTCTTCACCCATTGGTGTTTCAAGAGAAATTGGGTCTTGAGCAGTCCTTTGAATTTCCATAACTTTTGCAACAGTCAAATCCATCTCTTTTGCAATCTCTTCAATTGTAGCCTCTCTTCCAAGTTTTTGCATCAAACTTCTTGAAACTTTGACATACTTGTTGATTGTCTCCACCATGTGCACAGGAATACGGATTGTTCTTGATTGGTCTGCCATGGCACGAGTGATAGCTTGTCTTATCCACCAAGTCGCATAGGTAGAAAATTTGAAACCTTTGGTATAGTCAAATTTGTCAACTGCACGCAAAAGTCCCATATTTCCCTCTTGAATCAAATCCAAGAAAGACATTGATGTCTTTCCAACATATTTTTTAGCTACACTGACAACAAGACGAAGGTTTGATTCGCAAAGCTTCTTTTTTGCATATTCGTCACCTTGCATAACTTTTTTTGCAATCTCTTTTTCTTCTTCGCTTGTGAGAAGAGGAACTTTTCCAATATCCTTCAGATACATCTTAACAGGGTCATCCACGCTCACTGACATAACAAGGTCTGAAAAGTTGTCTTTATACAAATCCTCTTCATTTGCTCTGATGATTTTGATGCCTCTCTTTTGCAAAACTGCCAAAAACTTTTCAACATTTTTAGCATTGTCCCCCACTTTCTGAAGTGCAAAATAAACATCTTCTTCATTGATAGACCCTTTCTTCATTGCGAGTGCTTGCAACTTGTCGTGCATCAACTTTATTTTTGCTAATTCTTCTTTATCTTCTGACATAAAATTCCTCCAAACTCTTATTCTTCAGTTGCAAAGCAAGTTTGCCAAGTTTTCTTGCAATCTCAGCCCTCTGCTCAAGGTCCTCGCAACTACGGTATTTTTCGTTGTACTCAGCTTGAAACTTCTTAAGCCTTTGCTCAGCAATTCTCCAAATGCACTCTTTGAAATATCTCTCTTCATCTTTTTCAAACTCAGCAAAATTGAAATTTACAAGTTCCATTAAGTACGCATCTTCACTCGCTCCATCAATATCGAAAATTGATGAGAGTGGCATGTTTTTATTTATTATTTCCAAATATTTTTCATAACCTTCAAGAATCCTGCCATAATCCAATCTCTTATCAACAATTTCCCTTTTGTGCAAAAGACAAGACAAAATATATTTTTGTGCTTTCTCATCCACACTTGAATTTGCAGTTTGAACAACAGAGGTTTCTTTAAAAACAAATTTTGTTTTTGCTTCACTGCTGTTGATATCTCTTCTCAGCACATCAAGTGGAATCTTTGAAAGGTCTCTAATGATTTCCAAATAAGGCTCATAAAGGGTTGGGCTTCCAAGTTTTTTAATCTCTGCAAGCACATCTTTTACAAATTTGCCTTTTTCTTCTGGACTTTCAAGATTGTATCTTGATTTGTGATAATCTATTAAGTACTGCATATAAGGGATTGCATTGTCAATCATTTCTTGCAACTTTTCTTTTCCAAGCGTATTTAAAATTTCATCTGGGTCCTTGCCTCCTGAAAGTTTTACAACTTTCAGATTGACATTTTCTTCTCTCCACATATCTATTGCTCTGACGGTTGCTTTAACACCAGCACTGTCACCATCAAAACAAAGCAAAATTTGGTCGCTATAACGCTTTAATTCGCTGATATGGTCTTTTGTAAGCGCTGTACCCATGCAAGCAACTGCCGACTTAAAGCCACCCTTGTGCATTGCAATGACATCCATTTGCCCCTCAACAAGAATGACATTTTTGACAAGTTGCTGTTGCTTTTGTGCTTTCAAAAGGTTTATTCCAAAAACAACTTTTCCTTTTTGAAAAACAGCTGTCTCAGCAGTATTTTTATACTTTGCGAAATCTGTTTTTTCAAGTGCTCTTGCAGAAAAACCAATACATTCATTAAAAGCATTGAAAATCGGAAAGATAAGTCTGCCAGCAAGCACATCAAAAAGATGATTATTTTTCTTTGCACAAACGCCAGCTTCAAGCATTTCATCATCAGAAAAACCTTTTGATTTGAGATAATTTACAAGGTCATTCCAATCTTTTGAAAAGCCAATTTTAAAATCCTCAAGCTCTCTTCTGGTAAATTTTCTGCTTTTAATATAATCTTGTGCAACCTTGGCATCTTTGCCGTACAGGTTGTCCATATAGTGTTTGTAAGAATAATCCAAAACAGAAAGCAGTCTTTCTTTTTTCTTTTGACCTTCTTTTCTCTTATCTGAAGTCTGAAACTCAGGAATTTCCATGCCAACTTTGTCTGCCAAAATTTTAACCGCATCCATAAAGTCTACATTTTCCAACTTTTGAACAAACTTTATGACATCACCCGATTCCTTACAACCAAAACAATAATATATACCATCATCATTATTAATTGAAAATGATGGTGTTTTCTCATTATGAAAAGGACAGCAAGCCCAAAATCTTCTTCCCTTTTGCTCCAAATGAAGATAGCTTGAAGCAATGGTTGCAAGCTCGTTTTTTCTTTTAAGTTCGGTAAGCCAACTAGCTGTTACGCCTTTGTTTTCCAATTCTCCTCCCAAAATAGACTTCAATGTCTTATTTTACCACAAAACTTTGTCAATTTCCTTTATTTTTGGCAAAATAATTATAAAAAAATCACTATATATAGAATAAATCGCAAGTTTTCGCTAATTTTCAAAGAATTTAACAACAAAAAAAGTGGTTTTTGTTTATAAAACATCCACCACTTTATTATTTTTGTTTTATTTTAATAAACATCTCTTTCAGGCTGAGCATCTTTTTTGTCCTCAACTTCCACAACAAGTGCTTCTGTTGTAAGAAGAGTAGCCGAAACTGACGCTGCGTTTTGAAGAGCACTTCTTGAAACTTTTGTTGGGTCAAGAATACCCTTTTTGATTAGGTCTCCATACTCATTATTTAAAGCATCAAAACCATAAGCCGCTTTATCTAAATTTTCATAAATTTTGTTTACAACAACTCCACCATCAATTCCTGCATTGAGTGCAATTTGTCTGACAGGCTCTTCTATTGCACGAAGCACGATTGCTGCTCCGGTCTTCTCATCTCCTGAAAGAGTTTCAAGAAGTTGTTTTATGGCTGGTGTTGTTTTGAGAAGAGCAACACCACCTCCTGGCACAACCCCTTCTTCTGCAGCCGCTTTTGTTGCTGAAAGAGCATCTTCAATGCGAAGCTTTTTCTCTTTCATCTCAACTTCTGTTGCAGCACCAACTTTGACCACAGCAACTCCACCTGCAAGCTTTGCAAGTCTGTCAGAAAGTTTTTCTTTTTCATAGTCGCTGGTCTGCAACTTAATTTGGTCTTTTATTTGCTTAACTCTTCCAGCAATTTCTTTGCTGTCTCCAGCCCCCTCAACAATTGTTGTATTGTCCTTATCAACTCTGACGGTCTTTGCTCTTCCAAGATTTTCTAAACTGAGAGATTTAAAATCAATTCCAAGTTCGCTTGAAACAAAGGTTCCGCCTGTCAAAATTGCTATATCTTCAAGCATAGCTTTTCTCTTATCTCCAAAGCTTGGAGCTTTCACTGCAACCACATTGAGCGAGCCACGAAGTTTGTTTAAAATAAGAGCGGTAAGAGCTTCTCCCTCAACATCATCAGCAATGATGAGAAGTTTTCCACCAACTTTAACAATCTGTTCCAAAAGAGGCAAGATTTCATTGAGACTTGAAATTTTGCTGTCCGTAATAAGGATATAAGGGCTTTCCAGCTCACAAATCATCTTCTCTGTGTTTGTACTCATATATGGCGACAAATAGCCTCTATCAAACTGCATACCTTCAACAACAGAAAGTTCGGTGTTCATTGTCTGAGACTCTTCAACGGTTATCACTCCATCATTTCCAACTTCATCCATTGCCTTGGCAATGAGCTTTCCTATCTCAGCATCCCCAGCAGATATGCTTGCAACCTGCTCAATATCTTTTGAGCTTGAGACAGGTTTTGAAAGTTTTTTAAGCTCTTCACACGCAACTTCAACCGCTTTAAAAATTCCCTTTTTCAAGATTATTGGATTTGCTCCAGCAGTAAAGTTTTTCAATCCTTCTCTTATTATGGCTTGAGCAAGCACACAAGCTGTTGTTGTGCCGTCACCTGCAACATCATTGGTTTTGACAGAAACCTCTCTAATCAGCTCTGCACCCAAATTTTCAAATGGGTCAGAAAGTTCAATTTCTTTTGCAATAGTCACCCCATCATTTGTAATAAGTGGCAACGCATATTTCTTGCCAAGCACAACATTTCTTCCCTTTGGTCCAAGAGTAATCTTAACAGTGTTTGCAAGTTTGTTTACTCCTGCTTCAAGACTCTTTCTTGCTTGTTCGCCTTGCAACATCAATTTTGACATACAAAAATCCTCCTACTTTTCCAAAACAGCCAAAATATCAGACTGCTTAATAACTATATATTTCTTTCCATCAAGAGAAAATTCTGTTCCGCTATACTTTGCGTACAAGACTTCTTGCCCTACAGAAACCTCCATCTTGATTTCTTTTCCATCCAAATTTCCTCCCATACCAACAGCAACAACTGTAGCAACCTGAGATTTTTCTGCACTTGCAGATGGCAAAATGATTCCACTTTTTGTCTCTTTGTCTGCCTCTTTTGGAAGCAAAACAACTCTGTCAAACAAAGGTTTTATGTTCATAATTTTCGTTCTCCTTTTCTTTCCCTTTAAGTATATGATTTTAAAGAAAAAATGTAAAGTTTTTGTGTCAATAAAAAATTATCGGCAGTGAAATTTCTGTCGATAATTGAAAAACTATCAAATAAATTCAACTTTTATTTTCTTTCCAGCAACTCTTCCATTGTGTGCCAAGACAAAAGTGCACACTTCACTCTTGCAGGCATATCTTTGATGTTTTCAAAAGCCACACTATCTCCAAGCAATTTTTTCTCTGCACTTGAAATTTTCTCTCTTTTTATCATCTTTATAAAAATCTCAACAATCTTTTTTGCCTGCTCAACTTTCTTCCCTCTCAATGTGTCAATCATTATTGATGTTGAACTTTGAGAAATGGCACAGCCATGCCCTGTGAAAGCAGCATCCTCCACAACTCCATTTCTAATTTTCACTTGAAGTTCAATCTCATCCCCACAGTTTGGATTGTGACCAAGTTGACAGCCTGTTGGACTTTGAAGAGACTTCTTGTTAAAGCTGTTCATGCTATGCTCCATAATAAGCTCGTTGTAAATATCATCAAATCCGTTCATTATTTTTCATCCTTTATATATTTTTCAAATTTTTGATAAATTTCTTTCAACGCATCAACTAGTGCATCCGCATCTTCTTTTGTGTTGTAAATACCAAAACTGATTCTGCAAGTGCTGTCAATGTCCAAAAATCTCATGAGTGGTTGAGCACAATGATTTCCTGCACGCAAACAAACTCCTTTCAAATCAAGAAGTGATGCCACATCATGAGGATGCACTCCTTTAATATTGAAAGAGACAACTGAAGCCATTTTTTCAATCTCCTTTGGGCAATAAAGTTCAATAAACGAGAGTGCAGAAAGTTTTTTTACCGCATAAGAAAGAAGCTCTTTTTCAACTTTTTCAATTTTAGAAAACCCAATCTTTTCAAGATAACTTATGGCACTTGAAAGTCCCACAGCACCTCCGACATTTTGCGTCCCTGCTTCAAACTTGTTTGGCAAAGTCGCAAAAGAGGTCTCTTGCTCATGCACAAACTCAATCATATCTCCACCCATTATGAAAGGAGACATCTTCTCAAGCAAGTCCTGTTTTCCATATAGCACGCCAATGCCAAGTGGTCCATACATTTTGTGCCCAGAAAAAACCAAAAAATCTGCGTCAAGTCTTGAAACATCAAGCTTTTGATGAGCGACACTTTGTGAAGCATCAACAATGACAACCGCTCCAACGCTGTGTGCCTTCTTTATTATTTTTTCAAGGTTGACCGCTGTACCCAAAACATTTGAAACACTTAAAATACTTACAATTTTTGTCTTAGCTGTGATTTTGTTTTCTATCTCATTTTCAGAAATCTCATAATTATCATTTATATAAAGATAAGAAAGTTTTGCTTTTTTTTCTTTTGTTACTTTTTGCCAAGGCACCAAATTGCTGTGATGCTCCATAATAGAAATGACCACCTCATCCTCTTTTTTGAGATTGTCAAGCCCATAAGAATATGCAAGAAGATTGAGTGCCTCAGTAGCATTCTTAGTAAAAATAATCTCACATGAATTTTTGGCACCAATAAACTTAGCGACTTTTTCTCTGGCTGTATTGTAACACTCTGTCGCACGAACACTCAGCCCATACGCCGCACGATAAGGATTTGCATTTTCTTTTTCATAAAACATTTTCATGGCATCAAGCACACATCTTGGCTTTTGAGTTGTTGCACCACTGTCAAGATAAACAATTGTATTGTTGTCAAAAATACCAAAATCTTCTTTATATTTATTCTTCATAGTTCAACTTCCTATCAACTAAATCTATCAACTTTTGCTTCAACTTTACATCAAACAAGTTTTCAAGCACAATATTAAACTTTGCTTTTACAACAAGTTTTATTGCATCCTGCCTAGAAAAACCTCTGCTCATAATGTAAAACAATTCCTTTTCAGAAACTTTGCCAACACTGCTTGCGTGTTTTCCGTCCACATCCTCCTCCGTGCATAAAAGCATTGGCAAAGCTTTGGATTTAGCATTTTTTGAAAGAAGCAAACAAAGTTCATCTTCACTTCCACTGCTCTTTTTGCAGCCCTTTTCAAAATTGATTGTCCCTTTAAAATGCTTTCTAGCCTCTGCAAGCAAAGCCCCAACAGTTTGTATACTTGCCTCAGATTTTTTTCCAAACACATCTTGCTCAAAGTTTAAATCTACAAAGGTTTTTCCACCAGCAACATAAACACAATTTAAAATCGACTTACTCTCATCCCCATTAAGCTTGCTGTAATAATTGATGATAGAGTGTCCGTTTGCGAAATCAACAAGAGACACTTTCAACTTGGAAGCTTCGTCAACCGAATTTTCAAATCTCAAAACATTGACAGACTCTTTTTCAAAATCAGTAATAAAAAGCATTTCAGCCTTTGAGTTTTTCTCACAATTAATTTTCACAATTCCATTATGATAAGCATCCACCTCTCCGCTCAAAGAGACAATCAATTTTGCATCAACATTTTCTTTTATGTTGAAAACAATTTGTTCAACAAGCATTTTGTTGTTTTCATCAAATTTAAAACTGATGCAAATTGGATTTTCTTGTGATTTATCAATTTCAAAATTCAAAACAGCATTATTATTTTGTGAAAGTTGAAGATCAAAATCTCCACCTATTTTTTTTGAAAAGCTTATTTTTTTTGCATTTTTATTAAAAAAACTATCAGCGTTTTCAATAATTATATTTTCAAAAGGAGTGATTTCTTGACAAAAAACACTGTCATCAACTTTTGCGTCATTGATGCCATAATTTCTTGTTGTCAAAATCGGTGAATTATTTAAACGCATAATTACCCAATACTCCCTTCCAATTCAAGATTTATAAGTCTGTTCATTTCCACCGCATATTCAAGTGGAAGTTCTTTAGAAATTGGATTAGCAAAGCCTCTAACAATCATTGCTTTTGCATCCTCTTCTGAAAGTCCCCTGCTCATAAGATAAAAAATTGCTTTTTCGCTAATTTTGCCCACTTTAGCCTCATGAGAAATCTCAACATCATCCACTTCAACATTGCTAAATGGTATTGTATCACTTCTTGATATATCATCTAGCATAAGTCCATCACAGGTTATGCTACATCTGCTGTTTGTTGCCTCTGGCAAAATGCTTACCAGACTTCTATAAGTTGCAACACCGCCACTCTTAGACAAACTGCGAGAACTAACCACGCTGGAAGTGTTTGGTGCCAAATGCACCACTTTAAAACCATTGTCAAGGTTTTGTCCTTTGCCAGCAAAAGAAATGCCTGTAAACTCAGTTTTGGAGTTTTCTCCTTTCAAAATGCTCATTGGATAAAGCATAGAAATCTTACTTCCAAAGCTTCCACTCACCCACTCCATTTTTGCATCTTTCTCAACAATAGCTTTCTTGGTGTTTAAGTTGAGCATATTTTTTGACCAATTTTCTATTGTAGAATATCTAAGGCTTGCCCCCTCTTTTACAAAAAGCTCTACACAACCTGCATGCAAATTAACTTTGTTATACTTTGGAGCACTGCATCCTTCAATAAAATGCAAACTAGCCCCTTCATCAACAATGATAAGAGTATGTTCAAACTGTCCA
Source organism: uncultured bacterium (assembly GCA_949474265.1). Lineage (GTDB taxonomy): Bacteria > Bacillota > Clostridia > Christensenellales > UBA1242 > Caccovivens. The sequence goes on along the minus strand of CASXBC010000002.1, from coordinate 63,608 downwards.
CTTTCTGGTGAATTTAGTCTAAAATATGATTGGAGTGGCATCTCAAGCTTTACTCCCTTTGGAACATACACAAAGCTTCCGCCAGAGAAAACTGCATAATGCAGTGCAATGAATTTATGGTCAAAAAGTGGAACACATTTTGTAAAATACTCTTTGACAAGCTCTGGATAATCTCTTATTGCACTGTCAAAATCTGTGTATATCACCCCTTGTTTCAAAAGAGAATTTTTTATAGAGTGATACACCACTTCACTGTCATACTGAGCACCTACTCCAGCCAAATACTCATGCTCCGCTTTTGGAATGCCAAGTTTGTCAAAAGTATCTTTAATTTCTTCTGGCACATCTTCCCAACTTTCTTTTTTGTCAGTCTTTGGTTTGACATAAGTAGAAATCTCATCCATATTAAGTTCACTTAAATCAGGCCCCCAGATTGGAAGGTCAAGTTTGTGATAAACTTCAAGTGCTTTAAGACGAATATCAAGCACCCATTCAGGTTCAACTTTCTTTTTTGAAATTTCTCTAACTATTTCTTCCGAAAGTCCTTTTTTCATTTTAAAATCAAAATTATCTTGATTTTTGAAATCATATATATTTTGATTTATTTCTTTAACTTTTGTCTTAGGCATTTTTCTTACCTGCCTCAAATTTTTCATAACCATTTTCTTCAATTTCTTTTGCAAGTGAAGCATTACCTGTGTAAACGATTTTTCCGTCCACCAATATATGAACAAAATCCACTTTAAGTGCTTGCAAGATTTTGCAAGAGTGAGTGATAATCAACACTGCATTTTTTTCCGTCTTAAACATCTCAATGCCTTTTGAAACTGTTTTTATTGCATCAACATCAAGCCCCGAATCTGTCTCATCCAAAATAGCAAGCTTTGGCGAAAGCTCAAGCATTTGCAAAATCTCATTTTTCTTTTTCTCTCCACCAGAAAAGCCAACATTGAGTTCTCTGTTTACAAGGTCACCTTTCATCTTCAAAGCTTTGGCATTCTTTTGCATCTCTTCTTTAAAATCAAAATAATTTATATTTTTGTTTTCAATCTTGCCCTTTGCAGTTTTGATAAAGTTGAAAACACTCACCCCAGAAATCTCTTCTGGAGTCTGAAAAGACATAAATATTCCACTTTTAGCAATTTCATCAACTTTTGCATTAGTTATGTCTTTTCCATCAAAAAAAACACTGCCTGCTGTTTTCTGAAATTGAGGATTATTGAAAATCACATTTGCCAAGGTGCTTTTTCCAGCTCCGTTTGGTCCCATAATGACGTGAACTTCCCCTTCTTTAATTTCAAGATTAAGTCCCTTTAAAATCTCTTTTTCTCCCACCTTAGCTTTCAAACTTTTCACTTTTAAAAGTGTTTTCATCTGTTTTTCTCCCTTAAAAAGTCTTTTCCATTTTGACAAATTTTAATTCCTACCAATTTAGTCTGAATTATTATAGCATAATCGAAAAAAAAAGCAAGCAAATTTTTCCAATTGCTTGCCTTAAACAAAAACTATTTAACCTGCAAAATGTCCAAAACCTCTTTGATAGCTTTCATAGCCTTATCCATTTGCTCTTTTGTGTGAGTTGCTGTATATGAAGTACGCAACAATGCCATGCCCTTTGGTGTGGCAGGTGAAACAACAGGGTTTACATATACGCCTCTTTCAAGCAAAAGTTTGCATGCCACAAAAGCTTTCTCGTCATCATAAACGTAAATAGGTATGATAGGAGTTGTGCTTTCAATGACCTTCACTCCAAGTTTTTTCAATCCATTTCTCATATACTCAGAAATATCCAAAAGTTGTTTAACTCTTTCAGGATTTTCTTCAAGCATTTTAAGACTTTCAAGAGCACAAGCAACAGAAGCTGGAGTTATGCTGGCACTAAAAATATAAGGTCTTGAAGTGTGCATAACATAATCAACAACTTCTCTCTTTGCAGCCATGTAACCACCAAGACTTGCAAGTGATTTTGAGAATGTACCCATGTAAATATCAACATCATCTTCAAGATTGAAATGCTCAGCAGTGCCTCTTCCGTGCTTACCAAGCACTCCAAGACCGTGTGCATCATCAACCATAACTCTTGCACCATATTTCTTTGCAAGAGCAACAATCTCAGGCAATTTGCAAATGTCACCGCCCATAGAGAACACGCCATCAGTGACAATCAGGATGCCTTTGTCCTCTGGAACAGCTTTGAGCTTTTTCTCCAAGTCTTGCATATCACTATGCTTATATCTAATCATTTCTCCATAAGAAAGTCTACAACCATCATAAATTGAGGCATGATTTTCTTTATCACACAAAATGACATCATGCATTCCAGCAATTGCACTGATAATGCCAAGATTGCTTTGAAAACCTGTGCTAAAAGTCATAACTGCTTCTTTATGCAAAAATTTTGCCAATCTATCTTCAAGCTCTCTGTGCATATCCAAAGTTCCATTTAAAAAACGAGAACCACTGCAACCAGAACCATATTTTTTGAGGGCTTCAATGCCTGCGTTGATAACTCTAGGCTCTGATGTGAAACCAAGATAATTGTTTGAGCCAATCATGATTGTTTCTCTGCCCTCCATTTGAACAACAGTGTCTTGTCCGCTTGTGAGAGCATGAAAATAAGGATAAATTCCTTCTCTTTTCACCTGTTTATAAAGGTGGTCTGCTTCAACTTTCTTAAAAATATCCATTTTCTTTTTCTCCTATATAAAACCTTTTTCATTATAACATAAATACGTTAATAATCCAAAAAATTGAACAAAAAAACTTAAAAAGTTTTAAGCAATTTTGTAGAAAATACAAAAAAGGCAAATAATTTTGCCTCTTTTTTACAGCCTCATTTAGCAACAGACTTTCAATGAATATATTTCTATATATAATATGAAAAAACTTATTTTAAAACCACAACATACTCTTCCGTGCAAATACATAAATCAAATCTTTTAATTTTGAAATATTAAAAGGTTGAAATTAACTGACTGTTGAAAAAACTATTTTACTTTCTTCCAATTAAGCACAGAGTCATAATCATTTTCCTGCAAAAATTTCATTTGCTCATCAACTTTCTCTTTATCTTTTATGTAAAAATTGTTTAAAATCTTTGCCTTATCAAATTTTGACTCACTTCCATAAGTACTAGTATGTTTGCATTTTTCCCATTCACATTTTGCATAAGCTCTTGTGAGATTTTGCAAACAATCAATAGCAACCTTCAAAATATCATAAAACCTGTGTTGTTGTTCTCTACTAAGCACAGTTTTGTCCACGGAAGAGAAAAAGAGAAATTTATCTATATCCGAAAGGACTTGTCTTATCTCCTCCTCCGGAGAGCCATCCTGACCAATAAGATACAAAACTTCTTGCTTGTTGAGTTCAAAAGCTTTAAATTCTGCAACTTTGTCAGCGCTTGGTATGCGAAAACTATAGAGATTACCTATTATTTTGCTGAACAGTGTCTCTGCCGCTTTCATACTTGAAATACGGTGAGTTGTGATAAGTCCTGTATATCTTCTTTTCTTGTCAGCAATCATAGTTACAAAAATATTTACGACAACACCTGAAAGAGACAAAAGTCCAACAATCAAAGTCGCCAAATTAAAATCTCCCATATATTACCTCTGCTTTTCTATTTAAAAATGCAAGTGCATCCTTCCTTCAAGTTTAATATATCACATAAGTCAAAAATTGTAAATAAAACTTTTCATGTTATAAAAATTTCTCAGACCTTCAAAACAATCCATCCAGCACCATTGCTACGAGGAACACTCAAAGGCTCAATTCTCCTTATATCAGAAACCCAAATTAAAGTGCAATACTTTTTTTGATAAGTGCTTTCCCAATCTTCAAATCTATCAACACCAATTTGCTTGCCAAATTTTGTCCTTATTTCTTCCACCTTTTGCGGAGTAAGTTCATAAAAAACAACTTTGTTGACCTTTGCAATTGCCGTAACAGCTTTGCCTGTTTCTTTCAGCAAAAGTTCATCTCCCACAGCAACTTTTCCATAAGGAGCAATTTTCATCATGCTCCAACGACTTTCAATTGTTTTCTCTCCACTCAAAACCATGTCAAAAAATGGTTGCCTAAGTATAACAATATGTTTCATAATCACACCTCTATTTCTGCAACAACAGGCAAATGGTCACTATAGGACAAATCCAAAATATCACAACTCTTGATTTTCCCCTTCAGACCGTCACTTGAAAGAATATAGTCTATTCGATATTTCCAACTGTTATAAGTCGTGTCATAACGAGAACGATAACTTCTCCAAGAATACTTTACCGCCTCTGGATTGCAAAATCTAAAGCAATCTGTCAATCCCACATCCAACAAGTTTTGAAAAGCCTCTCTTTCAATAGGTAAAAACACTGACTTGTTTTTACATTCCTTTGGATTTGTAAGGTCAATCTCATTGTGAGCTATGTTGAAATCTCCAACACAAACAACATGATATTTTTCTTTTAAACTTGCCAAATATTTGACAAGAGAATCCAAATATTGCATTTTAAAATCCAATCTACTATTTCCATTTGGGATATAAGCATCAACAATAGCTACATTACCCAAAATAACTGTTGTTGTTCGCCCCTCATCATCTTTCCAAAACTGCCCCATATCAAAAAGCACTTTGTCAGGTTTTGACTTTGTCAATATCAAAGTGCCAGCGTAACCAGCTTTTTCTCCGCAATTAAAAATTGCATCAAACTCACTCAATTTATTTTCCTTTTGTTGAACATCAAAAAAACTCAATTGGCTCTCACTTGGAAAAACTATTTCTCTTGCCAAAGTTTCATTGCATCTAACTTCTTGCAAGCAATATACATCAGCATCAAAATCAGCAAGCCAATCTATAAGCCCCAATTTTGCACTTGCTCTTATGCCATTTATATTATATGTAACAATTTTCATGTAACCATTATAGCACAAATCTAAAATTAAATTATATATTATATAAATAAAAAATTGGATTTTCTAAGCAAAAGTGTTACAAAACCCACCATTTTATAACATTTTAAAATAAATATTATATAAAGTTTTACAACTTTGCATTTTTGGATTATTCTCTTAATATCTTAACAAAAGGAGAGAGAAAATGAAAAGACCTGAAAATCTTACAAAAACAGTTTTACACGGACTTACTGCAGTTTTTGGAGCTTTGATTCTTGGATTCTTAGCACTTCCATATTTGGCAGTTAAAGCAGTTTCAGCTATAGGCGTTCCTGCAATGACAAAATCTGGATATGACTTCTTGGATTTCAGCACACCAAATCCAACATCAGAGCAAACTTTCAGTGCAGTTATCGTGCTTCTTCTTGTAATTTTTGCAAGCGTTTTGATTATAAGTGCCATTCTTTCACTTCTTTGTGATTTTGGCGTTTTGTCAAACGAAAAGGTTGCAAAACTTGTAAAGTGGTTGAGCGTTGTTTCTGCAGTTATTGTTTTTGTTTTGGCAGTGCTTAACATTGTTGCTTGCACAAACCTTGTTTCAGCAACAAACGAACCATTTGCTGCCATTGCAAAAGTTTCACCTGCAAGTGCTTCAATCGCTGGACTTGTTTTGAACTTGCTTTGTGCTGGCGGAGCTTCTGCTTGCACTCTTTACAACACAATTAGAAAATAATTGTAATCGTGTATTGCCTATCCTCTTCAAATTGGGCATATCACAAAAAAACACACTTTAATAGGTTATAAACTTTGAAACTAGCGAAAAAGACATACTATTTATTTAGTATGTCTTTTTTATTAAAAGATTTATTGAGATTATTTTAATTTACTATAAATTGCTTTAAACAAAGCCGATTTAACATCATTCATAAATTCTTCGTCAGTAAATAAAATCTTAAACAATTCGCTGTTTTGCTCATATCTTTGTATTGCTTTGTTTTCAAACTCGATATCATAAACTTTTTTAAATGCTTTTTCTTCGTTGTTTTTAGCAAATGCTTTCATTCTATCATCATTTAAATAATCGTTTTCGATTTGCTCAAAGACTTTATCCATATTCGTGAACTTTGTCTGATACTTTTGATTAATTTTATTGATAATTTCGCTCAATTTACTCTTTGCCGTTTCACCTTTTTTGCCGATATTTCCAGTAGGAGGCTCAATTTCGGCTTGTTCTTTTGTAAGAGTTATGCTTCCTTCAAACTTCTTTTCAAGCTTGTAGAACTCTAAGTCAACTAAATCTTTAACATCTACTGATTTAGCGTTGTCTTTTGGAAGGAACTGATTTAGATATTTATAATAAATATATGCTGATTGCAGTTCTTTATCATTCATACGAGTTACTTGAGTAACAAAGTTATAATTTCTTAAAAATGCTTGCATAATAGATTTAAATTCGTGTTTATCATTCTTTTCAAGAACAACATATTTTTCTTTTGCTCTATACAAATAAGAACTTAATTTACCCATATCTTCAGAATTTGAATAATATAATTCAGCGAATCCATTTATGTCATTTATATCAGCCAATTTATATGCCTCCAATCTGCCATAAATATCATAAACATTATTAATATCAAAACCTTCCGCCAAAACAGTACCTTGGTAAAAGTCTTGAAATGAACTTTGTATATCTTCAGCTTTATTTACAAAGTCCAAAACGAAAGTATCAGTTTTACCTTCACAAATTCTATTAAGTCGTGAAAGAGTCTGGACTGCCTTTATTCCAGAAAGTTTTTTATCAACAAACATTGTATGGAGCAATGGTTGGTCAAATCCTGTTTGATATTTTTCAGCAACTATTAATACATTATACTCATCTTCAAAAGCTTCAGGCAATTGACTTTCACTTATTTTATTTATCCCTGGCTCCGTATAAGTCTCTTTTGTGTCAGGGTCAAAAACTTCGCCAGAAAAGGCAACAAGCACCCTAATTTTATCTTCCATGGATATCTTTTTGATATATTCTTTAAAAGCATTTACATACTTTACTGCATGCAATCTCGATGGAGTAACAACCATAGCTTTTGCTTTTCCGTTTATTTTGTTGGTGGTTGTGTTTAAAAATTGCTCTATAATAATTGCTGTTTTTTGAGATATGTTGGTTGGATGTAAAGTTTCAAACCTTACAAGCTCTTTAATACCTTTGCTAGCATCAAATTCAGGGTCTTCATTTGTCTTTTTAACCAACTTATAAAATGTACTATAGGTCATATAATTTTGCAAAACATCTAAAATAAAGCCTTCTTCAATTGCCTGTTGCATTGAATATATATGGAAGGGAACAAATTTACCTTCTTCAGTTTTTGTTCCAAATATTTGAAGAGTTTTGGCTTTTGGAGTTGCAGTAAAAGCAAAGAATGATAGATTTTTTTGTTTTCCCTGACTTGCAAGCTCAAAAAGTAATTTATCTTCATCTTCAGAGGTTTTTTCTTCCAGTTCGTTCTCAATTTTGATTGCTTCTTCCAAATCCCCTAAACCAGCTTTAAGTTTCTTTGCACTGTTACCAGTCTGAGAAGAATGTGCCTCATCAATTATAACCGCAAAATGTTTGTTTTGAGATTCAATATCTTTATAAATAATAGGGAATTTCTGTAAGGTTGTAATTATTATTTTTTTACCTGCGTTTATTGCTTTCAATAAATCTTGGCTGGTTTTGTTCTTATCAATTTTTTCTATAAAGCCTAGAGTATGTTCAAATTGATAGATGTTATCTTGAAGTTGTTGGTCAAGAACTCTTCTATCTGTAATAACTACAACACTATCAAAAATTATATTGTCATTACTATCATGTAAAGTTGCAAGACGATAAGCAAGCCATGCAATACTATTACTTTTTCCACTTCCTGCACTATGCTGAATTAAATAATTTTTTCCAGCACCATTTGCTTTTGCATCTGCTATTAATTTTCTTACAACATCCAGTTGATGATATCTAGGGAAAATCAAAGTCTTTTTAATCTCGCCAGTTTTTTTGTTTTTCTTAACTTCCAGTTGTATATATTTATTTAATATTTCAAAAAAACTATCTTTATTTAAAACATTCTCCCACAAATAAGCAGTTGCAAAACCATTTTCATTTATAGGATTACCTTTACCACCAACTTTTCCAGCACCATTTGAGCCTTGGTTAAATGGCAAAAATTTTGTTGATGTGCCATTCAATTTTGTTGTCATATATACTTCTTGTAAATCAACTGCGAAATGCACTAAAGACCTCTTGTTAAATTGAAAGATTACTTCATTTGGGTCTCTATCATATTTATATTGTCGTATTGCATCTTGGCAGGTCTGCCCAGTAAACTCATTTTTCAATTCAATTGTTACGATTGGAAATCCATTTATAAAAAGCACTGTATCAAGACTATTGTTATTTAGATATGAATAGTGCAATTGACGAACAAGCTTGCAAATGTTTTGATTATACAACTTGATACTATCAGGATTGATTCCACTTTCAGGTTTAAAGAAAATAAGTTTTATTGTAACTCCATTCAGCTTAATGCCATTGCGTAAAACATATAAAAGTCCGTTTTCATCAATATTTTTCTTCAATCTATCAATGAAATAAATCTCTACTTGAGAGCCTTGACTATCCTGAACCCTTTTCCATTCTTTAGGTTGAGTGGTTTTAATAAAAGATAATAAATCAGGTGTAATTATTCCAATTTTATTATCATAACCAGAGCCATTATCTTTTATATAGCCATCTGTAGTGGTTAAATATCTTTCAATGTACGCTTCATAATTCTTTTCTTTCGTTTCCATTAAACGCACCTCTTTTTACCTGTTACATATTCATATATTAAAGATTTTTTATAATCTTGTAATTTTTGAATCTTTAGTTGTTTTACTTTTATTAAATTATCTATATATTCGCACGCTTTGTCTAAATATTGCACGCTTATATTTTGTTTTTCAATATTTGGAAAAACAATAGGAAGACTGCCTAAGCGAGATTGACTTAAATTTGCTCTTGTTATGGAATTGTCATTTGCTCCCAAATAATTTCTGCAAATATTACTCCTAGTCAAATAAAGAAAATATTTAGGATTATAATTCTCAAATGAATAAGGTCTCATTCTAATACAAAAGCCATTCCAGACAGCATTTGGAAAATCTTTCATTGCAACGCTTGAAAAACCAAGTTCATCTATTGTCTCTGAAGATCCTGTAAAAAACAAATCGCCATATTTAATATTATATTTTTTTCTATCTTCTTCTGTTGAATTTACTTTTTCTTCAACATTCTGATCTATTTCGTAGTTTTTGTATATATTTTTATAATTAACAAAAGGATAACCAAAACCAAAGTCTTCGGGGGTCTTATTTGAAATTCCACTAGAAAAGCTACCTATATTTTTTAATCGCTTAACACTCCAATCTGCAGGAATTTCGCCTATCCATTCAATACCGCTATCTTTCATTTTTGGATTAGGATTTAACCCCTTTGTTACAACTTCGCTTATAACAGATTGTTTATATTCTTTCAACTTTTCAATTTCTTTTTCTTGTAGTTTTATAAGGTCATCAATTTGAAAACATTTTTTATCAATTTTTTCTACAGTTTTATTTTGATAATCTATTGTGCTATGGGGAATGTCAAAATTTAAAATCCCTTCTGTGTTTATTGTCCATCTATTATCAAAGGAAACTCCTTTTCCATGAGCAAACATATTCATTGTCCAGTATTGTATTTTAAAGTAGTAATCATAAAACTTAGGATTTATATCTTCATATTTTTTTCTTAAATTAATGTATGCAGGACTTATAACGCCTTCTACTAAAGATACATTGCAATTTGCACCACTATATAAGTCCATAGGGTTTAACAATAAATCGCCAATTTTCACTGGATTATAATTTTCATAACTTTCGGCGAGTTGCCCCTCATTGTTAGAAATATCCCTTATTTTAATAGCATCTCTTGCCAAGCTCAAAACAACAGGATTTTCTTGATGAGCTTTTTCTTTTGATATAAAAAATAAATCTTTAACTCTACACATAGTTATATTTGAAGGATTTTCCAAAATATTTTTAATCATTACTAAATAACTCCTTCATTAATATGGCTTCTTGTTTTTCCATCTCTTTTATTTCAGCAAAGATGTCTTTTGACGGTTTTGGTGGAACAAACTTGTAAAATAATTTTACAAAAGGGATTTCATATCCTATTTTTGTTTTACCCTCATCTACATAGGCCTCAGGGTTAAAAGGATAAACTTTTTTTTGCATAAACTCTTCAATATTATCTTTGACTGGTATAATTTCTGTATCTCGTAAACTTGCATTTGGCTGTTTTTTGCCTTTTTTATCTAAGATTATATTACCTTGCTCATCTTTAAGTGGCGTTTCAACTACTACTTTCAAATATTTAAAAGCATCATTGTCGAATATTTTGCTGTTCTCAGTTTCTTTAAAGTCATCATATATTTTAGCAATTTGCTCTATTTGACTTTTTGAAATATCGTTGCGTTTTTCTCCTAAAACTTTGCGACGTTTTATATACATTTCAGTCGCTTTTATAAGTTGAATTTTACCAGCTCTTTCCTTTGTTTTTTTATTGGACAACAACCAAATATAAGTAGTAATTCCAGTATTATAAAAAATGTTATTAGGTAGTTGAATGATGGCTTCAAGTAAATCATTTTCAATAATATACTTTCTTATTTCACTTGGTCCACTACCAGCATCACCAGAAAATAAAGGCGAACCATTATGTATTATTGCAACCCTGCTTCCGCTTGGTTTCATTTTTGAAATAGCATTTTGCAAAAACAACATTTGGCTATCACTAACTGCAGGTAATCCTGCACCAAATCTGCCAGCAAAACCACGCTTATGTTCTTTTTCAACTTCTTCTTTGTCTTTTTTCCATTCTCTGCCGAATGGCGGATTCATAATAATATAATCAAATTGTTCTTCAGGAAATTGGTCATTTGAAAGTGTGCTACCAAATTTAATTAACGAGTTTTTACCGCCTTTAAGTAACATATCACTTTTACAAATGGCATAAGTTTGAGGGTTGATTTCTTGACCATTTGTAAAAACAGCATTTGTACTGTTTAGTTCCTTGATTCGTTCGTAGGCGATAGACAACATTCCACCTGTGCCACACGCTCCGTCGTATATTTGTATAACCTTGTTATTCTCACTCAATTCTTCATTATTTAAAAGCAAATTGACCATTAAATCAATAATTTCTCTTGGCGTGTAAAATTCTCCAGCGTCAGCTTGATATGTTTCGCTGAATTTTCTAATTACTTCCTCAAAAATATATCCCATTTCGATATCGCTAACTTTGTTGGGATGTAAATCTGCTTTTTCGGTATTAAATTCAGCGATTATCAAATATAACAAACTTGCATTGTCTAGTTTTTCAATTTGTCTGTCAAACTCAAAACCATGCTCTTTACTTAAGATATCCTTTACTTCTTCAGAGAAACCCGCAATATATTTTTTAAAATTAATTTTTATATTATCAGGGTCGTCAAGCAAGTTTTTAAAATTATATTTGCTTACATTGTATATTTGTTGTTTTGCTACACTTTTAAGAAGTTTGTCAACAGGTGGAGTAATAACAGGATATTCAGATGCCACTTTTAGAACCTTATCTTTAGTTTCGGCAAGGACGCAATCAAACCTTTTAAGCACAGTAAATGGAAGAATAACATCTCCATATTCATGAGGCTTATAATCTCCTTGAAGTTTATCTGCAATGCTCCATATCAAACTTGCCTTATTATCAATCTTTTGTTTATCCATTGTTATTTTCTCCTTTTTTCATTGTTGTTTTCTTTTTTGGGTTCTTTAGTTTTAGATTTATGTTTTTAATACTGGTTAGTTTTACCTCATTATCTTCAATATAAAAAACGACATCATCTCCCTTATCAATCTCCAACAATTTCCTAACCTCTTTCGGAACTGTTATTTGACATTTATTTGATAACTTCGCTTGCTTTATCATTTTTTTTGCTCCTTAAAAATTCTTTACTTTCTTTACTTTTAATATAACATAAACGATGTAATTTTGGCAAGCAATCGTTGACTTATTTTATAAAATTTTAAATAATTTGGCACTCAGGCGTGTGCTTGTCTTGATACGAGAGTATTTATCTTTCGCCTTGTGGAGCGTAAACGAAAACTCTTTTTAGCCAAGGTTAAAGTATATTGCTTGTCGCAAACCTTGACTAAAAAATATATATTTCAAAGTTAAAGATTATAATCCGTTTTCGTTTATTTTCGCTCCGTCGAAAGACAAATATAAAATATATAAAAGGAGAAAAAAGAAAATGAAAACAGCAGTAATTTACGCTAGATACTCTAGCACTAACCAAACAGAACAATCCATTGAAGGACAAGTCCATGTGTGCGAGGATTATGCAAAAAGGAATGGCATAATAATCGTGGACTCATACATTGACCGAGCCATAAGTGGAACAACGGATGAAAGAGAATCTTTTCAAAGAATGCTAAAAGATAGCAACAACAAAAAATGGAACTATGTTTTAGTTTACAAATTATACAGATTTGCAAGAAACAAATACGAGTCAGCAATTCATAGAAAGCACTTAAAAGACAATGGTATTAAACTATTATCTGCTATGGAGAATATTCCAGAAACCCCAGAAGGAGTTTTACTTGAATCACTACTAGAGGGAATGAATCAATACTTTAGTGAAGAACTAGCACAAAAAGTTAGTCGTGGACTACACGAATCACGAATGAAAGGACATTGTATTGGCTCAGTGCCTTATGGCTACATTAAAGAAAACAAAAAGTTAATTGCTAATGAAGAAGAATCGCAAATATTGAATAGAATTTATAAAGACTATGCGAGTGGTAAAACAATCTTGCAAATATCTAAAAGTCTTGAAGAAGAAAACATTACAAACAAAGGTAGAAAATTCATTCCAGAAGTTATACGATATATCTTAAAGCGAGAAATTTACACAGTTATTTGTAAAAAAAACGGAAAAGTATATGACAAAATATATCCACAAATTATATCAAATGAGTTATATGAAAAAGTAATGGAAAGATATAACAAAACAAGATATGGCTCAAGAAAAGATAATCACGAAATATTTAGATTGAAAGATAAAATCTTTTGTTGTTATTGCAATAAGAAAATGTATCCAACATCTGCAATATCTTCTAATGGTAAAAGCTTAAGATATTATAATTGTATAGGCACAAAGAAAGACAATTGTGCAAACAAAAGAATGTATAAGGACTTTATTGAGGGTGTTATAGACAAATTCTTAATAGAACAATTTAACACACATAAAAACCTAGAAATATTGACCGAAAAGATATTTGAAGTGCATAAGAAAAGAGTAAACAGTAATACATCACTATCTGCACTTAAAAGCGACTTGCAAAAAGTAAACACTTCAATTGCAAATATTATGTCAGCAATTGAAAAAGGAATAATAACCGACACTACAAAGGCAAGATTAGAAGAACTTGAAATAACAAAGAAAGATTTACAAGAGAAAGTTATAATCGAGCAATCTAAAGAGAGATACGAACTGACGAAAGAAGATATACAAAATTTCTTCAAATACACAATGAAACAATGTCCAAATATGGCTTTTGAGTTGTTTATTAAGTTTGTTAAAGTATATGATAACAAGATTGAGATAGGAATAAATTATGCGATAAACCAAATAGCAAATAATGAGCCAATAATACAAGAAGTCTTTACTGAAACCTATACAACTGAAAGACACTTCAAAGGTAGCATTATTAAAACTAAAACCAATACTTATGATATTTATGTGGTTATTTAGACTTGTGGCTAATTTATTCCACGGTGTTCTTGACACAGGGCTTAGAATGAGAATCTAGGCAAATAAGACAAAGAAACAAGCATTATGCTATTAAAGCGAAGTTACATTCGCTTTTTCTTTTGCCTTTTGTTTATTATGTTTCATTCTTAAGCCCTGAGTAAAGAACCTTTCGCGGCATAAAGCCACAAAAAAGAACTCTAAAACGATAGAGTTCCTTTTAATTATTCCGCTAGTTTCAAAATTGAGTGACTATAGTGTGTTTTTTATTTTTATAACAAAAGTATTCCGCCATTTACATTTAGATTTTCGCCATTTATATAACTTGCTTTCTCACTACAAAGAAATAAAACCGCATTGGCAGTATCTTCAACTTGCCCTAATCTATGTGATGGATTTCTCTTTGCAGTCTCTTCAATTTCTTGCTTCGTATAAAGTTTTTGTGTTAATGGAGTTATAGTCAATGAAGGACTGACTGTATTGACTCTTATTTTATAATCTTTCCATTCCAACGCCAGATTTTTAGACAGCATAACAATTGCCGCTTCACTAGTGGTGTATGGAATACATGTCGCCAAAGGACGTTCCGCAAATCTAGAAGCAATATTGATGACTACAGGCGTCTTAGATTTTTTTAATAAAGACAATGCACTTCGACAACATATTATTTTTCCAATTAAGTTTACATCAATAGTCTCTCTAATCTGTTGAACTGTTAACTTTTCAATAAAATCCTCATTGCTAATACCAGCACAATTTATCAAGAAATCCAAACTTTTAATTGATGCAAAAACACTTTCAACAGCTTTTTCATCCGTAACATCACATTTGACCACAGAAAAGTCACCCAATTTTGATAAAATAGAAACCGCCTTTTCTGCATTTTTATCATCTGCTTTATATAATGCAATAACTTTGGCTCCATTTTCTAAAAATTGCTTTGAAATTCCATAACCAATACCGCTTGTCCCTCCCGTAACCAAAGCAACTTTATTTGAAAACATTTTATTAGCACTATCACTCATATTTCACACCTCAATAACAAAATTATAACATAGTTATAAAGCATGCAACAAATTAATCATTGTCTATTTAAAAAATCTTCAAAATTTTGATAAAAAATTTTGTCTATCTGATTATCTGAAAATCCAGCCAACTTCATTGCAGAGTGCAAATTCTTAAAGTCAGAATAAGTTTTAAGCCCCTTGGGATAATTTTCTATGCCATAAAAGTCACTGCCTATGCCAATGTTGTCATAACCCCACCTATCTGTGAAATAGCTTAAACTTCTCACAATATCTTGAGCATCAAATTTTCTTCCATCAAACTTCTTTAAACATCTATCAAAGAAAAACAATCCCACAAAGCCATTGGACTTGACAATAAAATCAATTTGCTTATCTGTCAAATTTCTTTCCTCTCTTCTCACACCAAAAAATCCTGTGTGCGAGCAAAGAATGTTTGTTTTTAAAACATTTACAACTTGCCAAAAACTCTTTCGGTTTAAATGTGCAACATCAACAACTATTTTTTCAACCAAAAGCCTATCAAGACAAGCTCTTCCCCACTTACTTAGTCCAACATTGCTTCCACATCCTCCAGCCAAAGTATTTTCACCATTCCAAGTAAGCGAGCAAGAAAAAGGTCGTGTTTCAATTAAAAACTCCAAGTCCTCATCAGTTTTGACCCAACACAAATCTTCAACATGTAACAAAAAATCTTTACTTACCATCTTTAAAAGTTTGCTTTTTTCAAACAGTTCTGCTTTTGGATTCACTCTTCTTGTGCTCCAGAAAGAAGAACAAATCCTTTTTACTCCTTGACTTTTGCAATTGATAATATATTCTTCAAGTTCATCTGCCTTAAGTTCTGTCAAGAAATCATTGTGGGTATCACAAATTTTAATAGCTTTCATAGTTTTAAATATGATTGACAAATAAAAATCTCCACAATTCAAACTTTCACGCCTGAAAGGGCTTATGAATAGACTGATTATGTAAACACAAACAGTGTTTCACAAAGGAGAAATTATGTATAACAAACCAAATGAAGAATGTTTTGTAATCATCAAACGTCCATGTCAAAGAAGAGAGGAACATTGTTCTTATCCACAAGAAATCCGTTTTGAAAACAACGAAAGATTTTATGATGACAATTGGCAAAACTCATACTATCAAAACTCAAACAACTACTTCGATTGGAACGACAACCACTTTGAAAGAAAACCACATCACAATCAATGTTGCAAATGTAACTGTCACAAAGAGGAAGAACAAAGACCAAAAAGAAGATGCTGTTGTTTCAACTTTTTTAGATGGTGCTAAACTCTCATAAAAAAATGGTAGCCAAAAATATGGCTACCACCTACATATTCTCCAAAATCGCCTCAGCGATTTTTATTTTTGTATTATTTCAATATTTATGCCATCTGGGTCTTTGATAAAGAAATAATCTCTGCCAAGCCTTCCTGTTTTAATAACAGGCACATCACCAACCACTCCTTTTTCAACAACAATCTTTGCCATTTGTTTTATATCATCCACACACAATCCAAGATGCTTTGTTCCAACAACTTCAAGGTCTTTTGAATTGTGAATTCTGTACTCTGGCAAAGGCTTGAAATTTTTATAAGAAAAAAGTTCAAGAATCATATTTTCGTTTTGCAGTAAAACTATTGAAAGTGCTCCTGTCGGGTCATTATATTCTTTATAAAACGAAAAGCCAAGTTTTCTATAAAAATTTAAACTTTGCTCTATATTTGATACACTCAATGCCACGTGGTCAAACTTAAACATATATTATCTCCTATTTAGAATAAGTTTTAATATTCTCAATTATTTGTTCTGTCGCTCTATCCAATGTTTCTTGTGTCACTCCACTTTCATGATTAAGACAAACAACATTTTCAAAATTCAACAATTCTTGGCTGTTATTAATATTTGTACTGTCACAGACATAAAAATTATCTTTGCATTTTAACCACTTTTTCAAACTGCTCAACTCATAGCATTGACCAATTGAAGTATTGACTATGATTTTGTTGTTTCCAAAAATCTTCAGTTTATCTCCACCAATCAGACAAACATCTCTGTTTAAATTTATAGACAGCACATCAACGCTTTTTAATAAATCGTCAAGTGGTTTATAAATCAAATTATCACTCTCAAGTTCTATTTTTCTCGTTTTGCTGAAATAGTAAACTTTCGTTCCAAAAAAGTTAAAAGCCTTTGCAATTTTGGTTCCCAAATCACCCAAACCTAAAATCCCAACTTTTATTGCTGTCAAGTCATTAACTTCTTTTCTCCATTTTTTGCCACATATACCATGTTGCAAATTTATAACGGAAGCAACAGTATATTCCACAACACCATTGTCTCCATACTCTTTCAAGTATGCAAAGTTGATACCTTTTTTGATAACATGTTCAATATCAGTTTTGCAAAATTGAGTACCATAGTAAGAACAACAAAGATGTATAAACTTTAAGTTTGGACAATTGTCTAAAACATCTTTATCAAGAATTGTATTATGAGAAATTAATATGCAATCAGCATCATTAATTCTTTTGATTTTCTCTTCGTTTGTTTTGGCTTCGGTTTTAAAACCCTTCAACTCTTTGCAATATTTCTTTAACTCTATTAAACCTTCTTTTTTTATATAAACAGGCTCAACAACTACAATTTTATTAAACATACTATATCTAAATTGTCCTTTCTTATCTTAATATTTGTTTATTTAAACAATTTCACTTCTCACCAAACACACCTTTCCACTGTGAGATTTTTTTGTCAAGTTTTCCTTTTCTTGGTGATGGACTGACCGCATATTTAAGCTCAAAGTCACCCTCAATGTTCATCTTCTTAAATTGGTCTTCAACAAACCTGCTGTTTACAATCACTTTATCTATTTTTGAATGACTCAATATATGAGAAATTACCTCTCTATTTGTTTTGTAAGGATACTTTTCATTATTCAATATTATATCCATATCCAAAGAACTATTATTATTAAAATAGCACTCTTCAAAAACATCACAAATTGCTATTTTATTCTGCAAAAGTTTATCTGCAAATTTCTCTCTTGTCAAAGCTTTATTTCTTTCAAACTCAGCTTTTTCAATCTCTTTTGAATCATACTTTTCAAAGTTGTATCTTAAAACATTTTTCAGAAAAGTAAAAGAACCTTCTTCATTGACTTCGTTTCCAAGACAGCAATCCAAAAGCTCCCAAAGCTGATTTCTTGCACTTGCATAATAAAATCCCTTTCGCATGCCATCCACAGCTGTAATAGACCCAAGAATCAAAATCTTGCAGTTTTCATCCCAAACAGGTGTTATGCCAACGGTTTTTGGAGCTCTTAAAGTCGGATTTAAAATTTCTTTCATATATTCCCTTTAATATTTTATCTTAAATACTTTATTGTTTCAAAATTTTTTGACACTTTGACAAGTTCCTCATCTTCATTTTTCATAAATTGAATTTTGTCTTTGACAGTTTCATATTGACTGTGAGACAAAATCATCTCTTGCAAAATATTATTATTTTCATCAAGTTTAATCACGCCTGTTCCAATCCAAAAGTCAGTATCACTACAAGAAGTTGATTTCAATCTCAAGCCACCATCTGTTGGAGATGCACAAGGCTTTTTACCCCATGTGCCAAAAAGTGAAATTGCATTTGGTCTTTCCCAAAAATCTAATCTCAAATCATAATCAGCAGCCAAGAAACATTCATTTATAATTCGAGCTTCAACAACAACATTTTCCATTTCAACATCAGACAACCTAGAATAATCTTTTATACCTTTTACTACAAAATTTCTTTTTGCTCTTTCTTTCCAAACTTGCTTTTCATCCTCTGATAAATCTTCAAAAACCTTCTTCATGTCAGGATAATATATTTTCATCTTTGACATTAAATCATCAAAATTATAAAAATCCCTGGCTCTCACTTGCTTAAAGTCAACCTCTAAGCCATTTTTATCTTTAATATTTTTACAAAAGTAACGTAAAAGTTTATCAAATGATACGCCATATTTATCTGTCGTTTCTTGAGGAACATTGTTAAACTGAATAGCAATTTCTTCACTCTCATACTCAAACTTAACACCATATTTATAAGCGGCAATAATTGGAAAAAGATAAGTAATCATTCTTTTCATGTGAAAAAGCTCAGCCCAATCTACTTCTGGAAAAGAAGGTGAATTATGATTTTTATAACCCCCAAATCCAAAAATAAAAATTATGGGAGCTTTATTCAAAAAGCAATAAACCAACTTATCCAATGCAAGAGAAATTGCAACATCTGCCTGTTTACAAAGGGAGAATTTTGCGGAGAGCAATCTAGCCAAAAAGTTTAAAAGCAAATTTCTGTCTGCTTCAGATTCAATTTGATTCAGTTTTTCTTTTTGTTGCAAAACAAACTCAACTCTTTCTTTCACCTTTTCATCTTGAAGAGGCAAGTGCATCTCTTTTGCCACCCAACTTTCAAATAGTTGTCTACACTTATACCCCGCCCCACTAAATCTTAGGCATCTTATAAGTGCCGACTCACCACTGCTCATTGGCACATCAATTTTAAAAAAATTTTCAAACATATATATTACCTTTTATGTAAATATTATATCACACTAAAACTCATTTTGCAAAACCAATTCAAAGTCCTTAAAAACAACTTTATTAATTCACTCTGATAGATTTGATTTTATCAAACAGACATCTATTTTGTACATCAACATGCTCAAAAAATACAGTTGGTCTCTTGCTTCGTTTATGGTCAATACTCTGTTGTTGTGAGCATTGGGATTTCTTAAGGCTTTCCACATGCCCAAAAACAGCATCCGAAAGCCATCTTGCTCGTCTTTGCCAGAAATACTTTTTAAGCTTTCGCCAGCGACAAAAAGAGTCTTATTTTCATCAGAGTTGAAAACCATAGAAAACAAATTCACTTCATCAAGGTCAACCCCTCTATGCTTTTTGTAAATATTTTTTAGTCTAGAACAAATTTCTTTTATTCCCACTTCCACTGCCTGAACATAATGCTCATGCTCAAACAATTCCATGCAAACCTTTGCTAGCCTTGGATGAAGCAAAGGTATCTGTATATTTTCCTCCTTTGGTTTTGGCAGACCAAAAATCAAAACATGATTTTTTAATGAATTTAACAAGCCAATATACGCATTGCGTTTTCCGAAGAGGTAAAAATTGCTTATTTGCTTAAACTCACAAAACTCTTTTGAGTCCTCTCCTACCAAATCTAAAATCAGAAATTTTATCTCTCGTTCAAACTCCGTAACAGCACAACCCATTCTGCATTTTTCAATCAGCTCATTGATGCTTTTAAGCACTCCATTATTTTTATCAACCACGCAAACTTCCTCACTCTTTATTAAAAAAATTATATTGACATAGCAAAAAAAAGTCAAGCCGAAAACTTCTCTTTTGCATTATTTTTGATTTTGAAAAGTTTATAGCTTGACAAAAAACACCCCTCAAAATTTGAGGAGTGTTTTAGTAAAAAGATAAGAAAATTTAGCTTTTTAGCAAAAACCATTTTAAAACTTTAGATTATTTTTTCTTTTTAGGTTTTGCACTATTATTTTTCCTAATTTCTTTAAGAACTTGTTTTTCCTTTGCAACTTGTTCTACTCGAATATCTATCATTTGTTTAGCCATTGCAAAAGCATTGTCATCAACAATTTTTATCTGAGTTTCTTCAGCCTTTACAGGTGCAAGCCCACTCAATCTAAGTTTCATCATCTCTTCATTTTCAGAAGGGAAAGCCGCAATAGTCACTCCTCTCTTTATAGAAAGGCGGATGTAATGCTTGTTTCCACAGCCAACAACAACATAATTTTTTGTCTCTTTTGCTCTTGAGTTTGGCTTTTTGTCTGCATAATCACGAAGACTTTTAAAGTATGATTTTTGTTTTGAAGACAAAAGCTTGTACGCCTCTTGCAATGTCAATTTTTTGTTTGGCGTAATAACAATATCTCCGCTTGAGATTTTTTGTTTTGGCTCCTGCTCAGGCATTTCTTCGATGTCATCTTCTTCAACCACTTCAACAATTTTTAAAGGCTTGTCTTCAGGTTTTTCTTCAGCAACAGGTTCTTTCTTGAGTTGCACATTTTCGTCCAAACTCTCAGTTTCGTCTTTTTTATACAACTCGTCCAACAAATTATCTGCAATCTCATACTCTTCTTGCAATTTGTCAATGATATCCTTTTGTTTTTGTATCTCTTCTCTAAGTTTTGCCTTTTCTTGCTCATGCAAGATTTCATCAATCCTATGCAACTCTTCTTGATATTCTTTTTTGATTTGACGAACTCTTTCATCATTGCCGTCATTTTCTACAAGCACATCAATATTTTCTGGCATTACGCTTATTGGAGTGTTGTATGTAGATTTTTGCTTTTCCAAATCCATTTTCAATTTGATATAATCCATCATATCAGGAAAAGTGTTGCTAGAAGAATTTGAATAGGAAGTTTGGTTATACAAGTTTTCATAATCAGAAATACCTGCTTGCAAACTTTGTTCTTCTGCCTTCTTATCAAGATTTTCATCTTGTTTCTCAATCTTTTCAACAGGTTCGGCAGCCACTTCTTGTTTTTCAACTTCTTTAGCTAAATCTGCATTAAGTGCATTTTTCTCTTCTTTGAGCTTTTTTACTTTCTTTTTATGTTTTGCCACAGAAATACAAACAATTATCACAATAAGCAAGACTAAAACGCCCCCACCTATTGCAAACCAAAGCCAATTGGTTTTTACAAAATGCCATACATTTTTTGTAGAAGCACTAGCCATAAGTGAATGCTTTGAATAAGCAGTAGTTTCTAAACTTGAAGAGCTGTTTGCATCTAAGCACGAAAGACAAATACCCATGCAGAGCATAAACACTCCGCACAGGCTTTGAATTATAGCTTTTGTAATGTTAGATTTTTTCATTTATTTATCCTTCTTATCTTCAAGTTTCTTTGCTATTTTTCTTTTGATAATTTCTTGATTTACTTCCAAAATTTTTCGTTTGTCTTTCAATTCTTCAAGTTTTTGCTTATCTCTGCTCAACTCAAGTTGTTTACGTTTTTCACGAATTTCCTCAAGTTTTCGCATCTCTTGTTCATACTCACTGATGATATTTTTTTCTTTCTTATGAGCAGCATTTTGGCTGAATTCTCCAAGTCTGCCTTGCAAAGCTTGAATCATGTTAAATTCTTCCAACATTCTCTGTCTTTGTTGATTGTAAGCCATTTCCAACATCATCATATATTTTTCAACATCATTTGGTCCAGCATTTTGAACACCGTTTGGAATCCAATTGTTGTAGCCATACCCCATTGGTTGAGGTGGGATTTGTTGTTGAGGAGGATATTGTTGATATTGTGGCTGTTGATTTTGTTGAGGCATACCGCCAAAGTAAATGTTGGTTGCACCATTTACATTGTTTTCTTCCTTAGGCTTCTCAACAGGCTTTTCTTCCACCTTTTCAGCCTTCACTTCAGTGTTTTCTTCTTGTTTAGGCTCTTCAGTTTTTGTCTCTTCTTTCTTTTCTTCTTCAACAATTTCTTCTTTTTCTTTTCTGCGTTTGATAAGGAATATAATCAACCACAACAAAAGCAAGAATAAGAGTACACTTAAGCCAATAACAAACCACAACCAATTTGCTTTGATAAACTTCCAAGCTTTAGCAAAGAAATTTTCTGGTGGTTGATAATTAAATTCTTGTATTGGAGCAAAATTTGGGTCTTCTGAGATAAACTCAAAATTTTCATCCTTTAAGATAAGTTCTGCCCTGTAGTTTTGCCCCTTAACAAAGTTTTCTGGCAAAACCTCATTGCCTTCACTGTCAAAATATTTGATTTCAAATTTATCAGCATCATTTGGGTCACTCAAAACAAACTCTGGATAACCCTTGTCATTTTTCCATTCGCCCTCAATTCTGCCCTTAATAATCTCAAAAGTCAAAGTTCTGGTCAACACTTCATTGCCATCTTCACCTGTGATAGAAGTAGCCCATTCTGCATGCTTTCCAACATTAATTGAAAGAGTAACAGTATAAACTCCAATGTCAGTTTGAGTTAAATAAATTTCACCTTCAGCAATATCAATATAATCTTTCCATTTTTCCCAATCTTTAAGTTGGAAAGTAATTTGACTGCCTGTCCATTCAAGTTTGTCAAAAACAAAACTTGGGTCATCAACCAATTCCTTTGGTCCATTTGGGTCAATTGCAGTAAATTTTATTTGTGTAGTTGCACCGCTAGCAAATTGAACGTTGCCATCAACTGTTTCAAGCACAACCCAATAATCTTTTCCTGGAACCAATGCTTCATTAGGATAATCTACCAAACTATCATCTGGATTGGCTGGGTCAAATGGGTCAGTGTAAATCTTGCGATTGACAAGCCCATCTGCAATTTTGTTTCCATTTTCATCAACCAAGTCCGCATAAGGTGCATCACTTACAGATGCTCCATTCCATTTATCTACAAAAACCACCAAAGGTTTGATTTCAAAATAGAACACCTTGTTGCGAACAACATAATCAATTGAATCCGTTTCAGTCAACTCAATTGTTGCTTTATATTTGCCCACTTCTTTTGGCTCAATTGGGTTTCCCTCTGCATCAACAAGCTCTTCTGCATAAGCTCCAGAGCCATCATCTTTAAAGTATCTGATTTTAAATTCAGTCACAAGGTCTTTAGGGTCAACAGGATTTATACCTTGAAATTGTCCATTGTAAAAGTTTTCTTTATCAAGTCCAAGGTCTAAATCAAGAACAACCCTCTTGTCACCAACTGTAAACTCATAAACAACTTCATTGCCACCTGTCAAAGGATTGTAAAGAGCATAATTGTTTGCAAAGTCTGGATGAATGGTTACCTTTGCATAATATGTATAAGGTGTACCAAGGTCAACTCTAATTCCATTGCCTGTATAAAGTGGATTTCCATCTTCATCAGTTGCTTCAAACTCTTCAGTTGTGTGAGGTGCATGAACATCAATCTCTTGAGTGCAAGCCGCATCACTATAATACTTAACTAAAAGTTGTTTTGAATAGGTGTTTTGAACAATTGGGAAAGGTATACGATATTCATCATTATTAAATGGATGAACATGCTCATCCCAAAGACTAGGGTCATTAGAGAGAACTATTTTATCTTTTTCAATTCTCCATTCATGTTCAACATCAATAGAGTAAACAGGATTGTTCAAATCAGAACTAAATGAGTAGTTGTATCTACCATTTTCTGCTTTGACTGTATAAGTAAATTTTGCAGTGTAATGTTCTCCATCTCCACAGGACTCATATTCTTTATCAGTATAGCCAGCACTTGATGAAGAAGCATAACTGATTGCATCTGGCAAATCCAAAGGCTTGATTTGTTGAGGTCTGCCTGTATAAACCGGATTTGCAGTGTAAACTATATCGTTTACATCAATGTATGCGGATTGAAGATATAAAGTTGCAATGTGAACTGTTTGAATACTGCTGTCAAGTTCATAACCTCTAAGAGTTGATAAAGTTGCAGTAATAGTGTAAGTATCAGCATTGAGACATTGTGTTTCTGGTTTTATATTTCCAGAGACATCTGTATAAGTTATCTTATAATCAACAACAAGTCCCCTTGGAAGAGTTGTTTTATCAAAGCCAACAACAAAAGCCTTGCCATTGTAAACTACAGTTGCTGAATAATTGCCCGTTGTATCAAGTCCAATTGCATTAATTCCCAACAACTCATTTTCATATTGCCAATTGAGGTCAACAGAAGATATGGTTGCTGTCACAACAAAGAAATCAATCTCTGAGTCTGTTGACGAAATAACATAATTTTTGTTTGTTGAAGGAGCAGAACTATCCGTAGCAAGTTCAACACACAAAGCATACTGAGCATCTGGGTCAACCAATTTTTCAAGCGACAACGTGATTGTTATCTCATTTCCAACTTGAACTATATCACCTGGCTCCGCCCTGTCAATAATGATTCCATCAGAAACTTTTTTATAATAAACATTAAGCTTAACAGCTTCTTCATTGCAAATACCTGTCACAGACAGCACTGCATTTTCCACAGTGCCAATAGCAAAGTTCTCTTTGAAGTCATCAGCATTTACTATAGTGACATTAAGCTCAGTTTCAACGATTTTTAAGGTAACTGTTCTCGTGGTCCCAGCACCCAAGCTGTCATCCCATTGATGATTTGCTCCACCATCACTAAGTGATACAACAACGGTATAAGTGCCAACTTCCTTAGCTAAAAATTCTCCGGTAGCTTGATTGTAACTTAACCCTGCACTACGCTTGCCAACAATAATTCCACTAAGTCCCGAACCGCTTGCATTGTTTGTCAATTTAAAGCTTTGTTGCTGTCCATTGTATTTCACTGTTGTCAACCAGCCTGTTGTGATTGATGTTACTGCATCTCCATCCATGCCATCAAAAGCAAACCATGGTGTTGTAGTAGGGTCTTTTGGTCTAGAGAAGGAAGTCTCTCCAGGGTCTTTCAAAGTGTAATTGCTTGTATTTGGATTTGTTATATAGGCTCTAGCAAAGTAATTCCCTGGAGTGCTTGGAATATTAGTTGTCCAGATACTGCTAGATGCAGAGCGATATTGAAGTGCAAAAATTGGAGCCCTATCTGTGCCAATGTCTCTCTTGGCAATAGCTTCAATTATCTCTATTTCTTTGCCTTCCATCAACCTACCATACTTGTCAATATTTAGAGTGTTGATGTTTACTTCTTTTGGTAAAATTTTGATTGCAATATCTTTAGTTCGAACTGAATGTTCTTCACCATCAAATTCGTAATAGTCATCTTTTAAAGTTATTGTTAAGGTATGACTGCCTGCATCAGTTAAATTCCCTTTAACTGCATCAACTGAAATTACATCTTCGTTGTACCAATCAATCACACCGCTTGCAAACAAACTGTCAAGGTCTTGAATTTCTCCACTGTAAACTGTTTCAATTTCTGTTGGTATTTTTTCTCCAACAGCCGCTTCCAAAGCAGTCAAATCCAAGTGCAGTGCAGGACGAACATAATATGTTGCATTGACATTTGACAACAAATATGAGTTTTTGCTTGCATCATTTCCATAAGCAAGTGCCTGACTTCTTCCTTGAGTTTGAGTAGAAGCCGCAGCAACGTCAGAACGAAGCCAAGCTGCTTGAGATGCACTTCCATTAAGCCCTTGGTTTAATCCTAAACGCCAATAAGACCTTTCTCCATTAAAGTTTCCATAACTTCCAACTTCAGTATTACATGGAAGCCACAAATAGTCATCTTTCCAATCTTGCCAATGAGTTGAAGTAGTACTTTTGAAAAGATTTGTTTTTGCTGAATCATAATCATTTCCATGTAAATTTGGAGCGATATAAGATGTGTTAACCTCCAATCTCTCAGAATCTGAGGACTCTTTGTAACTCCCTGTGCCCTGATAATTTATATAAGCAGGTGTAACGATAAAGTCTGTCAAACTACCTGTTGCCTCAGGCATTGTAAACTGAGCCCATTCGTTGTCAAGTCTTTTTGAATAATATGTAGGAGAAATACCATTGCTATTTAATTTATAACCGCCAGCATTCAAGGTTTGAACACGAATTTTACTTGTACCATAAATATTTGAAAGATAACCGCTTATCACAGAGGAAGAAGAAAAATTTTGAAATTGTGCAGTCTTTACTTTGTTGTTGTTTGTGTTTGCCAACCAGATTGTTGCAATAACGTGGTCTTTCTTAGATTCATCTGCATCACCAGAAGTCACATATTGCTTTCCTGCCTTTGTAAGGGATGTAACTGTCCATTCATAATTAATGCGTTTACCAACTTGATTTTCATAACCACCGAAACTGAAAACAATATCTTTTCCGCCAGCGTTTGCTCTTAAAGTATCAGAACGAACAATTGGACTTCCTTTTTTAAATTCTTCATCAAAGGTTGGGACATAAGATGCTGTGTTGTTAAACTTTGCATAATAGTCACTTTCAGGGATTTCATCAATCATGGCCTTAACATCAGCAAGAGTTGCATTTACCTTTCCTGTAAGTTTTTCATACAACGCATTTACAACATCCCTGTCAAACTTTTTACTTCCTGTTTGATATCCATCAAGCAAGATATCTCCAAGATTGATATTTGCATTGCTGTCACTAGGATTTATAGTAGCACTAGAAAAATTGCTTCCCATAGAATTTGCGATAAAAACAAACCCTGTCGAAAGAGCAAAAATACTACAAACTATTGCAAACATGTATTTTTTTATGTTTTTAAATATTCTCATATTCTACCTCATTTTTTGCTTATAAAACAAATTATAAAAGAAAAAGATAGACCAACCTTTTTTCTTTTAGTATTAGATAAATAGAAAAATATATAAGCTTTTCAATTTATTTTACTATAAAGTTTTGCAATTACCAAATAAAAAAGCAGAAATTTATGTTAAAATAAGTAAATTTGACAAATTTTCCAGCACCGTTATTGCTTTTTTGACATGTTTTACAATTTTACATTCTCCATTCAAACAGCAAAACTATAGTTAAAAACAGCTACATTTATACTATAAATTTAAACAATCTTAAATCATTTTCAGTGCGACACAAATAATTTAACATTACCCACAAACTTTCCGCACAAGTAATAGTCAGTTAAAACATTCAATTGAATTTTATTATCTACATGTATATTTTGAAATAAAAATATCCATAGCCCAAACTTTTATTTTTGGCTATAGATTTTCAAATAAGCTTAAACGTCAACACATGGCAAAGGACATTATTTTAAACAAGTAAAAGAACAAACTGCAATATTTTAGTAAGAGTGAATGCGTAAACGCTATTTATGTTTTTAAAATGTCTTCACTTAATTTTACGAATAAGACACAACTCCTTGCATGCTATATCAACCTTGAAAAAATCACGAATTTCACTCGTGATTATTTACCATTAAACTTAATATTTTCAATCTTGAAATCGCAATAAAACTCAGCATCTTGTGCTGTAAATTTCAAAACGCAATAGTCTGGGTCGGTTACACCTTGTTTGTAAAACAACTTGTCTCCAAACCTCCAAATTTTATCTTTTGTTGATTGGTCAGTGCAAACTTGCATTGTGCCCCTGATACTCACACCTTGATACTTAAATATGCCACGCTTATAAAAATAAACGCATGCCTTATTATTCTTTTTATATTGCTCAACTTTCTTGCTAGAAGTATTGGTTGAAAAATAAATGTCATTGCCATCAATTTCTCTTGGAGAAAGCATTGCCCTTGTCATAGGATAACCTTCTTCATCAACTGAAGAAATAAATGCAGTCTTTTGCCTTTTGATAAATTTAAACAATTTTTCTTTGGTCACGCTCAATTCTCCTAAAGCCTTTTTAGTTTATTTGTGTCAACTAACAGCAAAGTCTTTTTTTTGATTTTTCAGTTTTGATTTCGCGACGGCTAAATTTTAGCATAAAAATCAAAAATAATCAAAATAAATCAAAAATTAAATCAATTTTGATTTTGCGACAGAATTTTGATTTTGCGGTAATCAAAAATTATTTAGTTCTTATAAAAACAGCTTCAAAAGTTTCTTTGCCTGTATTCCTTTGTTCATGATATGTTCCGAGTGGAAATATAAAAAAATCTCCAACATTAAATGAATACTCTCCATCCTCATCTCTAACAACTCCACTGCCTTTTAGGACATACATAAACTCATTACAGTCATCATGCTTATGCCATTCAAAAACTCCGCCCGCTCTCAACCAACCATGAGTTATCCCTTGAATGTTCTTAATTTCATCGTTTGATACAAACAATTTTCTGCTACCAGCACCATCATGTGCAGGCTCTAATTTTACACTTTCTGCTGATTTTTTTATAACTTTCATAACAACCCTCCTAAAAAGACTTTTTATACAATATAGTTGGAGCGGATGATGGGAGTCGAACCCACCTCTCGGGCTTGGGAAGCCCATATATTACCGATATACTACACCCGCATCTGCTTCAAAAATGAAGCAAAAATATAATTAAGCACTTAAAAACTTAATAAATGTTTGTTTAAAAACAAACTTATTCTTGAATGTTTGGTGGTGTTACAATAGGTCCCAAAATAGTGTTTATTGTAAGATTTGTCAAAACATTTGAAACATAAGAAATCAAAATTCTCACAGGTTGACTGTTTTTAATATATTCTTTTGGGTCATCAAGCTTTGCAAATTCAATTGAATCAACAGGAATATCAATGCTCATTGTCACTGCTGTTTTCATAAGATTTGCTGGCGAAATCAAAAGAGTTCTTGTAAGTGTAACCTTCACAACCTCTTCTGACACTTTTCTGACATCAATCTCATCTTGAGGTTTGATGTTTATCACAGCATTTGGCTGTGGCAACTGATTTTTTTCATAAACAACTTTTTCTAAGATTGGCTTAACCAAATGTGGTTTAATAATATTTTCTTGCATAACTTCTCCTTAATAAATTTATTTTATCATATTTAAGCCAAAAAACACAATAATTTTAAACTAATTTCAAATTTCTTTATTGACAGAAAAAGCATCTTGTTGTATTATTTAAATATGGAAAAAAGAGGACTTTTATTTTTGGATTACAATGGAACTTTTGATGATGTTTCCGGTTTGAAAAGCACCATTTTTATTGACGGCTTATCAGAATTTGTAAGTTTTTACAACGAAAATGTAGATATTTGCGTCATTACATCTGCATGGCATTCAGTCAATCCAGAAATTTCAATATCAAGTGACCTTATCTCTTCACTTTTTCAGCTGCCAAAAAATATCCGTGAAAGGTTTACCTTTCTGATTGAAAACAACTGTGAAAACATATCTGCGATTGACCACAGAGCCGGCTTACATTTCAAGCTTTTAAATCCCATTCCATTTCCAAGAGGCGAAAAGAAAGATGGCGTAGAAAGGCTTGTAAGAATGATTGACAAAAAAGGCGAAATTGACACATGTGTTTTCGCTGGAGATATGAAAACTGATGCAATGATGCTTGAAGCAAACATTGGCGATAGAGAAAAGCTTTTTATATATGCCAAAAAGAATCTTCTAAAAGAATATAACTCAACAGTGCCTAGATACAAGCTTTCTATGAATCCACAAAAATATGGTTTGGATGTTGGAAAAGAACTTCATGCAGAAATCAACGGTGGAAAGAAATTGTTTATCCGCACCTCTTCGCAATGCTTCGGCGTTGGAAAAGGTCTGCATGCTGTGGTTTCCTATCTCAAACACAAAGCTTCAATATCAAATGACAAAACTTCAGCTATAAAAACAAAATAAAAAACGGTCAAATTGACCGTTTTTTTAAGTTACAATTATTTTTTTGATTCAGATGATTCCTCGTTTTCAGACGGCTCAGATTTCCCTTGTCCTTCTTCATCAAGATAAACAATTTTCAAATTGACCATTTCAATTTTGTGGTCTACAAGTTTTGTAACCGTAAAAACCATATTAATCTTATGCTCTGTCAAATTTCCTTCATCATCTATTATCTCGTCTATTGTAAAATGCTCATATACTGTTCCATTTTCTGGCACATCTTCTGAGAGTCCAAACAAAAATGAGTTTAATGTTTGATATGGATTTTCTGGCAAATTTTCAACTTCAAGTTTTTCAAACAAGTCTTCAATTGAAATATCTGGGTCAATCACATATTCGTTCTCACCAATTTTTTCAAAAACAGGTTCTTTTTCATCTTGGTCAGTTTCATCATAAATCTCACCAAAAACAGTTTCTGTGCAATCTTCCATAGTAACAATTCCAGAAACCCCGCCATTTTCATCAAGCACAACAGCCAGATGCTTTTTTGCCTTTTGCATTTCTTGAATCAGCGTGTCAACATTGGTGTTTTCTGCAGTGAAAAGAGGTTTGTGCATCAAATCCTTAAGTTGAAATTGCTTGCCTTTTATTTTTGCAGTGAAATAGTCTTTTATATTTAACACACCAACAACGTTATCAGTGCTTTCGCTGTAAACAGGCATTCTGCTATATTGGTTTTCAACAAATTTTTTCTCCACCTCTTCCAAAGAGGTTTTTACATCTAAAAAGACTACATCCACTCTGTGTGTCATTATGTCATGCGCAGTAACTTCTTTGATTTTGATGGCTCCTTGAATTATATCACTTTCCCCATCTTCCAAAACACCTTCTTCTTGCATAGTGTCAATGATTGATTCAAGTTCATCTTCTGTAACAGTGATATTGGATTCATTTTCCAATGTCTTTTTCTTTGTAAAGAGTTTTTGAAGTCCATAGAAGCAAATTACTATTGGGAAAAGCACTTTCATCAAGAAATACATAACCCCTGCAATTTTGACAGCAAACTTTTCTGGTTGTGCTTTTGCAATGCTTTTTGGCAAAATTTCGCCGGTAATCAAAATAATGATTGTCATAACAACGGTGTTCATAACATTGAGCAATGTTGCATTGTCAATAAATTGTGAAAGTAAATATGCACAAATGGTGGTTGACAAAATGTTTACTATATTGTTTCCAACTAGGATAGTTGTAAGCACACGGTCAGAGTGTTCTGAGATATAAAGAGCTTTTCTAGCTCCCTTAACCTTGTTTTCTGCCATGCTTCTTATTCTTATCACATTCATAAATGAAAATGCTGTTTCACTTGCTGAAAAGAATGAAGAACAAAGAAGTAAAACAAAAATTGCAGCAATTAATACTGCATGAACTGATGTAAATTGTGCCGCTAAAAGCATGCTCGGGTGACTCACTTTTTTTCTCCTTAATTTTTATAGATGTGCGTATTATAGCATATTCAACAATTTTTGTCTAGTCTTTAAAAGGAAATGCAAAAAGCCTTCCTTTAATCACTTTGAAAAAAATGTAGATTGTGATAATATAAATTTATGAAGCAAAATGAAAATTTATCAACAAATTTATGTTCTATTTGCCCCAGACAGTGCAAAATAGACCGTTTGAATGTCAAAGGGTTTTGCGGAGAAACTCAAAACATCAAAATTGCAAAAGTAATAAAGAATTTTAAATGGGAAGAGCCTTGCATCTCTGGAGACAAGGGTGCCCTTGCAATATTTTTTTCTGGTTGCAATTTAAGATGCGACTATTGCCAAAACTATGAAATATCCAGAGGTGGCGTTGGTCAAGCCTACACTATTGATGATTTTTGCAGACTTATTGAAGAAAATCAAAACAACCATTCCTGTATAGATTTAGTCACCCCAACTCATTTCTCAAAAGAGCTCGCTCTTGCTTTTGAAAAAATAAACAAAAAAATTCCTGTTGTTTGGAATACGAATAGTTACGAAACAGAAGAGAACATAGCTTTTATAAGCAATTTTGTTGATGTTTTTTTAGCAGACTTAAAATATTGTGACGACAAGCTTGGCAAAGAGTTTTCAAAATGTAACGACTATTTTTCAAAAGCACTGTCTGCACTCAAACTTATGTGCAAACTGAAAACAGATGTCATGGATGGAAATTTTATGAAGCAAGGTGTTGTCATAAGACATCTTGTGCTTCCAGACCACATAAAAAACTCCATTCAAGTTTTAAACGTCATCAACGACAACTTTCCAAAAAGAAAGGTGAGCATAATGAGTCAGTTTACACCAAATGGAAAAAGCCAATTAAACAGAAAACTCCGCCCAATAGAATACAAAGCAGTTGTCACTCATCTTGAAAATCTTGAGATTTCAAATGGATATATTCAGGATTTTGACAGTGCCAGCGAGTGTTATGTGCCAAAGTTTTAATAAAGCATCCATTTTATTTGACATAATACCTCAAAAATCTTATCATATTAATTGTAAAGGAGATTGTCTTTATGGAAAAGAAATCACGCAACACCATGATTATGGTCATACTTTTCAGCAGTTTTGCAATTGTGTTTGCAATCTTAAATGTTGTGGGCATTATCAAAAATCTCAACTCTTATCTTGCAATGACCTACATGTCATATTTCTTGGGTCTGGCTTTAATGTATTTAAGCACTTATCACAAAAGAAATGAAAAATATACCTCAATGTATGTTTGCTTGGTTTCTAGCATAATATTGATTTTGGTCGCCGTAGTCTCACTTATTTATGGACTTTGCACAGGTGAAATCACACTCTTCTTATAATATGAAAATTAAAGGACAATAAAAATTATTGTCCTTTTTCATAATTCGTTTTAAACTCTATCAATAGTTATGTCAGAAACCGCCACGCCATCACTAGTGATTGCATCATAAATTGTTTTTGCAAGTTTTTCAGCATCCATAAATTTGTCTGTAACTTCTTTTGACCAACAGTCTCTATTCTTATTCCAAAATGGAGTATTTATGCCTCCTGGAAAAACACCCATAACTTTGATATTTGTTCCCTTAAAATAGGCTTTCAAACTTTCGGTAAATCCTCTTGCACCCCACTTGCTTGCACAGTAAAGCGTCTCATTTGGATTTCCTTTCAATGCCGCCGTAGACATGACATTTACAATCTTTCCACCTTGCTCTTGCATGAGTGGTATGGCATAGGTCGTATTCAAAATCGTTCCAACAAGCACAGCTTCAAGCACCGTCTCTATCTTCTTTAAATTGTTTTCTGTAGGAGGACCAAATTTCCCCACTCCAGCATTGTTTACAAGATACTTAACATCATAACTTTTTGAAAGCTGTTTGTAAACATCTTTTAAAAATTTTTCATCAGCAACACTGCCATAAAAGTATTTCACACCAGCTAGCTCTTTTCTCTTTGTTCTAGAAATTGAAATTACTTGATAGGTTTCTTTGAAAAGTTTTACCAATTCTGCTCCCAATCCACAATTTCCACCGGTAATTACCACACACTCTTTTTTCATATCTAGTTCCCCTTTTCAAAGTGTATAATAACATACCCCCCCCCGAAAAAGTCAAGGCATTTGAGCTAAAATCTAATTAAATCAAGCTTTTTGTGTAATAAAAAAGACTGATAGAAATCAGTCTTTTGCTTTTTTATGAATTAAGTTGTTTGATTTGACTAAGCAATTCTTCAAGTCTTGCGTTTATTGCTTCAATATTTGCTGGGGAGTCATTTGTTGCAATTGCCCTTTGTGCCTCTGCTTGAAGTTTGTCAATCTCTCTCACAAGCAAATCTCTCTTTGCCTGAGCTTCACTGTTTGAGCCCATTCCACTCATTGCAGCTTCAAGTTGTTGATTGAGTTCTCCATTCATGCGTGCAAGTCTTGCCTCTTCCTCTGTCAATTGTTTATTGATTTCATCAATAGACTCAATTTGCTTTCTTGGTCTGCCTCTTCCCCTTTTTTCTTCATCAATAGGGACATCTTTAACAATTTTCTTAGGTCTGCCAGCTTTCTTTGTAGCAGATGCTGAAGCAACAACAGGGTTAATCACCAATTTTTTTGGTCTACCAACACTCTTCTTCTCAGCAGGAACTTGATTTTCACTTGGTTCCTTTCTTGGTCTGCCACGTTTGCCAGGAGCTTTTGGAGGCAATGGAGTTGTTTCAAGTTTTCTTGGTCTGCCAGCTTTTTTCTTTGGAGCAATCTCAACCTCTTCATGTTCATCTTTATCTTCTATTTCAAGTGAATAGTTCTCAAAATCGGAATTTTGTGGTTCAACATCTTCTGGCTCTTCTTCAACCTCCTGCTCAACAGTCGCTGGAGCCTCTTGTTCTGGTCTTGCATTTACAACTTCAATTTCATTGTTTTCGTCAAGATTGTTTACAACTTTTTCTGCTATACCATAGATGTCATCCTTTTGTGAAACATCTGTCATAAAATCAAAAGTGTCAAAGGAATCAAAATCAACTACTTGTTTTTCATCCTTAGCCGCTGCTTGATTTTCTTCAACTGCAGGCTCAGCTTGTGCTTGAGAAATCAACTGACCATCTTGAGAATATATATTTCCTTTTTCATCATGGAAATTTCCATTAGCATCATAATAAGTGCCATTTGGATAAACATAGTTGCCTTTGTCATCATACATTCCCTCAGCTGGAATGTCTGAATTGATAGTTGGTGCACTTGCAACTTCTGTAGTTTGCTCTTGATATCCACCTTCTGGCATATTTTTTAGTTTTATTTCAAGTTCTGTAATTGTTTCTTGTGCTTTTGCATTTTCATTTTTAAGTGCTTGGATTTTATTTCCAAAAGCTTTCTCAACGACAAGCTCTGCACTGTGACAGAATTTATCAAAGAAAGTCTTATATTCTCCAATCATAGCTTCTTCAACACCAACACGGTATTGTTCAAGCTCATCATTAAGTTTTTTGATTTCTTCTTCGCACTCACCTTTTTCAAGGAGATATTTTGCTCTTTGTTGTTCAAATTCTTGCTCAAGTTGTTCTTGCTTTGCAGCTTCTTGAGTTTGTTGTTTACGATAATAGTTGCTTTCAATTCTGTTTGTAGTCTCTTCTTGCATCTGACGAAGTCTAAGTATATTTTCCTTTGATGCTTGAATCTTTGTTTGAGAATCTTTTTGAACATTATCAAAGTTTTTTCTTCTTGATTCGAGTTCTGCTTCAAGCTGAGAAACTTGAACCAAAATCTTTTCTCTCTTGTTGAGGAATTTTTCACTTTCTCTCATTGCTCTATCAAGAACAATTGAGCCATCAACTCCCGTTTCAGAGAAGTCATACGAAACATATTCAATATGTTCTTCTTTGGCTTTGTTAAATTCTTCTTTTTCTTTTCTTGCTTTATAATCCAAGAATTCACGAAGAACAGGTTGTCCCTTTTCAATTTCTTGTGGAGTAAACAAAATTTGATAATCTATATAAGAAGGCAAATCAACACAAGCATTATCCATAAATCTTCCAAAGAGACCTACATTTTGATAAAGGGTATTGAGAATGGCATTTTTTCTTGCTCTAAGAAAAACAATAAACACAAGTCCAATAAGGCAAACAAAAAGTGCAAGTAGCAAAGCTGTCACAACTGCAGTTGTGGTAAGCACATTGACTGCAAGTGCTTGAGCTACAACAAACACTGATGAAAGCACAGCCCAGAAAATTGTGAAGAGTGTGAGGTTTTTTATGTTTGCATTATATGAGCTGGTTTTAAGAGGCTTTTCAATCAAGTTTTCTACTGACAAATATTCTGAAGGAGAACCTTCTCTAAAAAGTATATATTGTTGCCAATAATAACAAACTCTCTTTGGGGCTTTACTTTTGAAAAGCTGGTTCAAATCACGAATATTATCTTCTGTGACATTTTTCTTCTCAAAAAGCCAATAATTTATTTTATCCAAACAGCGATTGAGTGACGCTTCATAAGACACTGCGGATTTGACTACAAAGAAAATAACAAGCAATGCTTCCACAGCCAAACCAATAATAAACATCAAATCAAGTCCAACTTGACCTGACACTTTAGAAAAGAAATCAACAATGCTATTTACAATGCTACCAAGTGTTGAAAACATAATACCTCCTATGTACGTTAGTAGTATATCACAAGTAAAAAAATAATTACTAATATTTTTGAATAATTTTTAAAATATTTTTTTAGCCCTAAAATAAAGGAGAAAAACTATTTTAATAATCTTTCTCCACAATTATTTTAAATATTTATTTCAATTAATTTTCCATATTTTAAGGACAATAAATATGACTTTTCAACAGGTAAATTAAAAGCATTTTCAAGTGCAATTTTATATAATTTTAATTGATTTTTATATTTATTAATTAATTTCTCTTCATTAATAATTTGTGAATATTTATAATCAATTAATATTATTTTATTTTCATTTAAAACATAAAAATCAATTATTCCTTGCACCAAAATTTTATCACTGCATGCAGTTTTTTCTATTAAATTGCATAATTTTTCTTTTAATATAAATTGTTTTTCTTTAAACACTTGTCCTTGTTTTGAAAATTCTTTCAACAATAAAATATTTTTTAAAAGAATATTTTTGTCAATTAATTCCATATTTTTTCCTAAAGCATT
This sequence comes from uncultured bacterium, assembly GCA_949474265.1. GTDB lineage: Bacteria > Bacillota > Clostridia > Christensenellales > UBA1242 > Caccovivens. The sequence goes on along the minus strand of CASXBC010000002.1, from coordinate 26,958 downwards.
TTCATTTGCTTTAAGTTCCGACTCCAAATCTAGTGCATTTTCAATTTTATCAAAATTCAAAACCTTGAGTGCCAAGTGATAAGCGTTTCCTTCTTCAACAGAGCTTCCTCCAAAAGAAAAGTTTTCGTTTGAATAATGCTGAGAAATATCTTCAAGTTGTCTTTTATTTAAATTGGTCACACTTTCTTTAAGCTTGAAATTATGATTATTATCAAATCTATATTCAAAATCCAAATACTTCTTAAGCTCGCTTACAACATTTTCATCATATCCAAAATTTTCAGAAGCCTCATTTTTTTCAAGCGAAAGTTCCTCAATGTTTTCTATCAGATTCGCTTCAATGTTTTCAGAGACAAAATGGTCCCCTTCAAGAAAAGCAGTTTTTAATTTTGGCAAAGCAAAGAAAATCAAATCAAAATAGCTATCACAATCAAAAACAGAATATCTTTTCAAAATATTTTCATTAAATTTCCCAAACAAATATAATCTGTTTTTGGCACGTGTAAGTGCAACATAAAAAATCATAAGTTCTTCAACAAAGTCTTTTCTTTTTTCACTCAACCTTGTCGCTTTCATCCTAACTGAAATCATTTCTTGATTTTTCTCAGTGTCATACTTTTTGACCGAAAAACCAAACTCTTCATTCACTTCAACCAAGCCCAAATTGGCACCTGCTTTCAAACTCTTGTCGCACCCACAAAGAAAAACAATAGGAAATTCAAGCCCCTTGCTGTTGTGAATGGTTGTCAACACAACTGCATCTTCATCAGCAGACAACTGAGAAACCACAGTTATTTCAACTGTTTCAAAAAAGTTTATAAGCCCAGCAATATCAAATTCAAAACCACTTTGCGAAATAGAATTTAAAAATGTATCAACAAAATTATTCAGAGACTGCTGATTTTTGAAGCTATTTAAGTAAGCTCTATAATTGGTTTTGTCAAAAAGATTGCAAAAAGCAAGCCTAATTCCCAAAACCTGACAATCAAATCTAAACTCTTCCATCAGAGCATTAATACACTCAAATACCCCTTCCTCTTTGACAACTTGACAAAGAGGTCTCTCTTCGCTCTTCATTATCTCCACAATATTTTCAAGCGAGAAACAGCCAAACGGAGATTTTAAAACTGAAAGCATTGCAATTTCATCATCAAAATTTAAGGCAAGTTTGAGCCAATTGAGCAAAACTTGCATTTCAACCTCGTCAAAGAGTTTGTTTCTTGAGTTTGACAAAACAGGAATGTTGTTTTCAAGCAAAAACTCCTCAAGTTCGTCAAAAAGACCACCACTTCGATTTCTCAAAAGAATTGCGATGTCACTAAATCTACATTTGCGATATTGCCCATTTTCGTAAATCTCTGACCTCATGACTTCCAATATCCTGTTTTTAACAGCATAAAGTTGTTTTTGATTTGTCTTCAAAAATTTTGGTTCAGCCTCCATAACGCTATATAGCTTTGGAAGTTGCTCTTCTTCATTTTTGTCCTCCAACACAACATCAATATTGACAGCATGAGCTTTTTCTTCTTTAAATTCACCCACACCATCAAGCATTGAAGTCGAAGCATAATCTATTCCTGCTGAAGCATTTGTCATACAAACTTTAAAAATATCATTGACAAAATCAAGCACCTTCTGACTGCTTCTAAAGTTTGATTTAAGGCAATTTAAGGTTGAATTTTCATCCTTTTCAAAATCTTCCATGTCCTTTAAAAAGATTTCGCAACTAGCAAGTCTAAAGCCATAAATCCCTTGTTTAACATCTCCCACAGCAACAAAATTGCAATTTTGAGCAATGTTTTTAACTATCTTTTCTTGGATTTTGTTTGTATCCTGATATTCATCAATAAAGACATACTTTATGTCATCAAACAAGTTTTCTTTCTCTGACAATATTTCCATATACTTTTCGAGGTCAGAAAAGCTTAATACATTTTGAAGTTTTTTCAATCTTTCTGACTCTTTAGAAAAAATTAAATAAAGTTTCAATAGCAAACTCTCAAGGCTAGCACGGCTTTGACTGACAACATTCTCTTCATCATCCAATGAAAGCTCTATGATGCCTGAAATTAATTTGTTTATGTTTTTCTTGATTTTGTTTAATGCGTCAACAATATCATCTCCCACTTCTTTTCTCTTTGGCAAGAAAGGAAATTTAAAGTTTTGCACACTCTTCGCCAAATCAAAAATGTCTTTTGATGAAACAATATCTGCAAGTGCTTTTTTTAAAGAAATCTCAAACTCATCCACATGAAGTTTTTGCACTTCAAGCATCAATTCTTCAAGTGATTGTCTTACATCATCAAACAAAAACTTAAGAGCTTTTTTAAAGTAAACTTCAGGATTTTTTATATTGCTTTGCAAAAACTCTTCACGATTTGCAACTGCACTGACAAGGTTTTCCAACTCAAAAAGAATCTCTCTTATTTGATTTTTGTCATTTTTATAAAATCTCATCAGTTCGAAAAATTCTTCTGATTGTTCTTTTTCAAACCTTGTAACAGAATTTTCAAAAGCTTCTTGCAAAATTTTTTTGGTTTGGTTTTCGTCAGCAACTTCAAAATTGCTGTTTAAATCTATCAAATTTGCATATTTTTTTAAGCATTTTTCACAAAAAGCGTGAATTGTTGAAATGTTTGATATAGAAAGTGCATCCAACTGTTCGACAATGAATGGGTCATCTCCAAGTGCCTTAAGAGTTTTTGAAAGCCTCTCTTTCATCTCAGATGCCGCAGCCTTTGTAAAAGTCAAAATAACAAAATCTTTGATAGGCACTTTCTTCTCACATATAAGTTTAGTGATGTAATTTATGACGACATAAGTCTTGCCACTGCCTGCTGAGGCACTAACCAACATGTTTTTTTTGTCATTTTCATAAACTTTCTCTTGTTCTTCTATTATCACTATTTTATCCTTTTAAATCTTCATCTCTAACACTCTGCATAATCCTATAGCCATCACCCTCTCTATGCAAACAAACAGAAAGATAAGGACATCTGTCACACTCTCCCAAAAATGGCTTATCCAAAATATAACCCTCACGAAGTTCATTAAGTGCTTTCTTTGAAACATTGCGAGCGTAAGAAAAAAGTTTTTCAAGGTCACAAACCGCCGAGCCACCCTTGTAAGAAAGTTCGCCTTGCTGAGCTGACTTTTTGACTGCAAAGCCGGCAATATCACTTTTAAAGTTTTCATCTTCAAGTCTTTTATCTGTTGCAGACACAGCTTTATCTTCTGCCAAGGTTATTCCATTTAGCCTGTTGACTTTTCCTGTCTTTGAATATTTTGTTCTGCAATCAAAATAATACAAGCCTCCGCAAAGCATAGCAAGTTTTTTCTGCATTGCATCAGCATACAAAAACAACTGCAATTTTTTTCCATAAAAGAGGTCTTTCTTTATAGCCTGTGTTTTCCCTGTTTTGTAGTCTATTATTCTAAAATAGTTTTCAAAGGTGTCAACCCTATCCACAAAACCAACAAGTTTTTCTCCCTCATCAAAAGCATCCACTATCTTTTCTTCAAGCAACAATGGCTTATATTTGCTGTATTTTTGCTCATAAACAACATTTTGCAAAATGATGCGAGATTCATTTTTAAGATAAGAAAGAAAAGATTTTCGCTTAAGAATCTTTTTATCATAAACCTCTTTTGCAATTTCCAAAACATTTTTGTCCAAATATTCGTCAACATCCTTTAAAGTCAAGTTTCCAAGTGTTTTGTTGTCCTTGACAAACTTTTCCAAAATAGCATGCTCAAACACACCAAATGTCCTTGGCTTTGGCTCAATGTTTTCTTTTTGCTTTAATTTCAAGCCATAGGCAACAAAATGTTTAAACGGACAAGAAAAATAAGTTTCAAGTGCAGAGGCAGACAAACGGTTTCTTCTCAACAATACATCCTTTGTCGCATCAGAAAGCAAACTTTGTTTGGTCTGTTTGAAAATCTGATTGTCAGCAATTGAATCAACTGCTCCTTCAAAATGCAATGGCAATTTATTTTTACTTTTGAGAAGTGCTATCGCTGAGGACAAATTTTCTTTAGCCCCTATAAAAAATTTCAAGTTTTCAAGAACTTCCTGCTGGGAAGCCCCTGCTGTTTTTATATCTTCAAGAGACTCAAGATGCAAAACATTCTCTCCGAAAAGCTTTTTTAAATCTTTAACAAAATCTGAAGCTGTGGAAAGACGTCCTTCTTCAACCATAGGAAGGCAAACCACAAGTCTTTCTTTGGCGTGAAGCAAACATTCAAAAAGTTTAAGCCTACTTCTTCTATTCAACACTTTTATCTGTGGCTCCAAGATAAACTGAAGTCTCAGTTTTTCAATATCTGAATCATCAATAATGGCAGTATCATTTTTGGTCTGTGGAAGAGCATTTGCTGTCGCTCCCAACACAAACAATGTATGCACATCTTCAAAATAGCTCTTGCTGGCACCAGCAACATACACTGCGTCAATAAAAGATGGTATTGTCTCAACCTTCACACTTTCAAGTGCCAGCGTAAAAAGACTCTCAAAGTCTTGAATCTCAATTTTTTCATCTCCACCCAAAACTTCAAGTTTTTCAATCAATTGCAAAGTAAGTATCATTGCTTGTGAGTTTTGACTCTCTTCCTTAAACATCACATGTTCAGTTATTTTTTTCAGCAAAGCCAAAAATCCGCTTTGACACAACTCTAAAACAGTTTTCAAAACTCTTAAATACTGAGAGATTGTTTGACACATTGAAAGTTGGTCGATTTTTAGAACCAAGTTTTCAAACTGTGGAAATCTCTCCAAAAACTCCTCTTTCGTCTGAACATTAAAATATTCAATGTCCCTTAAAATCTCTTCTCTTCCCTCCACCTCAATAAGTGGACTATTTACCAAAAACTTAAGTCTCTCTTTATTTAAACCAAGTTTTGCAAACTCAAGCATTTTAAGCAAAAATCTACAAATAATTGTGTTAGACAAGCTTGTTGCTTTATCACTATAATAAGTGATGTTATATCTTTTAAAAACATTTTCAATCTTGTCAAAATATGAATCATCTGATACCGCAACAGCAAAGGAACTATAGTTTGCCCCCAAATATGTCGCCTTTTTTATGTACTTTGCAACAAACTCCACTTCTTGTTCTTTGTTGTTTGCCAAAACATTCAAAAAATAATTATCTGCCTTTCCCTCTTCAACCTTAAAGCCAAAAAGGTTCTCAGAAATCTTTTTTCTTCTCTCATCAAGCAAAGTTGGATAATGCACAGTTTCGACAAGAATAGAATTTTCTTTAGCAAGAGCGGTTGTCTTTTTCATTATGTCATCTTCAAAGATATATTCATTATTTGAAGAAGCAGCCTTGCTCATACCAATACAAACGCTTCCAACTATTTTTGCCAGCTTACAAATAAAATCATTAATTTCCAAAGAAAAACTATCAAAGTTTGCAAAGAAGAGGTTTATATGTGAAAAATCTTCCGAGTAATTTGCGTTTTCAACGGCAAATTCCAACATCTTAGACAGGTCAAGCTTTTCGCCCAAAAGTTCTTCATATTTTTCATAAATAATTTTTATATCATGTATTTTTCTGTCCAAAACTGTGTCTGGAACAGATTTTATATGCTCTGGGCTCACTTTTGAGCCCTTAAATTGTTTGATAACTTGAAGGATTTTGTTGCAAAAATCGACATCACACTTCCCAAAATATTTAAAATCCCTCTCACAAGCCTTTGTTGCCTTGTAAACATTAAAAACCTCTTCAAGTCCGCCAACTCTTTCGTATTGAACATTTTGGCTCTTTAAAAAATAGCTTGCAAGTTTTGAAATGCCAACAACCTCAATATTAAAAACCGACTTTAAATTTAGCACATCAAAAAGCAAATTTTCTGCTTGCATAGAAAAAGCATCTGGCACAACAAGAAGATTATATTCATCTTTTTTTGTGACATCAATCTGCTTTATGGTGTTTATCGCCGCTTCATAAGTCGTTGGTGAAGTGACAAGTCTTATCTTCATAATTTGATTTTATCACATCACCGACTCACAAATCAATCTATTTTAGTTTTTCCTCAAGCATACCCTTTCTTCTTTTTTGCAAATGTCTCCCAAGAAGTTCATTTTTATCGGTTGACATACTTTCAAGTTTCGCTTGCAAAGCTTTGTTTTCGCTTTTAAGAGCAACAAACTCATCTCTAAGTTCGCTGATTTGTTTATCTTTTCTTGACAAGTCTACAAAGGCTTTTTTAAGAAGATAAGCGGATGATTCTTTTTCCAATCGTGTCTTTTCCATAAACTCATCAACCGCAGTCTTTTTTATAAGCTTAACAAGTCCCATAAAAAGACTGTTTATATCACTCTCTGTAAGTTGTTTTTGCCTCTGCTTAAAGACTATGACATTATCTGCCACTTTTTTCTTCTTCATATTTTGATATTTGTTTTGAAGCCTTGTCATAAGAGTCAAATCACCGCCACTCAATTTTTGACAAGCATTTCTCACTGACATCCCATTGCAAACAAGTCTGTCAATGTCAGAAAGCAATTTATCAACTTCAGAATCACTGAATGGCACAAAATGATTTTTCACATGCTTTTCAAGAGCAATCTGCAAAGCTTTGCATCTTTTTTTGTCAGCTTTAAGATTTTCAACCTCTTTATAATAATAATTTCTCACGCTGTTTGCTTTTCTTTTATATTTTTTTGCATGCAACGCAAAAGCACTGCGAAGAGGTTGATTGTCAGACTTAAATTCCTCAACAACAGCAAATAAGTTTCTAACTTCATCATCATTCCAAATTTTCATACTATCATCTCCTTTGTTGATTTTTGACAACAAAAAGATTTTTAATCAAACTGCAAAGAGTATAAACAAAAGTTTTTTGTCATATATTTAAGTATGAAATATTTATTGAAAACCCCATATCAATGTTTGGTTAAATCACAAACGGACTCAATTGAACTTGACATAAATGACACATTGGAATGTGAAGAGGAGCAAATCCTCTATATTTATCCGCTGACCAGCGAGCAAATCCCTTTCTGCATAAATCTTGCAAGCAAAACTGACAATGACAAGTTTTCTTTTTTGAAACACAATGGTCAAAACATCATCTATCTTGAAAAGCCAGAAAAATTTGATATTTATCAAAAAGAGGACATAATCATTTCAGGCAAACATTGCCACATCAACATCAGCAAAAACAAAGTCTCTTTTGAAACTGACAAGCAAAAAATAAATTGTCTAACAGACAAAAGCAAAATCTCCCCAAAAGTGTTTAAGCAAAAAAATTTTGCATGTGTGCTGTTTGAACGAGATTTTTTCGCTTACTCTATGCAAAATGAAAGATTAACTCATCTTCATGCTGATTTCATAAGTTTGGACAAAAACACACTTACCACAACAAAAAAATATTCTGATAGTGATTTAAGAGAAAAAGTTTGTCAATATGAAATTGGAGATGAAATAACCTTAAAAAATCAACAAATTATCAAATCACAAAAAAAGACGTTTGAAGAAGAAAATCTTATCTCTTACAAATTTCTCGAAAGCGTAAGAGCTAGCGACTATCAGACCTCTGAGCAATATCTTTCAGACAATCTATCAAGCAAGATTGGTCAAGAACAAATAAAAAGCTTTTTTGGATTTTTATCAGACTTTCTTCCACTTTCAACGAATGAATTTATTGCAATCTCTGGGGCTCAAAAAAAATATGTCACCTTTGACCTTCAAAATGGCAAGATATGTGACATATCAATTGACGAGCTTTAATATAAAAGAAAAATCTTAGGCAAATGGTTTTTATGATAAAACACCAATAAGCTTAAGATTTTTTTCAAAGCGTGCCTCAAAATTTCTTACCAAAACACGCAAAAGTCCAAGTTCACTCCCCTCTGCCAAGCGAACTGTTGACAATTTGTCAAAAGTGCAATCAGACAAGATTTTTAGTGCTGAAAAAGTAATCTTTGAAAGCTCCTCACTATGAAAATTTTTGCAATTTACGCAAACAAGTTCTCCATTTCTATAGTCAAAGAAAATTCTTTCAATTGCTCTTGCATTACAACAAGAACATTTTTCATATTCAATAGGAAAACCGTAAATTTTAAATAATTCAAGCAAAAACTTGTTTAAAACATAATTTTGTGACACTTTCTTAAAACAAAGTGTTTTGAGAGCCTGAAGCAACAAAACAAAAACAGCTTTTTGCTCTGGCATAGAAGAAAACTCTACAACATTGACAATCTCAAGCAAAGATGTGGCTTCAAAATATTTTTCAACATCTTCTGAAAGCTCATGAAAGGTCTCAATTGATGAGAAGCTGGTGACTATTTGTCCAAATTTGCCATTCTCAAGCAAAAACTCTCCAAAACAAAAAGGATTTTGAGCAATTTTCATTTTTGCTCCACTACCCTTTACTCCTTTAAGTGTAGCCCAGCACTTACCTTTTTCAATAGAAAAAAGAAGAATATTTTTATCCTTCTCCTTTCTGTCTGTTGACTTTATTACGATTGCTTGGATTTTTTCAGTCATAAAATCATCTTCTTCCTAAACCTAAGGATTCTTCTTTTGATGGATAGCGTTTGTTGATAATATCCTCCATTACATAAGGATTTCCGTTTTCCCTAAAAAAGTACCAAGACAATTCTTCGTCAATATCCAAAAAGCCATCTGGTTTTGAAAAATTGTTCATAATCGCCTCCTATTTTTAGGATGTGCCAAACGCTGTCTCTTATTCTTATTTTAAATTATCCACGCAATAAAATCAAACAAATTTCTAGAAAAATATGTAATGTGCCAAAAAAGGCACATTTATCACAATTTTTTTATAGACATACTTGCCAAATTGGTCACAATTGAATTTGCTGAAACATTTACAAGCTCTAGTGTGCTTGATTGAGCAACTGAAAGCATAACTGTCTGAGAAACAGGGACAACCTGCCCAGCAGTTCCTGTTGCAATAACACTTGAGCCTGGCACAACCGCTCCATTGAGTCTAAGTGCAATCTCTGCACTTCCTCCTTCTGGAATTGTCACGTTTGCAAAATAACTTATTTCATAAGTGCCCTGTGCAAGAGTGACAGCACCACTTGTGCTTACGCTTGGCACAACAGATGTACCTTCGCCAAGCACAAAATATACAGGTATTATTGCTGAAGATGCAATAGTCTGTGTCGCAGTGTTGTTGAAATAGCCAAAGTCTCTTGTGATGATTGGGTTGACAATATCATTTGTGCAACTACGAAGTCTATAGCAGAATATTGGACATGGGTGATTGCATCTACAATTGTTGAACATATTTTTCTCCTAGATAGAAAACTCTATCTATTTACATTGTATGGAGCATTGAAAGCATGTGTGCAATCCAAACAAAAAAAGACATCACAAAAATTTTGCAATGTCTTTTAAAAAGTCTCTTCAAAAAAGCTTCTTTTTTAGCCCATGATTGAGCCAACAGTTCTTGGGAAGATTTCAACATCTCTGATATTTGAAACGCCTGTCAAATACATAACAAGTCTTTCAAATCCAACGCCATAGCCAGCATGAACATTAGTGCCGTATCTTCTTGTATCAAGATACCAAGCATAATCCTCTTGTCTAAGTCCAAGTTCTTCCATTCTTGCAAGCAATTTTTCAAGACGCTCTTCTCTTTGGCTTCCACCAATAAGTTCTCCAATCCCTGGAACAAGCAGGTCAACTGCCGCAACAGTCTTGCCATCATCATTCTGTCTCATATAGAAAGCCTTTATATCTTTTGGATAGTTTTTAAGGAATACAGGTTTTTTATAAACTTCTTCAGTTAAATATCTTTCATGCTCTGATTGCAAATCAATGCCCCATTTAACAGGGAAAACAAATTTCTTTTCAGCCTTTTCAAGCAGTTTGATTGCATCAGTGTAATCAAGTCTTACAAAGTCGTTTGAGACAACATTGTCAAGTCTCTCCAAAAGTCCATTGTCAATAAATTTATTCAAAAACTCAAGTTCATCGTGACAATTTTGCTTAACTTCTTTTATTACATATTTGATAAGTTCTTCTTCATTGTCCATAAGTTCTTCAAGGTCACAGAAACAAATCTCTGGCTCCATCATCCAAAACTCAGCAGCATGTCTTGATGTGTTTGAATTTTCTGCTCTAAAAGTTGGACCAAAAGTATATGTCTTTCCAAAAGCATGCGTAAGTGTTTCTTCATGGATTTGACCTGAAACTGTCAAAGCAACTTTTTTGCCAAAGAAATCTTGGCTATAGTCAACCTTACCATCTTTGAGAGGAAGATTGTCAAGGTCAAGAGTTGTCACTTGAAACATTTCGCCTGCCCCTTCACAATCGTTTGCTGTGATGATTGGAGTGTGAATGTAAACAAAGTTTCGCTCGTTAAAAAACTTGTGTATTGCAAAGGATGCAACTGAGCGAATCCTAAATACTGCATTAAACAAATTTCCCCTTGCTCTGATTGTAGGTATTGTCCTCAAAAATTCAATTGTGTGTCTTTTCTTTTGAAGAGGATAATCTAATGCACAAGAGCCCAAAATTGCCACTTCACTTGCATTGATTTCAAATGCCTGTTGAGCATTTGGAGTAAGCAATACTTTCCCTCTTACGCAAAATGCAGTACCAACATTCTCTTTGACAATTTCATCATAGTTTGAAACCTTTTCTCTTTCCACAACTATCTGAACACTTTTAAAAGCTCCATCATTAAGCTCTACAAAGGCAATATTTTTGCTGTCACGAATTGTCCTTGCCCAACCGCAAAGTGTAATTTCTTTTCCTTCATAACTTTGATAAGCCTTATATAAATCTCTTATTTCAACTCTTTTCATATTTTCTCCTAAAAACTTTATGGTGTAAGTTTATCTGGTCCACGGAAGATAAACATAGCTTCTTTAATGCTAGCAACTTCAAGCATATTCATAAGGATTCTGTCAAGTCCAAGACCAAATCCGCCATGAGGCATACATCCATACTTGAAAAATTGCAAATAAAACTCAACGTCTTTTGCCAAACCTTTTTCTTCTGCTTGAGCCTTAAGCACATCAAATCTATGCTCTCTTTGAGCACCTGTTGTGATTTCTACTCCCTTCCAAATAAGGTCATAACCTTGAGGAACTCCATCTTTTCTAAAGTGATAGAAAGCACGCTTTTTAGCACTGTAGTCAGTCACAAAGATAAATTCATGACCAAATGCTTCCTTAGTAAACTTTGCACAAAGTTTCTCTGCCTCTGTTGAGAGGTCTCCTTGCTCTTCTTCTGGGCAAACATAGCCATATCTTTTTTCAAGTTCGGCATAAAGCTCAGAAAGTTTCATTCTTGGGAAAGGAATTGTTGGCACAACAATTTCAACGCCAAATAACTCTTTAACTTTTTCTCCATAAGCTTCTTTAACTCTTTTAAGAGCATAAGCTAAAAGTTCTTCTTCAAGTTTTATAACATCTTCATAGCTTTCAATCCCAGAAAATTCCAAGTCAAAACCTGTAAACTCTGTTGCATGCTTTCTAGAGTGAGATTTTTCTGCTCTAAAAACAGGACCACACTCAAAAACTCTGCCAAAGCCTGCAGAAATTGCAAGCTGTTTGTAAAACTGTGGACTTTGAGCAAGGTATGCCTTACGGTCAAAATACTTCACTTCAAAAACTTCCGAACCACTTTCAGATGCCGTTGCAATCAATTTTGGTGAGTGAAACTCAGTAAAGTCTCTCTCCAACAAAAACTGTCTTAGTGCATCTGTAAAAGCTGTTTGCACTTTAAACATAAGCAGGTTTTTCTCTTGACGAAGGTCAATCCAACGATAGTCAATTCTTTGGTCAATATTGCTCTCTGGAGTGATTGGATAAGGCTCTTTTGCATCACTTGTGACAGTTACTGCCTCAGCCAAAACTTCTTGACCTCCCATTTTTACATATTCGCTTTTTACAAGTTCTCCCTCAATGACCACTGTTGAACCAGGAAGAAGATGTGAAAAGACTTCGCCCACTTCAGGGTGTGCAGTTTTGTCAACTGTCACCTGAATTTTGCCAGAAAAGTCTTTCAAAACAATAAACTGCATGCTTTTTTTGTCTCTTACAGTTTCAATCATTCCTTGAAATCTAACTTTTCCAACTTCCAATTTTGAAATTTGTGTTGTCATTTTTTCATACTCCTTTTGTTTGAATTTGCAGTTTTTATTAGAAGCAACTTTTTTAAGCTGTAACCTCTTAAAAACAAAAAGCCCTAATGCAAAACTGCATTAGGACGAACTTTTATGGTCCGCGGTGCCACCTAACTTGTTGATTTAACAACCTCTTATTAAAGCTGATATTGCTCAGCCAAAGCACAAGACTGTTAAGCTGTCTTCGCCTTCTTCTTGTTGATATGCTCACACCTACCATATCTCTCTGAAAACAAGTGGTCAAAGGTTACTCTTTCTTCGTCATCATCTCTGTTAACAATATAACACTGCCAAAAATTTTTGTCAATAGAATTTTTATTTTTTATATTAAAATCAATTTTAAATGCTTTGGACTTAGCGTATTTCAAAAACTTTATTTAAATCCCTTGGCTTTAAGCTCACATACAATAGGATACGAATCCAATTCTTTTAAAGGCACATTGTATCTTTTGGAAAGTTCTTCCAGCCTGCCATCAAGAGAAACCTCTTTTCCTGCACTATCAATTCTCATATCAGCCCAATTCAAAAGGTCTAAAAACTTGCTTTGATATTCACAACCAGCAACTCCATGATAATAAACCTCTTTCCAATACTTAAAGCCTTGAGACTTTAAAAATCCCCCCCCCCACAACATTGTGAGTGATATAGTCTTTCTCATCCAGAAACTCATAACCTATATCATGCAAAAGTCCAAGTAGATATAATGAATGAATATCATCTTGACTCATATTCTCTTCTTGAGCATATCTTTTCAAAAATTTGGCAACACCCCAAATATGTTTCTTTCTATCTTCTGAAATCATTTTAAACACCTCTTAATATTTATCTTTGTTCTCTTTGCTCCAACTTTTGAGCACCTCAACAGCCTCTACACGCAACAAATCCTCAACAACTTCAACTTTTTCATTTGCCAAATTTGCAAGTTGACCAACACTTGCCTCTATCTCTTTGACAACATACTTGCTGGAGTCCTCAAGTCTTGCACCATACACAATTCTTTTTATTTTTTTATATAAAATCACTCCCATGCAAATCATACATGGCTGACAACTTGTATAAATGGTCGCACCTTCAAGTCCGCCATAGAGTTCACCAATTCTATCCCCAGCAAAACCATTTTCACTAGCATTTTGTATGGCTCTATATTCAGAGTGATTATACAATTTGTCTCCTGAGCTTTTTATGACAGCATCACTTCTGCCAACTATTTTGTCATCCTTGACAATAACAGCCCCATAAGGAAACATTGCATTTTTTGAAATATCTATTGCAATCTGCATATATTCTCTATCTGTCATAATCTTCTCCATATCTTTTTATACAATTATTGTAACACATCTAAAATACTTTCCATAATATTACAAAGCTTTTTTACAACTAAACATCTAAGTCGCCGTAGGCCAAACTCTACCACTGTCAGCAAACCACTGACTGTCTTTCAGTTTTGTGTTATTGTTTGAGCAAACTACATTATAACTTTCTTTATTTGAAAGATAAACAATGTTTCCATTGAAAGAAGTAAACTCATTATTTTTGTAATCCACACATAATGTTGTGACATAAACTTCATCCGTCCAAACTCCCACATTTGTGATAAACTCTTGTGTTGGAAACTGATTTTCTGGGACACTTGTGTATTCACTGCTTCCAGCACAACAACAAACGCAAACAGTTTTTGGCTGAATCACATCAATAAATTGTTTTGAAGAAGATGTCCTTGAGCCATGATGCCCTGCTTTGTAAAGGTCAACTTTTGGAAGTTCGTTCATTGAGCAAAGATACTCTTCCCCTTCTCTTTCCAAATCCCCTGTAAACAAAAAGTTGTTGCTTTCAGTTTCAGAAACTTTTTGCGTAAACATACAACAAACTGAGTTGTTGTTTTCATTTGATTTATCAGGATTTTTGTAATAATAGCTATCCAAAATGTTGAGAGTTATATTTGCTCCAAGGTCAAAACTGCTCGATGCTCCATTTTTCTCTTCAACACAATCAAGTGCTGTGAAATGGGTCGCACCATTTTCAACAGCCTTATTCAGCTTTGTTTGATAATTTTTGTAAAGTGCGGTCTCAGTTTTTCCGTTTGCAGTACCAGCAAAATCAATGATTGTCTCGCACTCAAACAAATCAAAAATTCCATCTATTTTCTCTGATGTGGCAAAGCCTGCATAATGGTCTTGGTGAGCATGAGTGACAATAACATATTCCAAAATACCGTCTGTTACATAGTTTTCTAGATAAGCAGAAATGGTTGAGACACTGTTGGATTTTGAGCCACAGTCAATCAAAATATCAACATCCCCAGCTTTTATATAAGTGCAATCGCCTGTGTATTTGTTTCCCAGCTCCAAAAAGTGGATTGATATATCTGCATTTGAGACATCAATTGTTGCATCAAGATTTTCATCTCCCTTTGAGAAAAATATTTCTTCACCGACTTGCACATCTTCAGTCTTTGGAAGAGTCAACCATGTCAAGCCATAAAAACCACCAACTGCACCAATTATCAAAGCCATAAAAACTATAAAAACTTTTCCAATGCCCTTTTGTTTTTTCATTCTAATCGCCTCCTTCGCTTGCTTCTACAAAGGTGACAAGCCTCACTTTTTGCACTTTAAAAAGCTTTCCATACTTAAAATCTGAGGTTGAATATTTTATATAAAAGGTTCCTATTTCATCAGAATAAAATCTTCCATCTGCATCAATTTTTAAGTTTGTTTCTATTTGTATAGCTTCAGCATCTAATCTTTTTCCAAAAGCCACAACTTTTACTCCAAAGTCGTCATATTTTTCATCAAGGGTAAGCTCTATCTCATCATTTCCAATAATATCAAAGCAATCATTTCGGCAAACAACCCAGCATGTTCCACCACCCAAAAGCAGTCCAACAAGCAAAAAAATAAGTCCCATCAACAACACCTTTACACTTGTGTTTTTTAGTGCTTTTTCGGCATTTCGTTGAGATTTTTTGCTGATTTTTACACCATCAATATCAAGATTACTCTTTGCTCTTGATGAGGTCTTTGATGCCTTTTTTCTTATCGCCATATAATCTCCTTATTTGTAAATTATAGCACAACAACAAAATTTTGCAAAAAGAAAAGGGTCAATGACCCTTTTGTATTTTTATATTCTGAGTGTAAGCTTTCGGTTTGCTCTTAAGCATAGTTTTTGGCATAATTGACTCTGTAATATTTTTCAATCATGATTTGCTTAAGCACATAAGTGTTGACTTTTGCTTTAAAGGAAAGCACATCTTCATCAAGTTCTACTTGCTTGCCGCCCTTATAATATTTATCCATATCAAGTGAGTAAACATTTTCGTCAAAGATAGTTGAAAGTGATGACAAAAACATACTTTTTTCAATATCCTTTGAAAACACTGAATAACCATGAGTAAGACTGCTGTTGAAATCAAAGCCATACAAATCACAAAGAGTAGGGAAGATGTCATAAGTGTTGCAGAAAGTCTTGTTTTCACCTGTTTTCAGTTTTGAACTTGAAATTGAAAATGGCACACGATATGCTGTTTTTTCGTCTGCATATTTGCCAACATTTTTGATTTTGTATGACAAATTTTGATAATAAGCATTGTGGTCTGCAAACAAAACTATTGCAGTGGAATCAGAGAGTTTTCTTCCGTCGGAGCCTGTGTTGTTTTCTAGATAATCCACAATAATGCCTATTGCATTGTCAAGTGCCATAGCCTTAGATTTATACTCTTTTAAAATTTTGTAATTTTTTGTTCCCATCTCTGGCAAAACATACCCAAGTTCATGCTCTTCGTTGTAATTGCAAAACTTTGTATAGTTTTCATCAAAAATTCTGTAATAAGTGTTGAAGCGGTCATTTGACTCGGTATAAGGTCCGTGAGTGGAAACAGTAGTAAAGAAACTGAAAAACTTTTTATCTTTTGGCAACATCTGTTCAATCAAACTCTGAACATAATCGCCATCATCAACAAATTGACCAAATTTTGTTGGCTTGTTTTCCATTGGGCTTTCAGACAAAGCATACACTTTGTCAAAGCCAATTGCGGTATTGAGAGTGTATCTATCATAAAACTCACCCAAATAATCATGGAAGAAGTTTACACTCTCATAGCCATTGTTTTTAAAGTAGTTTGGCAAACTTTCTGGAGTTTCAACTCCCACCTTTTTCAAGATGTTTGAAAAAGCATATTCGTTTGGAACATTTCCCAAAATTGAAATATCTTCACTGAAGTTTGTTGCATTTCTTGAATAGTATTCAGTAAAGTACATTGAATTGTTATAAATCAAATCATAAAGGTTTGGAGTATTAAAAGGGTCAATTGCAAACCATTCAATGCTCTCCATCATTATCATAAGAAGATTGTCATCTTTCAAAAGTCCAGACATTTGCTCAGCTTCAAATTCAGAGTCACTATACTTAAAGCCTTTACCTTCTTCAAGAAATGCTTTAAGTTCTTGCTGTTCTTCTTCTGAAAGCAACTCTTCATAGTTTGCAAACTTCTCTATACTTTTTAAATAATAAGCCCAAAAACCATATTTTTTCATATTTGCGAATTTCAAATCTGTTGAGCCATAAAGGTATTCACCATTTTCATAAATATATTCTGAATCAGCATCTGCCGCATAAGCTTTATCTAAGAAATTGTAAGTAACAAGTCCGCAACACTCAATAACAACCGCAACAGCAATCATATAGCAAACTGAAGAAAATCTAAATTTTGATTTTATCCTTGGCATATATTTACTTCCAAGCACCACCGCTGCTATATAAACTCCAAGCACTGCAAGACTTGCCAAAAGACATCCCCAATTGATAAAGTCAAATTCAAAAACTGCCCCTGTCTCACCACCTCTAGCAAAAAGCATGTCCACAGTTGTAAAATTGAAAAGATTTTTAAATACACACGAATTTATGATGTTGATAATACCTTGGAATGCCAAGAATATAGTTGTGACAGTAACTTTCAACCATTCAGTTGGCAAAATGAAGATAAATCCAGCTATTATCAAAATTATTGCAAATTCAATTCCAAAGTTTGTTGGCAAAACACCAATACCCAAAGTGACAAAATTGACTATTTCAAGCAAGATAGCAAAAATAACAAAGAGAACTCCATATATATAATCATTTCTCTCTTTCTTTACTTTTCTCTTTTCTGTTTTCTCAGTTGAAAACTTTTTTCCGACTTTTCCAAACGCTCTCATTTTATTTTTCCTTTACAAAAATATCTATATGTTGTTTCAAAACTTCAAGGTCAAAAGACCCACCAAATCCACTTTCGCCATCAAGATTCACAATCTCTTCTGCCGGCAAATCGACATGCAATTTTTGAACTTTTATTATTCGGCACTTTTTTCCATCCTTAAGACTTTTCATTCCAAAAAGGAACAGTCTGAAAATTCGCAAAATTGTTGATATTGCAACTTTCTTTTTCTTTCTCTCGCTTACCAAAATGACATTGACATAACCATCATCAAAACTTGCCATGTTGTTTATCTTATAGCCAGCGACATACTTGCTGTTTGCAATGATTCCAAGTGCATACTTTCCTTTTTTCTTTTTTCCGTCATATTCAATTGTCATAGGAAAGGCTTTTGAGCTAAACATTTCTCTGACGCCAGAAGTAAAGTAAGCAATTCTTCCAAGATGTTTTTTCTTTGTTTGAGATGTGGCATAGCTTGATTTTGTAAAAATGCCAAAACAACAAACATAAATACCATAGCGGTCATTAACTTTAAAAACATCATGTTTTATTGTGTATCCATTTAAAATATTTCTTACAGCTTTTTTAATCTTTTTTGAAATACCAAGCGAATGAGCAAGGTCATTTGTTGTTCCAGCTGGGATATAGCCAATTTGAGGTCTGTTTTCAACTTCTGAGATTGCATTTACAACCTCATTCATTGTGCCATCTCCGCCAGAAACAACAAAAACATCATAAACTCCGCATGCCTCACGTGCAAAAACTCCTGCATCTCCACGTTTTTGTGTGGGTTTGCAGTCAACTACCTCAAACTTTTTTTTAAGTTCCCTCAAGATATAGTCTATCTTCTTGTGGCTGTTTTGTTTGCCACTTGTAGGGTTGTACACATAAAGACATTTCATAATATATATATTATCATTTTATGACAAAAAAGTAAAGTAATGCTTTGGCACAAAATATTTAAAAAAGAAGATTTGTCGACTTTTTTTGACAAATCCCCTCTATTTTGGAACAACAATCTCCATTGGCTCCTTATTTTTCACCAAAAATGCTTTCTCAGCAACCCGCATCATAGGATAATCACTCATAGAATCTGAATAAAAACTTTCCAATTTTTCTTTGTTATATTTGGCTTGAAACCGAACATATTTTTGCTTGCCATAGCAGTTTTCTCCAACAATTTTGCCTGTTTGAACATTGTAAAGTGTGCATAGACAATTTTTTATGCCCAACCTTCTTATTGCTGGCATAAGAACAAAATCAAGTGAAGCAGAAATAATAATATCCTCATCTTTTTGTTGATTTTTGTACCAATCAAACACCTTGTTTATTCTCTTATCCCAAAACTTTTCAACTATTGCGTTTATATTCTTTTTGTACCAAGGGATAAAGAAAAACAAAAACTGCTTTGTCTTTTTCTTGCTTAAAAGCTTTAGCCCATAAAGTGAAACAACGAGCAAAAACCATGGAAAAAAGAACAGCAGATAAGTGCGTGTGCCAATCATATAAAGAAAAAAATCTGTAGAGCTATCTCCGTCATATATAGTCTTATCAAAGTCGTATCCGTTCATATATTTCTCCACTATATATTTTAACACAAGTCTCAATTATGTCAAAACAAAAATCTCGAGAAAAACAAACTTGATTTCCAAACAAAAACATTGTTGATAATTGCTTCCTAAAAAGATAAAATTTATGATATACTTTTGCTATGAACAAATATGCAACTTACAACATGCTTAAAGAAGATGCAAAAGAGCTTATCATTGTCGATTTAAGAGACTCGACAGCTTTTTCCTATGGACATATCCCAAATGCAATAAATTTAAAACCAGCTGAAGTTGAGGCTTTTGTCAAGACCTCAAAAACAACAACTGTTTTGTATTGCATGAATGGAAAGAAAAGCGAAGCGTTGGCAAAAGAACTAAAGGCAAAAGGCGTGAATGTTTTGGTCTTTAAAGATGGCTATTTTGGTTACATTAAAGAACATTCAAAACAACTTGTTGAAGATGGCATTTGTGAAAAAGTAGAATTGTCCCTTCGTAAAAAATTTCATAAGACTCTTTTCAGCAGGTTTGCAAAGGGAATCAACGAGTATAATTTGGTAGAACCAAATGACAAAATAGCAGTTTGCATTTCAGGTGGCAAAGATTCTATGCTTATGGCAAAGCTCTTTCAAGAACTCAAAAGGCACAACAAATTTCCTTTTGAACTTGTCTTTCTGGTCATGGACCCAGGCTATAGCAAAGAAAACCGACAGGTCATTGAGAGAAATTGCAAAATGTTGAACATTCCAATCAAGATATTTGATACAGACATTTTTGAAAATGTTTTAAATATAGAAAAATCTCCTTGCTATATCTGTGCAAGAATGAGACGTGGACATCTTTACAACAAAGCAAGAGAACTTGGTTGCAACAAAATTGCTCTAGGTCATCACTATGATGATGTAATAGAGACTGTCCTCATGGGCATGCTTTATAGCGGACAAGTGCAAACTATGATGCCAAAGCTTCACAGCACAAATTTTGAAGGCATGCAACTCATTCGTCCAATGTATCTTCTACGTGAAGAAGACATAAAACATTGGAGAGATTACAATGACTTATACTTTATTCAATGTGCCTGCAAATTTACAGAAGAGCTTGCTCTTGAAAAAGAAGATTTGTCAAATCTAAGTTCAAAAAGAGCAAAAGTTAAAGAAATAATCAAAGCCATAAAGACAGATGACCCACAAATTGAAGGCAATATCTTTAAAAGCATGGAAAATGTTAATTTGTCCACTGTCATTGCCTACAAAGATAAAGAAAATAAGATTCATCATTTTCTTGATGAATATGATAAAAAAAGAAATAAATCAAAGGTTTTAGATTGACAAAAAGAGACAAGACTTGCTTGTCTTTTTTTGTTGAAAATCAAAAATTTTTTCGTTCTAAATTAAAAAAATATCAATTCGGAAAAAATAAAACATCTTTCGACAGAATAGGAGAAAATACCAAAAAATAACATTTTGAAATGCTGGCAGACTGTTATATAATCGCTTTTGTTTTAAAAGGAGACAAATATGAAAAATGATGTATTAAAAATTATCGCTCAAAAGGCAAAAAGAAGATTGATTGGCAAAGAGGCAGTTTCCAACGCAAAGATTAAAGTTATCTCAAATGAAGATGAAGATTTTAAAAGCAAGGTTGAATTTTTGCTTTCTCAAGAAAGCGTTGTATCAAACCCTGTTCACTTTTTGATAGATGACAAAATCCTAAACAATATGGCAGAAAACCAACGTGAGAAATATTTGCTTGACACTCTCGACAAATACAACAACTTAAGAAGCAAACTCGACACAGCTGTTTGTGGGAAATATTGCATGTGATTCACGCTTTAAGATTGCAAAACATATATATTGCTATGAAAAAAAGCGAACTCGAAAATCAAAAAGATTTATTTATAGCAAAAGGTGTAAAGATAGATAAAAACGTCTCTCTTTTGGGCAAATGCGTAATAGGTGAAAATTGCGTAATTAAAAATGGTACAGTTTTGAGAGACTGTTATATTGAAGAGGGCTGTGTAATTGAAAACAGCACAATTGAAGAAAGCACCCTCGGCAAAAATTGTCATATAGGTCCTTACAGTCACCTTCGCCCAAATTGTTTTCTTGGAGACAATGTGAAAGTCGGCTCTTTTGTTGAAATCAAAAACAGCCGTATTGGTGATGGAAGCAAAGTGCCTCACTTGTCTTATGTTGGAGATGCTGAGATTGGAAAAAAAGTCAATATTGGTTGTGGAGTAGTTTTTGCAAATTACAACGGACAAATCAAACAAAAATCCATTGTGGGCGACGAAGTCTTTATCGGTTGCAATGTAAATATTGTGGCACCTGTAAAGATAGCAAGTCGTACCTACATATGTGCAGGCACCACCGTAACAAAAGACACTGAAGAGGGAGATTTCGTAATCGGAAGAGTCAGACAAGAAAACAAAAAAAGATAGCTCAAAATTGCCATCTTTTTTTATTTTCTTAAAACCAACCTACAATAAAAACCAATCTAAAAACTTAGTCAAAAATATTTTGCACACTCCTTATTTATTTGACAAATACCTTCTTTTTTGTTAATATACTTACATAAGATATTTTAGGAGAAATTTATGGCAGAAAATGAAATCAAACCTGCAGAAACAAAGCCTGCAGAAAAACAACCAAATCTTTTATTTGCAATTTTGACAGCTATCGGTCTCGGACTTGTTGGATGTGTGCTTTATGGCGTGCTTTATTATGTTGGCTATGTAGCTTGGATTGCATCCCTTGTCGTCGTACTAGCTTCAAGTTGGGGATATAGATATTTTTACAAAAAAATGGATTGGAAAGGTTATCTTACTATCTCTATCGTTTCTATTGTTGGACTCTTAATCACAATGTTTCTTACTCTTACAATCTATGTTGCAAAAGAATTTGGAATGAGCTTTGGTGCAGCATTTAAACAACTTTTTACTCTCATCAATGACCGTTCAGACATAAGAGCAGCAGTTGTAAAAGATGGCGTTTTGACAGCAGTGTTTACCCTGCTTGGAATTCTCTTCTATTGGTTCTATGAATTTAGAGCAGAAAAACTTGTAAGAAAAAAACAAACTAATGAAAGTCAAAACAAAAATGTTGCTGAAAACAACAGCGAAAACACAAACAATAAAACAGAAGTTAAAGATGTTGAAAAGACTGAAGAAAACAAATCAGCAAATGTTTCAGATGCTGAAAAGCCAAAAGCAACTACAAAGCCTGCAGCAAAAACCACGAATACTAAAACAACATCTTTGGCAAAGCCTACAACATCAAACAAACCTAAAGCTAATACACAAAAAACAACACAGGCAAAACCTAAAACTATTAAAAGCGATGATAAAAAGGGTGAGTAAAATCTCAGCCTTTTTTTAATAATCAATGAAATAGCTCAAATATCATCTGCTCAAAATTTTTTAATCACTAACAAACTTGAATAAAATCCCCAAGGGAACATTAGTTTAATTATCATTCTATTGAATATAGATAAAAATTTAAGTTTTAAGTAGCAAACACTTTGCATTTAGCTTATGTAATTTAACAATCTCGCTTTTATTTAGTTTTTAAAATAAATAAACTAATAATTCCGCTATATGACTTAAAAACTATTAATGAGTTTGAGTGGACTCCCCCCCCCTATCTTTGAGAACAAGACATATAAATTACTTACGAAGAGCATTAAGGGTGGCTCCACCCTGCAAATGCAAAGCATTTGACAAAGCAAAGCTTTGTATAAGGTGGGGAAAACAAAAAAACTAAGCCATCTCTGACTTAGTTTATCTGGTTGGCTTGAGTGGACTCGAACCACCGACCCCCACCTTATCAGGGTGGTGCTCTAACCGACTGAGCTACAAGCCATTATTGACATTCCTAAATACAAGCGGGGATATGCCTATATTTTTGAATGCGAGTTTATTATAACCGAAACTGTTTTTTCTGTCAAGTATTTATCATAAATTGTTGATATTTTTTAATATATACTAAAACTTATTTCATCTATTGAATAATAATTTGTCCTTGCGACAGCCATTTATTACAAAAATTAATAAAAAAAAGGCCTAAAAATAGGTCTTTTTATTCCAAATTCATGTGAATTTGCTCAAAAACCAAATCTTTCAAAATCAAACTCTTCTTGTCATAAAGCGTATCAACAATAGTTTTTGCAACTTCTGAAGGCTTTGCAAAAGTCTTTTGCACTTCTTCGCTTACATAGTTTCTATTTTCTTTCCAGAAATCTGTATCAATGCCTCCTGGATAAACATTTATCACTTTTACGTTTGTGCCAAAAAGTTCGCTACGCAAAACTTGAGAATATCCCTCCTGAGCAGCTTTCGCCGCACAATAAAGACTTTCAAACTTAAAACCTCTAAGCCCTGAAATAGATATTATATTTACAATCTTCACAATATCCTTGCTTTCTTTCATCTGTGGCAAAGCATAAGTTGTCATCAAAATTGTTCCGTAAACAATGGCAGGAAAAACCGCTTCCAACATCTCTTTATTGTTGTCAAAAATTGTGCCAAATCTACCAACACCTGCATTGTTAACAAGACAAGTAACACGATATTTTTTTGTTATATCGGCGTAAAAGGCTTTTACAAAAGTTTCGTCACTGACATCTCCAGCATAAATGAGAATGTCTTTGTTTGAAAACTTTTCAAGTTCCTTTTTAGCTTTTTCAAGTCCTTTTTCATTTCTTGAGATAAGACAAACATTTTCACCTCTGAGTAAAAACTCTTTGGCAAGTTGTTTGCCTACCCCTCCCCGACCACCTGTGATAACTGTAATGTTTTTCATAAACTTCTCCCTTTACAGAGATTTTATCACACCAGCCGGGAATTTCAAAGCATAACTCACACAATAAATAAATTTATCACGTATCTAACTTAAATGGAAGAGTACTGAATTTGGAGCCTGTGACAATTTAAGCATCTTCTCACATTTTAAATTGTTTTTCTTTTTTCTCTTAAATTCAATATTGGCAAGAATAATAAAAATTGGCACAAGCACCCCAGCCAAAATTGTTGACCTTGACGGTGCAAGAGAATTAAAAGCAAAATATGTCAAAACAGAAATTATTGAAACAAAAACAAATGGAGTTATTGAGTGTTTTAAAATTTGCAAAGCAACCACCCTTTGTTTCCCTTTGGTTGTAACCCAAAAAAATGGCTTCTTTCCTAGATATGCCCAAAAGATTCTGATAATCATGCTTGGCATATAAGAAGTGTAAACCACAGCATGAAGTAAAAGATAGAATGGAAGTTTCCAAAAGTCTTTCGTGAAAAGCCATGTTACAAGGTCTTTTATATTTGGAAGTAACTTAACTATATATGAGAAGATTGTGATATAAATTATTGTCCCACTCAACGCAAAATCCAAAAATGGAAAAAGAAGCAAAATAAAAATATGTAGAAATGCAAAAATGGTGTTGTCACACAATGACCACAAATGCAGTCTAATATCAAATCTCAAGAAAGCAGGGATTTCTTTGCTTTTTAAATCTTTTTTCATCTTCTTCCGCAGTTCGACTCCGCCTTCTTGCCATTTTAGATGTCTCTTTTTTGTGATGATATAATTGGACGGATATTCCTCTTCACAAACCACACTTGCTGCACAAACCACTTTATATCCATTTTCATAAAGCTTCATAGTGATGCCCAAATCTTCAATAATGATTTCTGGAAAAAATCCCGCATCAACAATCGCTTGTTTGCTCAACATCATTCCATGTCCTGCAAGTGTCATAAATCCAAATTGATTCTTGGCTGCCCAAGCGTAAATATAAGAACTTTTCACACTCATACTCATAAGTGCTTGAAAGATGTTTTTTCCCTCTGTGGCTTTGTGCCCAGCTTGAACAGCTCCAATTGAACTGTCATACTCAAAATATTTCAACATGCTCTCAATAAAATCATTTGGAACTCGCTCATCACTGTCAAGCACTGCCACATAATCATATTCATCTTGATGATTTTTGAGATAATGGTTTAAATTTCCAGCCTTAAAGAAAACGTGTTCTTCCCTTCTTACAACTCGCAAGTTATACAGCTTTGCAAACTTATCAACTCTTCTTATATATTCAGGTTTGGTGCTGTCATCCAAAATTATTGTCTCAAAATTGTCATAATTTTGTCTAATTGACTTTGCCAAGGCACTTTCTACAAAATCATTGCATGTACAATAAAGCATTACAACTTTTGGATGATTTTTAAGTGGTGTGCCAGCAATTTTTTTATGTTCTTTATAAACTCTTTTCCTTACAATAAAAAATGCAAGTTGAAAAAAAGATTCCCTTGCTCCACACAAAATCCCACTTATTAAAGCAACTGAATCAATCAAAAGCAAAATAGTAACCAAAACAAACTTCCAAGTGCAAGCTTTTGCCAAATAAGATATATCAATAAAAGAATCTACCAAATAATAAGTTATCACCCCTAAAATCATTAAAAAAATAAATGACATCACGGTCCAATATCTTTTTCCTTTATCTTTAGTTAAATACATAATTTAATACCTCATCAGTCAATTATACAATACCCCCCCCCGTGCAAAGTCAAGCTTTTTTGAGCTTTTAATTGTTAAATTAGTATCTACAAATCTCAATAAAAAAACCGACATTTTGGTCGGATTTTTCCTTATTTAATTTATTGTTTTCTTATTCCAACTACGCTTTTTGCATTTTGGACATTTTAAATATCTTGTTCTTCCCATGTGCATTGACCACAAAACAGCACTGTAAGAAGGAATATATTTGTTGTGACAATGGCTACATTCATAAAAGCCAGCATTGCGTTCAATATGCAAGCAAAAACCACAGACAGCAAAAATAACAACAAAGCTTACAATAATTAAAACCAATCTCCATGCCAAACTTTCAACAAAAAAACCTGCAGAAAAAATTAAAAGCAGAAAGGCTACTATTCCAACAAAGCCTATTACCCATTCCAAAAAAAGCAAATGCTTTATATTTTTTTCATTTGCGTCTTTGAGAGCAATGAGATTTTCTTCTGCACATTTTTTATACCCCTCGTCTGTCAACTTTTCTCCTGACAAAAGTTCGTTTGCATTTATCTCAAGGATTTCACAAAGTGGCAAAATCAAAGCAGAATCTGGAAAGCCTTTTCCACACTCCCATTTTGAAACAGTCTTTTCACTTATAAAAAGTTTTTTTGCCAACTTCTCTTGAGTAAGTGCTTTTTCTTTTCTGCATTTTGCAATGAAACAACCTGTCTTTTCTAGATTCATATTGCTCCTCCACATACAAGTATTATACAATATTTGACTGCAAATTTCATCAAAAATATAAAAATTAAAACTACTCTCCGTAGAGTTTTAAGCGAGCAATGATAAATATCAAAATTTTGCTCAAATGTTTTGATTTGTTTCTGTCAGCGTTTTACTTTTTGCAACAAAATATGTTAAGATATAAACTGTAACAATAAAGGAGATTTTTATGAATTTTAGTTTACTCGGTTGTGGAAGATGGGGTTCTTTCATAGCATGGTATTTAGATAAGATTGGCAACAAGGTGACAGTCTGGGGACTTGACGGAGACCCAATTGTTGAAAACCTTTTTGCTACAAGAAAAAATGAATATGTGGCATTTCCTGATAGCATAGTTTTAACTAAAGATTTGAATGAAGCTTTTTCAAATAGCGACTATATTGTAATATCAATCAGTGCACAAGCCGTAAGAAGTCTTATGCAAAGCATAAAAAAAGTTGATGGTTTTCAAAACAAAAAGTATATCCTCTGCATGAAAGGTATTGAAGATAAAACAGGAAAACGTCTATCAAGCATTTTGATTGAAGAAGGCATTCCAAAAGATAACATTGCTGTTTGGGTTGGGCCTGGTCATATTCAATCCTTTGTTAATGGGATTCCAAGTCTTATGGTTATTGATGCCTACAATCAAGAGTTTTCTGAATTTTTGGCTAGAAACCTAAAATCTGATTTAATAAGATTTTATCAAGGTCAAGATATAATAGGCTCTGAAATTGGTGCTGCAGCAAAAAATGTTATGGGCATTGCTGCCGGACTTCTCGACGGTGCAAATTTTGAAACTATGAAAGGCGGACTCATGGCAAGAGGTACAAGAGAAGTG
>CASXBC010000001.1 GCA_949474265.1 uncultured bacterium | reverse complement strand
ACTTTTAATAAATATATAAATATATTCAATTTCAGTATACCCCCCCCCCGTCACAAAATATCAAGCAAATTAAGCAATATTTCTTTGCCATAAGTCAAAAATCTTCAGTTTTGTTTGCTTAAGCATTGATATGTCAATATTTTTGCAATAAAAAAAGACCGAAAACAACTCGGTCTTTAATTTTATTTCGTATGTCTTTCAGAGTTTTCAACCAAACTCAAAAGCTCATAAGGGGTCTTTGGCTCATCATCAGCATTTGTTCCAACTTTTGTGCGGTACATATAATAATGTTCGTCAACCACCTCTTCTTCGCTTTCGTCAGACTCATCTTCATTCTCTTTTTCAACTTCTTGAAGTTTTGCATAATAATAGAGATAAGTTCCATCAAAAGCATAACGGTTTCCACTATAAATACTGCCATCTGCCATTTTCACAAGTGCCTTGCAATTTGCAACGCTGCCATTTCCTGCAAAAACTTCAGATACATCGGCTGTATAAATTGCATTTGTAGTTGAAAGATAGATTGTTCTTCCTGTCACAAACAAGATTTTATAATCACTCACACTTGCATTTTCATAATTTAAGGTAAGTGTGCCTGTTTCACCAGCTGTTGTTTGGTAAACAGTTGAACTGTTTGCAGTATAAATATAGCCCAAAACATTGTCATTATAAACTTGATACATATTTGAAACTGCACTTGATGAAAATCTATCAGAACTGTTTGTTGAAAATCTTCTGTTTTCATTTGTGTCATTTTTGTAGGTTTCTTCATTGTAAGTGTAGAAAACAACATCACCTTTTCTGCCAACCAATGCAATTGTTTGACCTTGACCGCCACCAACTTCGGTTTCTTCTCCGCCAGCAATTGAAAGCTTTTTGATTGAAGTGCCACTTACTGAAGAATTATCTTCATCTTTCAGTGCTTTTGTATAATAAATATTTCCATTCCAATCAAGTGTGCTTCCCACTTTATTTTTTTGATAAGTCTCTGGAAGTGCCACTGAAGTAACATCTGTTGCAAGTGTCTGTCTCTTGACTTTGCTTCCAAGTTCAAAACGGATGAGGTCACTTCCTGCAAGCATAACAAGATAATATTTGTTGTCATATTTCAAAACTTCAATTTGAGTCACCTCAGCTGAAGTTGTAAAAAGCTCTTTTCTCTTGTCTCCATTGAGCTTGCTTCTGAAAAGTGTCGAATAGCCATATTGTTGAACAAGTTTACCTTCTTCATTTTCAAACTTCTTTCTGTTTGGGGAAAGATAGTAAATATAATCCCCAAGTGCAAACATAAAACTTTTCTCATGCACAACAACATCGCTTGAAACTCTGTTGACACCTTTTGGAGAATAGTCTCCATCTTTTGCCGAAAGAGTTGCACCTGCCTCAAGTCTTGCCAAATAAGAGAGTTTTGCAGCATTTTTGTAGTCACTATCATTTGAAAAAGAAGAATAGTCGGCAAAGGAATTTCCATAATAAAGATAACTGTCATTTATCATAACAGCTGAGTTTCCATTGAAAACCAATTCTGTATCTTTGTTTTTGATAGGTGAAACTGTGGCACACCCAGCAAGGCACAAACCTACACCAAGAAGTCCACACAAAAGTTTAGTAGTTTTTTTCATTTAAATCTCCGTAGTCTATGTCGTTATCTTAACATATTATTTCCAATAATGTCAATAAAATTTCAAATGGCTCTTAATCAACCTCAATTATGCGATTGCCAACAATATCACAAGAAGTCATATAGTAAGTCACACCATTTTTCTCAAGCACAAGTGATTGCTTGCAATACGCATGAATATGCCCATACACCACCTTAAAAACATCATATTTCTCAAGCAGTGCAGTCACCTCATTGCCCTCTTCTCTGAAAGTGTACGGTGGATAATGGAGCATGCAAATTATTTTTTCTCCATTTGTCTGAAGCTTTTTAGCATTTTGCAAGGTCATCTCCAGGCGAATTAACTCTCTCCTGTAAATCTTTTCATTCTCAGGTGTCATTGCTTTGTTTTTGTCAGGAAGATTCCAAAGTCTAGTTCCACAAATAATATAGTCTCCAAATTTTAAGGCATCATTCTGGACTGCGTAAAAATTTTCTGGCAAAATAGACCGAACAGCACTTATGCTCTTCCACCAATAATCATGATTACCACGAATTATTATTTTTTTGCCTGGCAAATCTTCAAGTAGCTTAAAATCTGCAACGGCATCTTCAAGTTTCATTGCCCAAGAAAAATCACCAGCCAGCAAAACCAAATCTTCTGCTTCAACAGTCTCTTTCCATTGTGCTATTATCTTATCTAGATAACCATCCCACGTTGGGCCAAAAATATCCATTGGCTTTGGATTGTTTACTGACAAGTGCAAATCACTGATTGAGTAAACTTTCATACTAACCCTTCAAAACTTCCTGAACAAGTCTCATGTCAACTTGACCATTAAAATTTGCTTTAAAGTGTTTCATAACAGTTGGCACACTTTTGTCATCAAGACTGTCAATCACTGCCTTGATTTCTTCTTTTGAAAGCATTTTTGGCAAATAAGATGATGCAATCTCAATTTGACGAGCAATTCTTGCAACCTCATCTGCATTTCCCACTTTTTCATAGTTTGCTTTTTCGTCAGTAAGTTCTTTTATTGTCTTTTGCAAAATATTTGACATATCTGCATCGGCAAGCATCTGATTTCTGTCGCCTTTTGCAATCTTTTCAAGCAAAACTTTGTTCATCAATACGCTATAAAAACCTCTTGCCACTACATCCTTGTTTTTCATCGCTTCAATATTGGCTTTTTTAATTTGTTCTTCAATCATAATAAACTCCTTACATGTCTATTTTAAACTATTTTAATTTTTTAAGCAAGCAATCAATAAACTATCACAAAACTTATCATTTTGAAAATTGTTTAGCTTATGCTATAATTGTCTCAATTGGAGAAAGTATGAAAAACAAGTATTTAATTTTTATTGATATTGACGGCACATTAGTAGAGTATGGCGGAAGAAAAATCAAACCAGAAATTCTTCAAGAAATCAAAAAACTAAAAACTGCTGGACACATTTTTGTCATTTCCACAGGCAGGGACCTCAATTCAACTCTTTCAATTGAGGGCATTGAAAACTTTGATTTTCTTTCTGTTATTTTTGGCAGTTGCATATATCAAATGCCAAAACAAAATTTGATTTATAACGCAAAGAGTTGGAGCAAGGATGAAATTTTACCATTAATCCAATACATCTGCAAAAACAAAATAGTTTGGTCTTATAAAGACAATCTTTCCCACAAGGCCGTCCAACAAAAAGATGAATATATTAAGAAAAAAGAAAACCTAAAAATTGTTGATGAAAACGAATTTCTTGAAGACCTTGAAAACTCAAAAATTTATCAGCTTTGGATAAAAGGCTATTTGTCAGAAGAAGTTGAAAACAGTTTTCCTCATCTCAACTTTTTTAAAATGCCAAACAACTACACTGATGTGACCCCTAAACACTCTTCAAAAGCACAAGCAGTAAAATTTTTATCTGAAAAATATCCAAACATGACCACCGTTTCAATTGGAGATTCTCAAAATGATTTCGCTATGTTTGACTGCACTGATATTTCAATTGCAATGGGAAATGCTACAGAAGATGTAAAGGCAAGAGCCACTTTAACAACAAAGACCTTGGAGGACAATGGTTTGATTTATGCCTTTAGGAATTTTCTGAAAATGTAAAAATTTTGAATTGATAAATTTTAAGAAAACAATTGACAAAAAGTAATCGGTTGATGTATAATACGATTACGTTTGGTGATGTAGCTCAGCTGGCTAGAGCGTATGGTTCATACCCATAAGGTCGGTGGTTCGAGCCCACCTATCACCACCAAATCTCAATCTTGCAACTGCAAGATTTTTTTATTTTTCATTGGTAGGCACAAAACTTCGTTTTGTCTTGGCTTCTAGCCAAGCGAACCACCTTTAATGCCGCTTTGTTTATTAAGAAACCCCTTATCATAAGTCATCGCTTACAACAAATAAATGCTTTTAAGGCAACATTTTTTTATTTAACTCTCTAAAAATCTTTCTTTAAACAATTAACAAACAAAAAAGCTGGATTAACTCCAGCTTTTTTTATTTGTTTTTTGAGATTGTTTTTCTAAGCTCTGCAATTGCTTTTGAAAGTTCTCCCACTGCAACTTCTGTTTTCTTACTTTCTTCAAGTATTTTTGCAGTGTTTTGTGCAGTTTCTTTCTGATAGTCTTTTGCAGGTACTATGCCTGACCCTTCAGCAAATTTCTTTACTGCGGAGTCAGACATAACCCCAACTTTAAACAATTCTCCAAATTCTTTTATGATTGACATCTGTCACCTCAACTATGGCTTTTTCTTAAGCTCGTTTGCCAAGTCTTGAATTGCTGTTGCCATGTTTCCAATTTGTGCATTGGTGTCAGCAGCAGTTTTTGCAATTTCCTTGGTGTTGTCTGCAGTAGCTTTGTCATGGTCAGGTTTCTTCTTGATGCCAGAAGAATCGTTGAATTTGCCAATACCTGAATCAGAGCCAGCAAGCTGTCCGCCAAGTTTGAATGCCTGACTGAATATTCCGCCATTATCTTTATCGTCGTTAGCAACAGCATCTATCTTTCTCTGCATGTTTGCAGCTGCGACATTATTTCTGTCTTTCCATGTTCTAGCAGTTTTTCTCTTCTTATCAAGTTTAGCTTTCTCTGCAGCAAAATATGAACTATTTGCACCATGTCCATCATCACCCTTCATATCAACTAATTTCTTTGATTCCTTGTCTCTTTGTTTTGTTAATCTTGAAAGAGATAACCCTGTGGCTGACATCATTTTATTCTCAATTTCGTCAACCTTTGCCTGCTGTTCATTAATCATTTTATCTCTAACACTTTGTCTGCCAAGCGCACCCATTTTTCCTCTTCTAGAAAGTTCTTTTGCCTCAGCATTTTCTGCATCCATCTTAAGACCATTTTGAACAATTGATTGTTTCGTCCATTTTCCGCCTTTTATAAAGCCTTTAAGTCCTCCAACTTCTTTTTCTTCCATTATTGTTTTGCCATTAGCATCTTTCATAATGTTTCCATTTTCATCTCGCTTAGCAACATTAATCTTTCCGCCTAAAACACGAGACTTCATATTGCTTGCTGTTTTAGAAGCCCATTGTCCTGTACTTGTCTGTGCAAGTTTAGCACCAATAGTAGATTGCATAATACCTTGAAGTGTTGGCACTTTGTCAAAGGCTTTCTTGCCAAGCTTTGCGGCACCAATTGTCATCTTTGTTGCTTTTCCAATGGTGTCACCGACTTCATCTTTGATTTTTCCTCCAGCCTCATTGGCATCAGCTGCACCAATAAGTCCAGACAGCGTCGCTATCACAGCTTTGATTGTAATCAAGCCCACAATAATCATCAAGGTTTGTGCCAAATAATCCGCCATAGGAATGTTGAAGAAATCAATGTCATTCATGTAAGGTAAAATCATTAAGACCAGATTCATTCCCACGACGGCTCCATACGCCATCAGAACTTGTTTCATAAAGTTTTCTTTCCAACCCTTTCCGCCTTTGCCTCCGTCAAGTGGAGCAAGTCCAAAGAGTGGAGGAGCCACCAAGAACAATACTATACACATAAACAATCTAGTAATCAATCCCAAAATAATGTTTATGAAGATTGACAAACACACTATACAGCCTGCAAAACCAACAATAAAGTTGAAACTCCAAAGGTCATAGTAGTACCAAACAAGTCCAACATTAAATTTTGAGAATGAGTGTACAACTGTTGACAAGAAATTTGTGAAATACTTAAATGAGCAGATTGGACTAAAACCATAATTGAGAATTGCCGTCTTCTCCCATTTCAAGTGAATATGATTTGCAAACAGCATATCAATCATATCCGCAAGTTCTTGGTCATTCTCTGCATTTTTCAAAAAGTTTGAAGTAGGGTCATCTGGGCTTCCTGTAAATTGTCTATAGAGTCCACTTTTTTCAATACTCATTGTTCCAATACGAACACGGTTTGCGTTGTATGCAGCCACTCTAAACAGAGAGCCAGAGAAAGGTTGACTTTTTGCTCCAACATAAGCACCTTGAGATGGCCAATTATCATTATTGATAGCCCAACCATCATCCGCAGTTTTTGATGTACCATAAGTAATCGCTGCTGAGAAACCAAAAATGTCATAATATATGTAAGTCTTGTTTTCATTTAAAACACCTGTCGCACCTCTGGAGGTGTCCTGTGTCATAAAATACTCATTGCAGACATCCTTTCCAAAAGTTTGTTCAATTGTTCCACTGTTTGTTGAAGTGATTGTGTCAAGAGCATTTAAAACCGCTTCTGAAACATAGAGTCCCAAAACAACGATAACAGGAACAACTGCCATATTTAAAATTGCTTTTCCTGCAGTGTAAACATATTGCATTGGACCCTTAGCAGCTTTCTCATCATAAGTGTAATGGCTTTTGATAATAGCAAAAATAGTGCAAGCAAAACACATAATAATGCCAAACACAACCATTGACCAAAAAACTGTTGAAAGTGCTGAGTAATGAAGCGAGTCACGACTGTTTATCCCCAAAATACCTGTGATGAAATTTGTGACAATATCACCTCCAACAGGTTTTCCGTCAATATAATAAACATCAAGACCAGCAAGTTTTCTGAAGAAGAGCTGCAAAACATCAAGCACGCATGCAAAAGAAGCATACAAAAGATACATGGTCTTTGGAATCATATCGAAAAGAGCTTTAAAGAAATCCCCTATCCAGCTAAAAATTCCCAACAGCATCGAAGTTGACATTTTGCGACCTCCCTTATCTATTTTTCACATTATAACAAATAAAATTACAAATTACAACATTTTTCTTAAAAAAAGTGAATTGATGCTTTAAAAACAGAGCTTTTTTTGAAGAATTTATATTGCAAACAAACAAAAGATAAACGACACTTAAACATTTGATGTTGTAAAATTTTTTAAAATGATTTGTAATTTGGTTGAAAAATTATATAATAGAAACATGAACGAGAGAATCCAAGCAAAACTCAAGACTCTCACCACCAAGCCTGGTGTCTATGTGATGAGAGACAAAAAGGGTGAGATTATTTATATTGGTAAAGCGAAGAATTTGAAAAATCGTGTGAGCCAATATTTTCATTCTTCTCCAAAACCAAGCAAAGTTCAAGCAATGGTAAAGGCCATTGATGACTTTGACTATTTCATTGCAATAAGCGAGCTTGATGCCCTTGCACTTGAAAGCAATCTTATTCACAAACATCAACCTTTTTACAACATTCTCCTCAAAGATGGAAAGATGTTTCCTTATATAAAAATAGACATGAGAGATGACTTTCCAAGATTGGAGATTGTGAGGAAAGTCAAAAAGGATGATGGTGCAAAATATTTTGGACCATATATCGCCGGCATAGACCCAAGAGAAATTTTGAAAACAATCAGCTTTGCTTTTAAAATAAGAACTTGCAAATCAAAAATCACAACCACCCCAGCAAAAAGAGAATGTCTAAACTATAGTCTTGGACTTTGTCTTGCACCATGCACTTGCAGAGTTGGAAAGGAAGAATACGCAGAAGAGATAAAAAAAGTCATTAGATTTTTAAACGGCAATGATGATGAAATAGAAGAAATTTTGCAAAAGAAAATGGAGACCGCATCGAATTTAGAAAATTTTGAAAGAGCTATAGAGCTTCGAGAATGCTTAAAGATGATTTCAAAGCTAAAGCAGAGAGTGGTTGCAAATCTTCCAAAAGATGTAGACAAAGACATTTTTGCTTATCACACAGATGGACTTAACGGTGTGATTACTGTAGTTGTCGTGCGTGGTGGAAAGATTTTGGGAGTAGCAAACTTTGTTCAAAGTGATGCCGAACTTGAGGAGTCGGAGACTTTGTTCAACTTCATATCACAATATTATCAAACTACACTCACGCCAGATGAGATAATTGTCAGCCATGCAATCAATGAGCAATTGCTCAAAGATTTTTTAAGCAAAAGCTTAAAGATTATCTCAAACCCACACGCAATCAATTTAAGGCTTTTAAACATGGCAAAGGAAAACGCTGTGGAATATTTGACCAAGCATTTAGAGAAAGAAAAACTTGCTTACAGCAGTGGACTTGGAGCTGTTAAACAATTGCAAGATAAATTGGGACTGAAAGAGCTTCCTCTGCGTATGGAATGCTATGATATCTCTCACATTGGTGGAAGCAATAAGGTTGCATCAATGGTCGTTTTTGAAAATGGTAAAGCAAACAAAAAACAATACAGAAAATTCAAAATTAAAACTGTCGAAGGCAACAATGACTTTGAATGCTTGAAAGAGGCACTTAGTCGCAGACTTCAGCGTTTGGCTGACAAAAATGGTGAAAGTTTTTCTGAAAAACCAAATCTGATTGTTATTGACGGCGGAAAAGGACAGCTCTCCTCTTGCTTTGAAATATTAAAAGAATTTGGTTTTGAGAACAAAATTGAAATCATCTCTCTTGCCAAAAGACAAGAAGAGGTATTTACCACAAAAACTAACAATCCTATCATTCTCAAATTTGCAAGTGCGGAATTAAAATTGCTGCAACGCATCAGAGATGAATCTCACCGTTTTGCCATAACTTTCCATAGACAACTTCGCACAAAAAATCAAACTTCGACTGAGCTTGAAAACATAGCTGGACTTGGCAAAGTCAAAATTCAAGCACTGCTCTCTGCTTTTGGAACAACAGAAAATATCAGAAAAGCTAGTGTGGAGGAGTTGTGCCTTGTCAAAGGAATACACGAAAGCCTTGCTCATACTATAAAAAATTCGTTAAATAGCAACTCAGAAAATTAATCTTGAATATAAAAAGTTGATGAATTTAATTAACAAAAAATGATAGGTCATTTTGACCTATCTTCTTTTATTATTGAAGGTTTTTCATATACTGCCACAATCTTAGCATCATATTGAGACTTTGTTTGTAGCTTTTCTATAATCATAGAACAATATGAGCCCACAACATTGTCAGGATTCTCTTGATTTGGAACAGCACCCCACTTTTCATAAAAGGCTAAGGTCTCTTCACTATTTATTCTAACAAAAAGCAACGGAATGTCAGCCTCTTTACGCTTACATATCTCAAGCATCTCTTTCATTGCCCAATTAAGAAGCACACTCCCCAGCCCCTTGCCGTGTAATTCTTTTTTGTCAATTTCAATATCTGAAAGAGCAAAAAAATCATCTGGTATATTTTTCACTCCACTTTTCAACTGTTCTTCTCGTTCAGTCTTGCAAAGCATAATCTCTGAAAGATAAAGATGCCCAATTTGAGATTTTTCATTAAAAAAATAAAAATCTTTCTGACACTCTCTGTCTCCACCCTGAAGCCTTCCGCTTTCAACTATAAAATAAATCTGATTTTGAAACTCTACCGCAATCACTTTCTGTCCAAATTTGATTAGGAATTCCATTCTGTCATTAATTATTCTCATAGACCCCCTTTAGCACAAGCACAGAGATTTTTCAAGACCAATTTAAAAAATCCCTTTACTTTTTGGACCAAGACTGCTATAATAACAAAGCAAAACTAAAAATCACAATTTGTGCGTTTGTGGTGAAATGGATATCACGACGGTCTACGGAACCGTTATTCTGGGTTCGAGTCCCGGCAGACGCACCACTCACTATGTGGGTTTTTTTATTAAAAATTTTAATTTTGTAAAGTATGTTTTATTGTTTGACTTAAAGCTAAGTTACTTTTATAATAGTCATGTTTAAGATTTGTTTGATAATATCAATTGAAAATCTAAGGAGGACTTTGTGAAAGTAAAAAAGAAATACGCTGAAGGCTGTTTGTTGTTTAATGTAGAAACCAATTCTGCTAAAATAAATTTTTCAAAAGTTCTCAATTTATTTGGCGTGAAAAAAATCTTTGTTGAAATTTTGGATTGTGCAAAAAAGGAGCCTGAATTTTTAAAATTTCTCAGCTTAAAAGGGATTCACGCATTTACAAAATCTCGCCTTGGGATAAACATTTGTGCTTCACTATCAGAAGAAAACTTTGAATGTTTTTTTGAAAAAGTGTCAAAGTTAAAGTTTGAAGAACTGAAAATTTGGAATGCCAATTTGATTTCAAATGAAAACGGCAACTCAAGCAACTTAGCTTCTTTTGATTCAATTTTTTACATAGACTACATTTCATTTAGATATAACTATTTTGAGATAGTCTGCGACAAGTCTTATGATAAAGACGACCTAGAAACAAAACTTTTAAATATTTTGATAAGCGAATAAAACTTGTTCGCTTATTTTATTACCCCTCCTGCAGCTTTGTTTGTCACAAAAATTTTAAAAATTAAATAAAATTTAATGTATACCTCAAACAGTATACTAGTTTTACAAAGGATTTAAAATTATGTTAAACTTTTTTAGAAATTCAAATTGTGGTTGTGTTTCAAACGACCCAATAATCTTAAGAGGAGCAACCGGTCCTACAGGACCTGCTGGTCCTCGTGGAGCCACAGGCAGCACAGGTGCAACCGGCAGCACAGGTGCGACCGGTCCTACAGGTTTGGCTGGTGGCGTTGGTGCGACAGGGCCTACAGGCTCAACAGGTGCAACCGGAGCTACAGGACCTACAGGCAATATTGGTCCTACAGGTGCCACCGGAGCAACAGGTGCAACAGGTTTAATTGGACCTACAGGTCCTACCGGTGCAAATGGAATTACAGGTCCAACAGGTGCGACAGGCAACACAGGTGCAACAGGTCCTACCGGCTTAGCTGGAGCCATTGGAGCTACCGGAGCTACAGGCAGCACAGGTGCAACAGGTCCTACAGGAGCGACCGGACTTTCAATTACAGGGCCAACAGGTGCGACAGGTCCAACAGGCTTAGCTGGAGCGACAGGCTCAACAGGAGTCACCGGCCCTACAGGACCAACCGGTGCCACAGGGGCAACCGGAGCCAATGGAGAAGCTGGAGTTATTGGACCAACAGGTCCTACAGGGGCTGATGGGGCGACCGGTCCAACAGGGGCCACAGGAAACACAGGGGCTGATGGAGCTACCGGACCTACCGGTGCGACAGGAAACACAGGTCCTACCGGTGCTGCAGGTTGGAGAGGTCCTACCGGTGCGACAGGTGCAACAGGTCCTACCGGTGCGACAGGTGCAACAGGTCCGACAGGCGCTACAGGAACCGGAGTAACTGCAAACTCTGCTTTTGCAGCGAACACAACTGCACCTACGTTAGCAGTTATTCTTGGCGGAATACCTGTTCCACTTCCAAGCAATCAAATAACCACTGCTGGAATCACAATTGATGGAGCAAATACAACATTCACTGTTGCGACTGCTGGAAAATATCAAATCAACTATGAGCTTCATTTAACAGCTGCGATTGCAGCAGGAACAAGACTGATTATTAACGGAACTGCTTATGCACCTTCAACTTTGCAACCTGCACTATCAGTTTCAAGTTTCAACAACAGCATCATTGTAAATCTTACTGCTGGCAGCACCATCCAACTTCAAATATTTGGATTGGTTGCCTCTGCAATTTTGCAAAATGGTGCTGGAGCAACTCTTTCTATCATCCAGCTGGCATAAAAAAAGAGTCCAACAATTTGTTGGACTTTTTTTATTAAAAATCAAATTTTTGATTTTTCTTTTGCAATTATCAAAGCTTTCGTGTAAAATAACTGTAAAGAATATTTTTGGAGGTATATATGAACAACAGTGAAAACTCAATAATAGATTTTATTACCCCCCCCCATTTACGAACAAGGCAATGAACTTTTAGAAATTTTAAATGAAAATGGGGTAGGTACAGGCAGACCAGCCCTAAGAAAAGAAATACACAAAAATGGATTGTGGCATAGAGCAATAATAATTGCAATCATCAATGACGACAACAAAATACTCATCCAAAAAAGAGCCGAAACAAAAGAAAAGTATCCTGGACTTTGGGACTTATCTGTGGCAGGGCATGTTCCATTTGGCTTAGACAGTGTCAGCTGTGCTGTGACAGAAACAATGGAAGAAATTGGCTACATGCTCCCTAAAAAAATTACCATGCGTGATTTTAGATTTATGAGCAGTTTTAAAAATCAATTAAAGATTTCTTCTGACTTTATAGAAAATCAATTTTATGATTTTTTCATCTTCAATCTTGATGTGCCTTTAGAGCAGTTTCACGCTCAACCTGAAGAAGTAAGCGAAGTAAAATATGCAAATGTATTTGAAATTAAAGAAATGGCAAAACAAGAACTTTTCCACCCAAGGACTGAATGGATAGACATTTTATATAGATACATTTCAAAGTTTTAAAAAAATATAGCATTTTTGCTATATTTTTTTATTTTCTAACAATCAAATCTTCACGGTCTGGACCTGTGCCAATAAGTGTAATAGGCACTCCTACAAACTCTTCTACAGCTTTCAAATAAACTTTAGCTTTCTCAGGCAATTTACCAAACTTTTTCACTCCGGTTATGTCAAAATTACCTTCAAAAGTTTTGTAAACAGGTTTCATATCTTTCAATTTATCAGGATTTGTTGTGTAATCTGTTGTCACTTTTCCACTTGCATCTTGATAGCCAACACAAAGTTTTATCTCATCCAATTTCCCAACAGTGTCAAGATGATTCATTGCAATATCTGTAAAACCATTCAATCTTACTGCATATTTAAGTGCAACAAGGTCAAGCCAGCCACATCTTCTTGGACGCTTTGTTGTTGTGCCATACTCATGGCCAAGTTCTCTAATTTTGTCCCCTGTTTCATCCAAAAGCTCTGTAACATAAGGACCTTCACCAACTCTTGAAGAATAAGCCTTAATCACACCATAAACTCTTCCAAGATTTGAGGCATTGAGTCCGGTACCATTCAAAATTCCACCAATAGTTGTGTTGCTGCTTGTAACAAAAGGATAGGTCCCAAAGTCTATATCAAGAAGAGTCGCCTGAGCCCCTTCGCAAACAACTTTCTTTCCATTTTCAATATTAT
Organism: uncultured bacterium; assembly: GCA_949474265.1. Classification (GTDB taxonomy): domain Bacteria; phylum Bacillota; class Clostridia; order Christensenellales; family UBA1242; genus Caccovivens. The sequence goes on along the minus strand of CASXBC010000001.1, from coordinate 137,173 downwards.
TATGAACATAATTTACAGTGTCCACAACATAAGGAGCAAGCTCATCTGCGTACTTCTTATATTCTTTATAAGTCTTTTTATAATCAATCAACTCTTTGCCATAAAGAGCAAACATTTTGTTTTTATTTTCAATATTATTCTTTAAAAGAGAGGCAAATTTTGGAGAGATAAAATCTTCCATACGAATGCCAAATCTCGCCATTTTGTCAGAATAACTTGGACCAATGCCTCTTTTGGTTGTGCCAATCTTGTTTTTGCCACGCATTTCTTCTTCAAGCAAATCAAACTCTTGATGATAATTGAAAATAACATGTGCTTTCTCACTAATAAGCAATTTTTCAGTTGACACCCCTGACTCTTGAAGCATCTTTATCTCTTCAAGCAAAACCTTTGGGTCAACAACTACACCATTGCCAATAATAGCCGTTGCACCAGAAAAAATACCTGAAGGAATCAAGTGCATTGCAAACTTCTTTCCGTCCACCACAATAGTATGCCCAGCATTATTTCCGCCAGCACAACGAAGTGACAAATCCGCTTTTGTTGAAAGGAAATCAATAATTTTTCCTTTTCCTTCATCTCCAAAGAATGCTCCTAAAACAACATCCACTTTTTTCTTCATATTTATCCTCCATAAAAACACAACCATATTATAGCAGATTTCACCTGCAAATAACAAGCAATTTAACAATAAGCAAAATTTTAAGCGTGTTTTGTTTTCACATCTAAAATGCTTTTTGCATATAAAATACAGGTATTCACTTGACTACTCGCATCCAAAGTTTTATAATAAATATATCTCAACAAAAGGAGGATTTTGTAGATGAAAAACCTTAAAGGCGTTATTTGTTATAGCGCAGCAACACTTTTTGCTGTTTTGACACTTGCTTGGAATGCAACTGCATTTATCACAGTAAGAGCTGGCGGAATCTCTGCTTCAACATCTATATTCGATGTTTATTCAAAAACTGCAACAGGTGACACACAAACAGCAAAAATTATGTCAATCATTGCGCTTGTACTTGCTTGCGTATTGGCATTAGGATGTGTGCTTGCTCTTCTCAACGAACTTGGAATTGTAAAAGTTAAGTTTATGAATTATGTAAACTGTGCACTCGCTGGACTTTTTGTTCTTTTTGCACTTCTTGCAATCATATTCTGCGGAATGGCTTGTGCTGATGCAAACAAAATTGCATCTCAATTTGGCACAACTTCATCAGTTGGTGTTGGATTGATTATGGTTTTGATTTCTGCTCTTGTGGCTCTTGCAGCAGTAGTGTTTGCAACTGTTTCTAAAAAGAATAAAGCAGAATAGTTAAAAATCCTATTTAAAAAAAGAATGGAAAACTAATCCATTCTTTTTTTTATTCTTTAAAACAGTTTCTTGCTTTAATTCCTAAACGTTTATTTCAGCTTTTGGCAATAAAAATACTAAAGGTTTTCATATATGCTTTCTGCAACTTTTATTCCATCTTGGGCACTTGAAACTATGCCCCCAGCATAGCCTGCACCTTCTCCAACAGGATAGAGTCCTTTTATATTACTTTCAAAATTTTCATCTCTCACAATTGTGAGTGGACAACTAGAACGACTTTCAATCGCCACCAAGAGATTTTCATCTTTTGCAAAACCTTTCATCTTTTTGTTTAAGAGAGGAAGTCCAATCTTCAAGCTTTCTGAAACAAGATTTGGCAAACACTTCTCAATTTTCGTAAAAGTAAGTTGTGGTCTATAGCTTGGAGTTATATCAGATTTTACATTTTTTCCATAGACGAAACTTCCAACGCTTTCTGCTGGTGCATTAAAATTTTCGCCAGCTAGTTTAAATGCCAACCTTTCATACTTCTCTTGATATTCAACACCAGCCAAAACATCATCACTATCAAAATCTTCTGGATTGATATTTACAAGCACTGCACTGTTTGCATTTTCTTTGTCTCTTGCAAACAGACTCATGCCATTTGTCACAACTTCTCCCTCTCCACTGCTTGATGCAACAATTTCTCCACCTGGGCACATACAAAATGTGAAGATTGCTCTTCCGTTTGGCAAATGCTCAACAAGTTTATAATCTGCATTTCCAAGACCATCAATTTTTTCGCTTCCATATTGAGCAAGATTTATATCACTTTGCTTTTGCTCAATCCTGACACCCATTGCAAAAGGCTTTTGTTTTAAGCAAACTTCTTTTGTTTTCAAAAGTGAAAAGACATCTCTAGCACTATGCCCAACACAAAGCAGAAGTTTGTCTGCTTTTATTATTTGTTTTTGGTTGGTTTCAACATTTATTACCTCAACAGCATTCACCTGACCTGCCAATATTTTGATGTCAACAAGCTTTGTTGAAAACAAAAATTTTCCTCCAAGCTGTTTGATTTCTTCTCTTATATTTTTGACTACTTGCTTAAGCTTGTCACTTCCTATATGAGGTTTGTTTTTGTAAGTAATTTCTTTTGGTGCTCCAAAATAGTGCAGTTCTTCTATTACGCTTTTGCAATAGTCATTGTTGAGATTTGTGTTGAGTTTGCCATCACTAAAGGTGCCAGCTCCGCCTTCTCCAAATTGAACATTTGAAAAGACATTCAACTTTCTTGTTTTCCAAAACCCTTCAACATCTTTCGCTCTCTCATCAACCATTTTACCTTGCTCAATCACAAGTGGCTTTACCCCCATTCTAGCAAGAGCCAACGAAGCAAACATTCCACTTGGTCCAAAGCCAACCACAACAATGTTTTTTCCTGTGTTTTTTTTCTTGTATTTAAGAGCATAAGACTTCTTAACAAACTTTAAATTTCCAAAATTCTCTTCGCCGTTTCTCAACTCAACTGCAAGTGATGCAACATATTTTAAGTTTGGCTTTTTTCTTGCATCAACAGAGAGTTTTAAAAACTCAAACTGTTTTATATTTTCTCTCGTCGTTTTCAGCACTTTACATATCTGATTTAATATGTCATTGTCAGTGTATTTTATCGGAAGGCTAACTTGCTCAATCTTTAGCATAATGCCTCCCCAACAATATGTCCGCTTGTCCATGCCCACTGCAAATTAAAGCCTCCGCAAACACCGTCAACATCGCAAGCTTCTCCAACAATAAAAAGATTTGGTATAGTTTTGTACATAAGCTTTTCGTCCAAGTTTTCAAGAGGTACACCACCGCTAAAAACTTGATTGTTTCCCAAATGTCCCTCAACCTCAAACTCAAGCATTTTTATTTTGTCAGCAAGGATTGAAATCTCCTTTTCTTGAAGTCTTTGGCAACTTTTGTTTGTGTTTATTTTAGACTGCTTAAAAATTTCGTTTGAAACAGCATTGGCAAACATTCCAACAAAAATTTTGTCAACAGTTGTATCCAATTGCTTTCTCTGCTCAACAAGCCTTTCTACCGCTTTTCTATCCATATCAGGAAGAAGGTCAATTGAAATATTACCAGAAAAATCATTAGCCCTTGCAAAAATCGAAGATAGATTGAAAACAACAATGCCACTTAAGCCATTCTCTCTAAACAAAACTTCGCCTCTTTCACTTTTTTTCTCTCCAGAAGAATTAGTCACCGTAACCAAAACATTTGAAATTCTTACACCATTCAAATCTCTTGTTTGCTTGCTTTGAAGAGAGACAAGACTTGGCACAAATTCTTTATATTTTACTCCCAGCATATCCAAAATTTGAGAGCAGTTTCCACCTGTTGCAACAACAAGGTTTTTCGCTCTCAAAGTTGTTTCTCCAAAAGACACAAGAAAGCTCTCTTTATCTTTTTGAATATCTTTTATCTTTTCACCCAAAAAGAAACTTGCATTTCTTGCTCCATATTCCAAAACATCAACAACACTCTTTGCAGAGTTTGAAATAGGATACACTCTCCCCTCGTCATCTACATAAGTAACAAGTCCGAGCTTTGCAAACAGCATCAAAGTTTCTCTTTCGCCAAATCTCTCTAAAAATTTGTCAATATTTTGATTGTAAAACTCAGAGTCGCAATTCAAGTTTGTCAAATTACATCTGCCATTGCCTGTGACCATAATCTTTTTTGCTGGCTTTGTCAGAGCATCAATGACTGCAACAGACTTTTTCTTTATTGTACAAGCACACATCATGCCAGCAGCACCTCCGCCCAGCACAATGACATCAAAGCATCTTGTTTGTTGTTTCTTGTTCATAAAATCTCCTCTGTGAAAAATATTATATCACAGAAAAGCACTGCAAACAATAAAATTTGCTTTTTGCAACATAATATGATATAATTTTGTGTAATGAATTTAGTTTTGTAAATCAAATTAGGAGTTTTTATGAATATTTGGAAAGACATAAACAGCAATAGAGTAAAGCCTGAGGACTTTTTGGCTTGTATAGAAATTCAACAAGGCGACAAGACAAAATACGAACTTGATAAAGAAACAGGCTGTCTTATCATGGATAGAGTTTTGTACACAAGCACTCACTATCCAATGGACTACGGTTTTATTCCACTTACATATTGCAAAGACAATGACCCTCTTGACGTGTTTGTGCTTTGCTCATCACCACTTGAAAGACTTTGTCTTGTCAGATGCTTTCCAATTGGAGTAGTGATAATGACTGATAGAGACCAAAGGGATGAGAAAATTATTGCTATCCCTTATGGTGACCCTCAATACAATTGCTATAAAGACATTTCCGAGCTTCCTTCACACATTTTTCAAGAACTTATGCACTTTCTGTCAGTATATAAAGAGCTTGAAAACAAACCTGTTGAAGTCAAGGAACTTGGTGACCACAATCGAGCTTTGGAAATCATTGAAGAAAGCCTGAAATACTATCAATCAGAGATTTTAAACAAGCCTTCAAAAAAATAAGTCTTGACAAACTTCAGTTTTCATAATATTATAGCCATAAACAAAGAAAATGTCGTATTACCATTTACAATTTGTTTTTAATTCGACAAATTTTTATGTTAAAATACTCTTATACTATAAAAAAGGACCGCCATGAAAAAGTTTTTCTTAAAGATTTCATATGCAATTTTGCCATTTTTGATATTTTTGCTTGTTTTGGCAATTTCGTATCTTGGAAATCAGATATTAACAACACATTCAGAGCCAGGTGATTTCCACTATGGCACCCCTTGGCCAAACACTCCTCTTGATGACAAAATCCCATTAATTGCAGAATTTATTTATGTTTATTATTTTACTTTTCCGGTCGGCATAATTACATTCTTTTATTTAGCATACAAAAACAAAACCAGACTCTATGACATTTTCATAACTCTTTGCTTAAGCTTTGCAATCTCTGGCATAATATATTTCTTCTTTCAAACTAGATTTATTAAACCTGATTTCACACCAGAGAGTTTTACAGATAAGTTTGTCGTGTGGACTTGGAATTCAACCAATCCAACAAACTGCTTCCCATCCCAACACTGTTTCATGGCAATTGCAATATTTATTGGTTGTGTGGATGGAAAAGAGCTTAAACTTTGGTACAGAATTTTTGGCTGTGTAATCGGCATTTTGATTGTGCTTGCAACAGTGTTTACTCGTCAACATTTTTGGGTTGACTTCTTAGCTTCATTTGTGATAATGGTGCCAATATGGTTGTTGTCAAGATTTTCAAGGTCTGGACAAACCTGTGCTAAAAAATTTGATGATTTTTATCTAGCCGTGCAAAAAAAGATTGAAAACAGAAAGAGAAAGAAAGATTAAGTCTTTCTTTTTTATTGTTTATATCAAAGATAAAATTTTTATAAGATTATTTTTGTTGCAATATTTTTAGTAAAGCGGTAAAATAAAAATAATAATATTAACTTAGGAGAAAAATTATGTGGTTGTTTGGAAAAAAGAAAAATGAGAAAAAATCAGAAACAAAGCAAGTTGAAAAGGGCGAAAAGTCCCCAGCAGAAAAAAAGAGTACACCAACAAAAACCTCTGCTAAACCTGTTGCAAACAAAAATACAAAAGCACCTTCAAAGACTGCTTCTAAAAGCTCGAATGCTAAAAAGCAAACCAGCAAAACTGCCACAAAAAAATCAATTTATCGTGTGGTATATGACAAAGATGCAAGAGTTTGGGTTATCAAAAAAGATGGTGCAAAAAGAAACATTGCTTCATTTCCAACAAAAGATGAAGCCCTCTCAAGAGTGAAAGAACTCTCAGAATCTCAAGACCTCAACTTTGTTGTGCATAAAAAAGATGGAAAATTTCAGAAAAAAGCATAATACGCTTTTTTCCTAAATATTATTTTCTTATTTATCTGTGTGAGATTTTAATAAGTTTAATCAAAAAACACGCAAAACTGCGTGTTTTTCTTATTTTTCATTTTGAATTTGTTTGTATCGCTTTTCAAACTCTTTCGCAATAATGTCAAAAATTTCTTCAATTGATTTTCTTGCATCAATGACAACAAATCTTTCTGGGCTTTCTTTTGCAAGAGTCAAAAAACCCTCTCTCACCTTCTCATGATATTGCCTCTTTTTGTTTTCAATTCTGTCAAGATTTTTAAGAGCTTCATCAGCATTCTTTCTTTGCATTGCATCATCAAAAGATATATCCAACAAGAATGTTACATCTGGCACAATCGTAGATGCTTCCGTTGCAAAGTCAATAATAGGTTTTATTTCTTCAAGTTTTACATTTCCGGCATAGCCTTGATAAGCAAGAGTAGAGTCAAAAAATCTATCTAATATGACAACTTCCCCCCCCCTTAATGCTGGCACTATGACATCCGAAACGAGTTGACACCTGCTTGCATTAAAAAGCAACATCTCTGTTCTTGATGATATTTCATTTTTTGAATGCAACAAAAGATTTCTTATCTCTTCTCCAATGGGAGTTCCTCCTGGCTCTTTAGCGGCAACAACATCATAATGATTTTCTTGAAGAAAGCTTAAAAATTTTTTTATCTGTGTTGTCTTTCCGCAAGCCTCTCCACCTTCAAACGAAATAAGCATTCCTCTTTTCATAAGTTTCTCCTATTCAACAAAATTGTTCGGTTTTCTTTTAGCCGAACAATTTTTCTTTTTGATTTAATTTTAACTTCTATTCATGATGATGACATTCACAATCGCCACCACAGCAGCAATCATCAGCATATTCAAGCACATACTTGTCAAGATTTTGAGTTTTATAGAAGTTTTCTGGCATATATTCGGTTGTAAAATAACCAGCAGGTGCCATCAAAACATCAGGGATTCTGTTTACAACGCTTGCACAAGTAAGTTCAACTGTTGCCGGTCTTTCAATAACAACTCTTGTATTTGGTTCGCCTTCAACAGTCCAATCGTTGCAGTCAAACTCTGTGCTGTCATAAACCTTTCCAATGCACTCTGATTCAATAACAATACCCTCTTTTGTCTCTGTTGTTACCACAGCACTCATACCTGTGCATGCTCCTTTTGGAATAGTCATGCCGAGAGTTGTGCTTTTGATTGCTTTCTTTGCAATTTGTGGCACACATTTTTGTGTCTGATGAGTAACAGTAAGTCCGAGTTTGCTAGCAAGCCAGCCATTTACATTCCACATATAGCTTGGTGCAAAATTGCCAGCTTTGATAATTTTCTTTCTATCTGCTTCAGAGATGTTGTCAGCAGAAGCAATCTGCTCTTCAAAATCTTCAACAGAAAGTCCAGCACCATGAGCTTCTGCAAGTGCAATGCCATAGTCCTCAACATTATAACTGCTCTTGCCTTTGATTTTTACAATTTTGTGTGTTGCACCAGCAAGCACACTGATAAGATTTCCCCAGAAAACATCCTGATATCCACTTCCACAAATTGTACACTCATTTTCAATGGCAAGCTTGTTGATTTTTTCAAACAACTTTGGATTGCTGTTTTGTGGGAAGAATGCTTCTTCACAAGTGGTGATAGCATTAACTCCGCACTTTGCACAAGTGAGAAGTGCATCTTCACAATCTGAAAGCAAACTCATAGTTGTCACAAGCACAACATCAACATCATGAGAAGTCAAAAACTTTTCAAAATCCTTTGCATTTTGGATTTTCACTTTGTAGGTTTTGCCATTCTCAATTATTTCGCCAATATCCTTTCCAATTATTTTTTCATTAATATCAAAAGCACCAACAATCTTTGCCCCTTTCTCAAAAACATAACGCATGGTGTACTTTGACATTTTTCCGCAGCCATACTGAACTACATTGATTTTATTCATAAATTCCTCCTGCAAATAGTTTATAATATTTTCACCAAAAATCAAAGCAATTAACAAAATTTTAAAAAGAAAATGGACAGAAACAAAATATCTCTGTCCATATTTTCTTTTATTGTTTAGCCATCATTCTAGTCCTATGTTTTCTTCTCTTATGAATAATCCAAACGATTATCAAAATGAGTATAAGAATGATTAGAATAGCAATCAGAAGCCAAATCCACCAACGGCTTACAACACCACTTACTCTCCATACTGCATAGAGTGTAACTGCTGAACCATTTGAGCCTTCCAAGAAGAACTCATCAATTTTTACAGTATCTCCAGCAAAGTAAACTACATCTCCATCAGGGGAAGTTGACCAGCCCAAGAAAGTAGCTTTCTTTGTGTTTGTAAATGGACTGTTGATAAGCTGTGCAATATCACCATAGTTGTAAATATAAGTTCTTGATTGTGAAGTGCCGTTGTTTGGCTCATAAATGATAATGACTTGTTTTGTAGCTGAGCTTGCAGTTATGTACTGTGTATCATAAGTTATGTCAAGCATGTAGCCAACAGTCTCATTTGAGCCTTGAATGAGTTTTCCATTCTTTCTCCAGCCCTGGAAATCGCTTCCTTTGTCCAATGTCACAGACAAGCTTACTTTTCCTGTGTGCTTTGTTCTGTAAGTGTAAACTCCTGTTTCAATATCAACTTTTACAACATCAAGAGGAGTTTCATTGTTTCCAGCTTCAACTGTGATAGTCGCAATACCTGCCTCTTTTCTCACTTCAAATTCAACTACACGAAGTAAGTAATAGAGTTTTACGACAGTTGTTCCGTCACCATAGATGATGTTGTCACTATTGTTGCAAGTAAATCTGTCATATTGATAGCCATCAAAATCTTTGATTAAGTGAGCAATATTGACTTCTGCTTCTGTCACGCCATCTTTAACTTCTGATAAGAATGGAGTTTGATAGTCTGTTTGTCCAAGCACTTCCAGATAATACTCAACTGTGTAAGTTGTATCTGAAACATCAGCTTCAACATTAAGCGTGATGTCAACATCATCATCAATCACAAAAGTATATTCTCTTTCATAGATTGTGAGTTTGTTTGCAACATCTCCACCTTTGATAATATCCCAAGAAACAAACTTATAACCCTTCTTTGGAGTTGCAGAAATTGTAACTTCTGCACCCATAGCATAGTTTCCTTCACCCTTAATAGAGTCAATCATAGTGTCATCAAACTCATTAATCTTAACTGAAATAAGTCTGAGAGCATAATAGAATTTGATTGTTGTACTCCTATCTCCAGCAATGAAGATATTTGAGTTGTCAACTTGATTGCCATACATTGTTGCAGTATAGAATCCAAAGACCACACCCTTGAAGTTTTCTTCTCTGTAGTTAGGAAGAGAAGGAAGTCCATCAATGAAGTTTTCTTGGATATACTCTTTTGAAAGGTAAGCATTCGCTGTGCCTCTTCTTGTAACTGTAAGCACAGGGTCTCCATAAGTATATTGTCCGCCAACATAAGATTGAGCATAGTAGATAAGGGTATAAACAATGTCTGTCTTTGCTTCGATTGTGATTGTAATATTAATTTCTTCATCATTAATGTCATCAGCGGAGCCAACAACATAGGTCATTGTTCTTCCTGTCACATTAATTGTCTGAGCTTTTCCATTTACTTGATAGCCTTTGAATGTAAAGCCTTCTGAGATGTTAAAGCTTGTTGTCAAAGTTTGACCAAAACCAACTGACCAAATCATTGTTGAAACAACTTCAGGCACTTTGTTTTGAGCAAGAATTGTGAATGAGTCTGCAACATAGCCATTGTTTTCATCAACAAAGATTACATTTACATTCTTCTTAATACGGTTGAAGTAAATTGTAATTACAGTTGAACCATCTCCAGCTATCTCAACACCTTCTTCACCAAGAGAAGTTCTATCTGCAGTAAAGCCTTCAACTTGTAAAGCTTCTAAGTCAATGTCTGCATTAGTAATCAATTGCTCTGTCCTTCCTGTTTTCTTAATAGCAGGGTAAGCAGGCAAGCTTTCATATTCATTGCCAAGATTTAAGCTCTGGAACTTGTATTCAATTGTATATTCTGTATTTGTATTTACAGTAGGAACAATTGCCACTCTTACATTCTTTGCAGGAGTTTTTAGGTTGATAGTATAATCCCAAACACCTGTGCTTGTCTCTGCTTTAACAACAGTATAATCTGCATCTAAAACTGCATTGCCAAGGTTGTCATAGAATGCTATGCCTGTAGTCTCATCAAGAGAATATCCCTTGTTGAGTCTAAACCTAATGAGTGCAGATTCTTGATATAAATATTGAGCAGTCTCAAAGAGAAGATTTATTGCTTTTGTGTTTGTAGTTGATGCAGAGACCTCAAATCTTTCTCTTGTATAGAAGACATTAACAACCGAGCTTCCATCACCTTTAATCACTTCATCAACCAAAGTGATTGATGCAAATGTAAAGCCTGTAAAATCAATTGAGCTGTTTCCTTCAACCAAAACTTTAACCGTGTCGCTATTGATTGCACTTCCTGTTCTGCCTGTGCCTTTAATCACGTGGCTTGCAAGATTTGCATAATCCAAATTGAGTGTTTGCTTAAAGATGTTGATTGAATATTCTGTATCATCTCTTGGCACAGCCAAAGCATTGATTGTGATGTTTCCACCAAGGTCTTTGTTTCCGTCAGAACCTTTCATATAGAAAGTCTTTCCGTTTAGATTTACCCCTTGCACGCTTTCGTCTGCCACGAGTTCAATAAGGGCATCTTTATAGCCTTGGTTTTCTGTCAAGGTCAAAGTAACCTTATCTCCAAACAACACTGACCAAACTGTTCTTGTTGCACTTGAAAGTTTTGAATCAAGAATATGAGTGTTGTACTCTGTTGCAATTTCAACTTTTGAAACACTGCTGTCAAGGTTGACAATCAAGCTGAAATATCTTCTTGCATATTGAACTTTAATAACAGTTGTGCCATCTCCAAGCACTGTTTGAGAGTCTTGGTATGTTTTGAAATACTCAAAACCTTCAATTGTGCCAGCAGCACTGTTCATAAGATATTGATTGTAAACATATTCACTTGTGAGCAATGTCTCTGTGCGAATCTTGTTTCCTGTAATATCAATATACTGACCAGAAGCTTCGCCATAGTTTCCATTCATGGTTTCAAGCAAAATTCTGATTGTAAATTCTGCCTCTCCAAGTCCCCAAATAGCATAAAGTCTAACATCTTTCTCTTTGGTTGCACTGAGATTTCTAACTGTGCAAGTTTCTGTCTCTCCACAACGTATCTCTTGTTTTACACCGCCATCAGCATAATAATACCAGCCTTGGAAAGTGTAACCTTGATTTGCCCAACCAAGAGTTGTAAATGGTTGAACCGTGTAATCTTGGTCATAAGTAAATTCACCAAGTTCTTTCTCTGTTGTTGAAGTTTCTGAGAATGAAAGTGTTACATTATATTTAATTGCAGACCAGATTGCATAGAGAGTGACATAATTGTCATCTTCTGTGCCGTTTGCCAAGTTCAAAACATAATATCTGTTGTTTGCTCTGCTGAAGTAAATACCTCTAGCAGAAATATCCAAATCACTGTTTACATTTATCACTTCGCTTGTGTTTGGATTTGTTGACCAACCAACAAATTGATAACCTGTCTTTCTAAATGTAGTTTCATTTGGAAGCATGGTCACAGTGTCAAAGGCTGTTGTTATGTTTGCAATTGTCTCAGAGCCACCATTGTTGCTGAAAGCTATTGTGTAAGAATTTGCTTGCCATACTGCATAGAGTTCAAGTCCTTGAGTCTCGTTGTATTTTGCAATGGTTTCGCCAATTGCATAGCTCACAGCACCATTTGTAGTTGTTGCCCAACCGAGAAGTTGATAGCCAACTTCAATGTAATTTCCTGAGAGTTTTACATTATCTTCCAAATATCTCACATCTTGAGTTGTGTAAGACAAATCATTCTTGAAGTTTTTGAAGAACTTAATTTGATATTCTTCAGTTTCAACTTCAATAGTTATCTCAATATCCTCAGCAGGCATATTAAATTTGATGTTTCCATCAGCATCTGGATATCTAACAACATTTGAGAAAGTTTTTCCTGTTGCAGTCAATGACTTAAGTTTGTATCCATCATTAAATGAAATGTTGATTGTAAGAGGTGCATTATATTGCACTGTCTCGCTTGAACCTGAGACAACAGTCTTTGTCACTTCTCCGCTTGTTGAGCCATAAGTAAACTCAACTTTTGCTATTCCTGCAACAGCCAAGCTGTCTGCAAAATCAAAGCTTGCATTGAAGTTTGCCAAAGCATATTCAGCAGAAACAACTGTGCTTCCGTCACCTGATACAATTGTGTCTGTCTCTCTAAGCCCAACAAACTTATAGCCTTTATGTTCTACATTAAGTTGTTTAAAGCCTTCTTCAACATATCTGATTGAAACAGGCTCACCTGTCACACCTTGAAGTTTCATTGATTGATAGAGTGAAGTAGTGCCATCTATCTTTTGCAAATAATAGTTTACTGTAAATGGAGTGTCTCTGTTTGCTTCCCAAACTGCAACAAACTCAATGTCTCTTGCAATATTGTATTCAAACTCTGCTTCATCTACATAGTCAATATTATCTGCATTTTCATAAGACCAACCAAGGAAGACAAAACCAGACCTTTCAAATTGATTTTTCCAAAGTTTTTGTTTTGTAAGGTATGTAAATTTCTGCTCGTGAGTTGTTTGAAGTACGCCTTCACTATCAGTATAACCACCAAATTCAGTCTTGAATGTCAATGTAAATTCCATTGGCTTTGTTGTCATAGAAATTGAAACGTTTGAGATTGGCATTTCAAAACTGTCATTTGTCACTGTAAGTCCAGCAGGAACTGTTGTCATTCCAACATATTCATATCCTTCCTTAACTTGTTTGGTTATTGACACTGTCGCACCATATTTAATGCTTGCAGTAATAAGATATTTTTCTGTGTCATTTTTGAGGTTTTTGATATTGTTTTCGTCAACAGTTATTGAAACTGTTTCAAAACCGCCATCATAACCAAGCATAAATTCATACCACAATCTTGAGTAATAAACTTTAAGAGTCAAACTTCCGTCAGCTTTTATTGTGCCAGAAAGCAGATTGTTTGCATTTTCTTCATCAAACTCAAAACCAGCAATAGCTGAGTCATTGAGAAGAACATGGTTTGCTGTGCTGTCTGTCTTTCCTTTAAGATGAGCAGTGTGTTCTTCTTTAAGTTCGTAAGTTCCGTCAACCTTTTCAAAGTAATATTCAATTGTGTAATCAACATCAATTGCAGCCCAAACTGCCCAAAGCTCTAAATCACCAACTGTGTCGTAAGCGTCAAAGCTAAGGTCGTTGTCATCTGCAAAAGTGTATGTAGGGGTTTTCTTGTCTGCATTTTCTTTTGAAGTTGCCCAACCAACAAACTCATAGCCGGCTTTGCTCCAGCCGAGAGTTTTAATGTTTTTAATATCATAAGGTTGTCCAAAAGTCCAATTGTCTGTGTTGCTTTCAACATCCTCATCATTAAGATTTCTGTGGTAAGTAACCTCATAATCATTTGCATGACTTGAAGTTGTGATTTCAACTGCATAAGCAGGCATGCTTTCAAGTTTGAAATCACCAATTGTGAGCATCGCACCACTAGCACTGCCATCACGAGTCAACTTAACAACAAGTTTTTCTCCAAAGTAGAATCCATCTGCTTTTTCAGTAAGTTGCCATGATGTTTTTCCATCATTAGTAAGTGCAACAGAGCCTTCCATCATTGAAACAACAACTGTAAGTCCATCAAAGCTATAACCAGGATACATATTCAAAATAATGTCTGCAGGAGTGCCATAAGTAACTTTATAAATTCCGTTTACTTCAAACAGATTTCCGCTTGTTCCACCCTGTGCAAAAAATTCTTGAACACCAACTGAAGAGTTGAGTGTAAGGTCATAGTTGAGTCTTACATATCTGATTTCAACTTCAGAATAATTTTTGTCATCATTGTGATATCTGATGATTGGAGTTCCGCCACTGATTGCATCAACAACTGAAGAGTAAGCATAACCTTCATAGCTATTTACAACATTAAGAACATTCTTAAGATAGTTGTAATCTACAATTCTGTCAGTTTCTCCTTCAAGAGTTTGTCTGTCAGCAACCACTTCAGTGTAGTCTTCATCATCAAGATTTTGCAATGTATATTTTACAACAAACTTTGTGTCAGTTCTTGCTGTTGCATTGAGTTTTATTACTGTTTCGCCCTTAAGAGTAAACTCATAATAAGCTTTTTCGCTTTCAACAACAGTTCCATCAACTTCAAAGTTTGCAAAGTCATAACCACCAGCAACAACGCTGTTTGTTTGACCTTCGTCATTAGTGTAAGTGTAATAAATTTTTACCACACTGTCAAAGTCAACTGTCACGCCATCAACATAAGTCATAACAGTGTCACCAACAACAATTGTCGCTTTGCTTGTGTCAACTCCATTGCTTCCTTCAAGAATAATTCTGTAAGGGATAGGAGTCCAAACAGCAAACAAATCAACATTTTCTGAATACTCTGTCATTTTGTAAGTATCCAAATCTGCATAGTCAACAACTTTTGCATTGGCATTTGCTTGTGAAATTGCCCAACCAGCAAAGTTGTATCCTGTTCTTGTAAATCTGTTTGCAACAAGATTTACATCTTTCATATATACAACATTGTTTTCGCCTTCAGCATCTTGTTGAATATATGTAGTATCGCCAGACAATATTTGTCCGCCATTTCCGTTGAATGTAATTGTGTAATGTTTTGGCACTCCATTTGCTGAAACTGATACATCTGTTGTACCAAAGTCAAAGCTTGCAGTGTTGTCAGTTGTTTCAAGTGTAGCCCCTGTTGCAACAAAACTGTCAAAAGCATATCCATTGTTGTCAATGACAGCTTCCAATGTGATTGTTGCACCAAATCTCACTTGATACAAGTTGTCTTCTAGTTTTGAGAAGTAGAAGTCAGCATCTTGTTCAGGTGCAAGGGTTTCATTGCAAGAAACATTTACCCTATCAACACCAACGCCCTTTGTCACACTCAAACGGAAATATTTTCTTTCATAGTTGACAACTATTCTAGAATCTCCATTTGCATTGATATTTCCAAGCACAACATTCTTGAAGTTGTATCCAGCAAAGCTTGGATATTCTCCGTTTGGCAAAAGAGCCTTAACCATTGCTTCTGTCACCATTGTGTCTGAGATTCCCCTTCCTGTAAGTGAAGTCTGCAATGTTTCAATGATTTCAAAGTCACTTCCGTCAAGAGTTTCAAACTTGAAGTCAACATAGTAAGTTGTCTCAACAGCAGTCCATTTAGCAAAGAGGGTTGTTGTAGCGAGAATCTTAACAACATCACTGGCTAAAACTTCTTTGTCAAGAGCAGAAGAACTAAACCAGCCATCAAATCTATAACCAGGACGAGTAGGAACAATGTTCCAAACTTTCTCATCAACTCCATCAAGTTTTGCGTTTGCATAAATATCATCAAACACAACAGTAAATGAAGTTATGTCCTTGTCATTGTATTTGAAGCTTGCTTGTGAAGAGCCCACTCCATTATTGAGATTAAACTCAATTGTGTATGAATTTGGAGAGAATGTAACTGTTTCAACAATATCTTCTGCACCCATAGTTCCAGAAACAACAAGCTTGTCTGGAGTGTAACCAGCAATCTCTTGAGTCGTAACTGAATACTCTCCTTCAAAGTCAACATAAGTTGAGTAAGAAGGGATGTCACTTGCATCTGATGGAGTTCCATTTAAGTAAACATAGTTTATGGTAAGTTTATATTGATTTACTGACCAAGAAGCAGTAAGTTGAACATCTCCATAAAGTCCAGCAGCAAGTGAGTTTTCATCAAGGTCATCAAAGACAATACTTCCAACAAATCTGTCAGCCCAATTTCCTTCAGTTTGACTGTAAGTAAATCCAAGCAAGCTGTATCCTCTTCTTGTCAAGTTTGTCTCGTCAAGCAAAGTAATATTATCTTCAATTGTGTATGTGTAAACATATTTGTCGTCAGCAAGTTCAAGTCCATTGAATGTACCCTTGTTTGCATTAACTGTGATTGTGTAAGGTGTAGCAGTCCACTTTGCATAAAGTGTAGCTACTGCATCTGTTGTAGTTGCAAGATTTTTAACGTCTGATGCTTGGTCAGCATAAACAACCTCTCCTGTTGAAGAGAGTGCCCAGCCAGCAAAATCATAGCCCGTCTTTGTGAATGTGTTTGCTGGAAGTGAAACTTCTTCGCCATAGGTTGCATCAATTTGAGTCATATCTCCATGTCCACCATTTGCATCAAATGCAATAAAGTAGTGAACAGGTTTCCAAATTGCATAGTAAGTAACCAAATTGTCATCAGTTGTGCCTGTAGCAAGCTTAGATACAAGTGTTCCAGCTTTTTGTGGATTGCTTACATCAGACTTATCAAGTGTCCAACCAACAAATTCATAACCCAAAATCGCAAAGTTAAGAGCAGAATCAGTAACATTTCTCAAGCCAAACTCTTCTGTGTATCTCACAGTTTCAACAGTCTTGCTTACATCAGTTGAAGCACTGTCTATTGAAGTGTAGTTTGAGTTGTAAGCAACATTGTATGAGTTTTCATTCCACTCTGCATTGATAATCACTGTCTCTGAAGAATTTGATGTCAAATTCTTGACTTTATCTCCAGCATTCTTAATCACTTTCTCTCCTTCACTGTCAGTATATGACCAACCAGCAAAAGTAAAGCCTGTGCGAGTAAAGTTGTTTTCCTTAAGAGTGATTTCTTGGTCATAAACAACATCATTATGACCATCCATGTTTCCTTCTCCACCATTTGGAGAATAAACAACATTGTATTTGATTGGAGCCCATTGTGCGTAAAGTGTCAAATCTCCAATTTCTTCGTATGTAAATGAAGCAAGTCTTTCATAAGTTGTTCCACTTCCGTCTGCAGCAGTGTTCCATGACTCAAAACCATAACCTGCTTTTGTAAATCTATTTTCAAGAAGAGTTGTTGTCTTGTTGTAGATTACATTTTCTTGTTTGAAAGTATCTTCTGAGCTTCCAGCAAGCATACCACCATTTGCATTGTAAACAATGTTATACTTGTTGTTTTCTGCTGTCGCAACAATATTAATGTCCTCAGCTCCAGCCACAAAATAATAATGTTTATCATCAGGGTCCTGACTTACACCGCCATTAAAGCCTGTAAGAGTGTAACCTGCGTTTGTTGCTGTTGCAGAGATTGTTGCTGTTGCTCCATACTTGATAGTAAATGACTTATCTTCTGTCGCATTTGTAAATTCTTTTGTGAATGAATATTTGCCATCCTCTTCAGAAACCACAACTTGAACACTTGCAACACCTTCGCTCAACGCAATTGTGACATTGATAGAATTTCTAAGATAATAAACAACAACTTTTGAGCTTCCATCACCTTTGATTGGCTCGCTTTGCTCAAATGTAGAACGTGTAAAGCCTTCAACATCTTTAAGATTGAAGCTGTCAAGACTTTCGAGTTCGCTTCCTGTTGGAGCCTCTTTAGTCTCGTTTAATGTTGGGTCATCAATCCAACCATCTCCAGCAAAGTTTTGAAGTTTCTTAACTATTGTAAACTCAACACTCAAAGTTGAAAGTTCAGCAAAGATTGTCTTGTTTTCTGCAGGCATTTGTTCAATCTTAAAGCCTGAGACAACTCCTTCAAGTTTGTCGGCTGTTCCTTTGACAATTTCATCTGACCAACTCTTGAATGAATAGCCTTGTTCTACTTCAAGATTCAAAACAACTTCCGCTTGATATTTTACTGAATAGGTTGTTGATTTGTTTTCTAAATCTTCATTTGTTTTCTTAACTACTTCACCGTTTTCAGTTGCTGTAAGAGTTTTAACCCCCAACACTCTACTTAGAGTGAGGTCATAAGCATTTCTGCTAAATCTAACAACCACTACTTGAGCCTCGTCAGTTTCATCAACCACCGGCAAAACTCTCTTGTCTTCATCAAAGTTTTTGTATGTAAATCCAACAATTGAGGCTTGTGCAGTTTCTACTGCCTCAGCAATCATGTCATAAGTAATAACAGTGTCAACATCTGCAGAAAGAGTTACATCTTCAATTTCTCCCTTTTCAAATGCTCCACCCTCAAGTGTCTCAAATTCAAAGCTAACAAGATAGTCAAATGGAAGAGCTGTAACCTTAACTTCAAATTGCATATTATCTGTAATAACAAATGAATAGGTTGTCTCAGTCAAATGGGTATCTCCAAAGATAATTTCTTCAAAGCGATACCCCTTGCTTTCTTTAACTGTAATTGTAACATTTGAATTATATTTGAAGGTGTTTGAATTTGCTCCTGCACCATTCTCAGTTGTAGTTGTTGCAGTTGCACTTTCAACACCAAGGTCTTGATGTTTGAAGTCAACTGTGTAAACATTTCTTCTGTAGAAGAGTTTGAGTTTGAGAGAACCATCAGCAAGCACAAGTCCTTCTGTAAGAGTGTTTGGTGCTGACAAATCAAGTGTAAAACCTTTGTATGTCACTGAGGTGTCAATAGTTGCTGTTGCATTTGTCTTGCTTGCAACTGTTTCACTGTGACTTACGAAATCATCACCAAACTCTGTTGTGTCTTTATCAAGTACAAAACTACCATCAAAGTTTTCAAGGTAATATTCTATTTCATAATTTGCATCACCTTCATCCCAAATTGCAAATAAAGTAATTTCTTCATTGTTGCCAGACTTAAGGTTGAAGAAATAGAATGTTCCTTTGTAAAGGTAAAGACCTCCAGCCATTTTGTTTTCAAGAAGATAATCTGTCATATCTTCTATATTTTCTTCAGTGATTTCTGTCACATCAGCCAAAGTCTTTCCGTTGACTTTTGACCAACCTAAGAAATCCCAACCTTGCTTTGTTGTCTCTTGTGTGATAGCCACAGCGACATCATAAGTTGCTGTCACTTCACCAACGTCACTTCCACCATTTGTATCAAACACAACTTTGTAAGTGTTTGCTGTCCAAACAGCAAGAAGTGTAACTGTTGAGCCATTTTCAGAAGTAAAGTTGTCTGTCGTCTTACTTGAAAGAGCATAAGTGTTTCCTGTTGCTTCATACAACCAGCCAGATATAGTGTAGCCATTTTTGTCAAAACCAGCACCACTTGACAAGGTTGTCTCACCGTCAAAGGTAGCAACTGTGTTTTCAACAGCACCGCTTCCACCGTTTGCATTATAAACAATTGTGTATGTATTTGCCTCTGCAGTTGCAACAATTGTTACGTTTTCTGCATTGGTATATGTATAGCTAAAGTTTGCTTGGTCAGAAAGTTCATCTTCTCCAATAGAATAGCTTGCAAAGTGATAACCTGTTTCTGTTGTTGCCGTCAAAGTAACTGTGCTGTCAAACAACACTTCATATTCATTGTCTGAAAGCTTGGTAGCATTTGCCACATCAACAATCAATTTGTCAAGAGGTTTTGAAATTGTAAGAGTAAACTTCTTGGTATTCCAAGTTGCAAACACCTCTGTTGTGTTGACAACTTGACATACAGTGTCAACAGAAACCTTTGTGCCATTTTCAAGAGCTGTTGTCCAGCCAGAAAGCACATAACCTGTCCTTTCAACTTTGATTTCTTCAGCATTTTCTTTTACATCAAATTCTTCAAAGGATACAAAATCATCTCCGTCTATTGTTGTATAGAGTTTAGCATAGCTTTCTCCATAAACCGCAAACAAAGCCAACTTTCCACCGACAATACTAAGCACCTCATTTGAGTTTGTTTTAATCTTATCAATAGTTGCAAAAGTTGAGCCATTTGAGAAGTTTTTATCATTGAAATTAAGCACAACTTCATATCTATTCACTTTCCATTTTGCTGTCACGGTGTCATCACCAGCACCAAATGTGTAAGTGTAAATAGTCTGTCCGTCTGATGCAGTGCTTTCTGTGATTTTACCATAAGCACCACTTTCAAGTGTCCAGCCATCAAATGTATAACCTATACGTGTTGGAGTGTCGAAAACATAAGAGCTTTGATATGTTTGTCTAACTTCAAGAGTTTCATTATCTTGATACAAACCACCATTTGCATCTATTGTCAAAGTGTAAGAGTTTGTGCTTGCCTTTGCAATAAGTTTTGCATTGCCAAGTCCCATTGAAACTTCTTGAACGAGGTTTGCCAAATCGTTTGTTGTCAGAAGTCCTGTTGGAGTTGTACCTTCAACATCATATCCTTCCCAAGAAGAACCATTTTCCATTGTCACAGAAATCTTAATATTTTCACCATAGTAAATATCAAGTTTACCTGAGTATTCAACTTCAGCATTGTCGCCAACTTTAACTTTTACGCTCTTAATACCAAGTTGTTTTTCAATCTCAAGAGAATATTGATTTCTGTCAAAGTAAACATTAAACTCTGTTGTTCCGTCTCCATTAACCACAACATTAAGGTTTGAAAGTGTTTCGTTTACTTTAAATCCGTCATAAGAATAATCTTTTCCGTTTACAGTCAAAACAGTATTGTCATCGCCAACTTCAATACTTAAAGGCTTGCCTGTCATACCATCATCTCTTGAAACAACTATTGCCTCAACATCAGTATAACTTCCTTTTACATCCATGAGGAAGAAGTTTATCTTGTAAGCAATATCTCCTCTCTCTGTCCAATTTGCAGTAAGAGTAACATTTCCAAACATTCCAGCATCAATAGCACTTTCTTTATAAACATGACCAAGTACAAACTTTCCAGCTTCCCCTGACACATCCACATAAGCATCAGTGTCAATTGCAGTAACAGTCCAACCTGTAAAGCTCCAACCTGTTTTTGTCAAAGAAGCAAGTTTGATTTGGTCTTCAATTGTGAAGTTTACTGTATAATCTACATTTGCAGTACCAATAAACTCTCCACCTTCTGTCACATAAGTGATTGTGTAATTGTTTGCTGTATAAAGCACATTGATTGTTGTGTCAGATGCAGTCATAGTTCCACTGACAACTTCTTTTCCAGCTTCAATTTCAAAACCTGTCACAACAGGAGAATCAACACTGTATGTTTTTCCGTATTTAAGCACACTTGTTACGGCAGGTCTAACAACTTTGTTTCCTGCTTTTACATAGTTGATTGTAAGTGTGTATGAATTTCTTGTGTAATAAATTTTAATAACAAGTGAGCCGTCCCCCTCAATATTGAGAGAACCATCTCTTGTCTCAGGGTCAATAGCACTTGATTTTACTGTGTAATAAGAATATGTAAAGCCTTCATCATTTGTAAGTTTGATTGAACTTAAATCAATCTCAGTGTCTGTCTCCCCAGCCATCTCTACTGATTCGCCAAATTTTGAGAAATCAGAGTCATCAATATTTTCAGTGTAGTATTCAACAGTAAACTTTGTATCTTTGTTTGCCGTTGCCACAGCCTTGATATTTACACCAAGAGTTGTTGCTGGCATTGTGAAGTTGTCTGTTCTTGTCAAACCTTCAACAGCATCATTTTTTGTTTCAACACCTGTAAATCCAGCCACTGTCTCCCACTTGTCAAAAGTGTAACCAACCTTAAGAGTCGTTACAAGAGAAACAGTTGCACCAAACTTAACAGTGTAAGAAATTTCATCATTTCTTGCATCAGCTTTTGGAGAAACACCGTCACCTTCCGCTTTGATGCTTGTCACACCCTTAGTTTTTGACAAAGTCAAATTGAATGATTGTCTATCATAGAAACCATAAATCTTGGTCTTAACACCTTCACCTTCAGCCTGAATTATCTTTCCAATATATTCGTATTTATAGAAAGAGAAACCTTCAAAGCCGTATTTGTCAACAATGTAATGTTCTACATCATCAGAAATTAACGCATCATTCTTTTCAACAGAACTTACAACCTTATAAGTCTTTAAGTCATAATTTACTTTTTGACCTTTTGTCAAGATTGCTTGGTTGTAAGAATCTTTTTCAAGTTCATCAAAATTTGTTGCTGCATCATCATAAAGTATCTCTTCTTGCATGAAATAAATTTCATACTTAATATCAGTTCTTCCAATCCATGTTGCATAGATTGTAACTTCACCGTTTGCATTGAGGCTTGCCCAGAAACTTGCTTTGTCATTTACCATTGTAGTTGAGGTTGCAAATTCAACTTCAGAAATTTTTAATGGTTGTCCAAGCAATGGCTCTGCAATATTTTTGTCTGAATTAAACTGTGTCAATACATAAACATAATCTATTGTGTAATCATCTTCATCAGTAACCTCTCCACGTGTAAATACGTAAAGGTCTTTGTTTGCATCAACAATTGCTTTTGCTTCATCTGTTAATTGAGAGTAAGGAACAGGTCTAACATCATTTCTAAATGACCAACCATTAAAGTAATAACCTGATGCTGTTGCACTCTTCCAAACACCGTCTTGTCCAAGAGTTTGGTCATAGTAAATCTTTTTAGAAGCTTCACCATCAACGCTTGGTGCTGAGCTTTCTTGTTCATCTGGCCTTGTGTCTGCAATATTGAAATGCAAAGTATATTCTTTTGCAGAATATTTTGCTTCCAATGACAAATTGTTTGCATAAGCCCAGATATTGCCATCAGTGATTAAAACACCTGTAGCCGTAGAAAGATTTTTGATAAGCAAGCCTTCGCTATCAATTACAAAAACACCATCTACTTCAGCAAAACCTGTAAGGTTGTAGCCAATTTTGTTATATTTTTCAACATCTGTGATAAATGAAAGTTCTGAATCTGAGTAAGCACGTCCATATTCTACTTCAATAGTTTCAGCCTCATCATTTGCACCAGAAACAGATATATTATATTTGTTTGCAGTCCATGTCGCCATAAGCACTGCTTTTCCATTTACCGCACTTGAGAAGTTTGGTTTTGTAAGAGTTGTGCCTGCTTCATAAACATTGCCATTTTCATCCTTCCAACCTGCAAAAGTATAACCTTTAAGTGAGAAACCATTTGTTGCAAGTTTTACATCTCTATCATAGATTGCATCAGTTTCAGCAGTTGTTCCTGTTGCAGTGCCATACAATGTTTCATCACCGGCAACATAGCTAATTGTATAAGAGTTTGCAGTCCATTTTGCATAAATTGTCTTATTTTCAGTGCCAACCCATTTACCATCTTTGATAAAGCCTTCAACAGCATCAGCAGCATATTTCCCCGCAATAGTAATTATGAAATCTGTGCCACCATCTGTTGCAGTCCAACCCTCAAAAGTGTAACCTGTGCGTGTTGGATTTGTTATACTTTCAGAAATAACATTGCTATTGAAAATTGCTGTCACACTTGAAGTACCTGCAGTAACACCTTCTC
This sequence comes from uncultured bacterium, assembly GCA_949474265.1. Classification (GTDB taxonomy): domain Bacteria; phylum Bacillota; class Clostridia; order Christensenellales; family UBA1242; genus Caccovivens. Next base: position 113,690 of record CASXBC010000001.1, on the reverse strand, counting down.
CTTCTTGGCTCAAAGTGATTGTGTACGTCTTTGATGTCCAAGTTGCAGTAAGAGTAGCATTGCCAGCACCAAATGTAAACACTCCTGTTTCAGCATTGACACTGCCTGCACCTTCAAGCACCCAACCGTCAAAGCCATAGCCTGTTTTGGTAGGGTTTTTAAGATTGTAGGTTGATTTATAATTTTGAGTAATTGGCTCAACTGTCTCTTCATCTCCATAAAGACCACCATCAAGATTGATTGTCAATGTATATTGATTGATTGTCCATTTTGCATAAAGAGTGTGATTTTGATGATTTGAAACCAATGTGTCAGCAGTAACCTCAGTTGAAGCTGCACAAGATTTATCTTTAAACCATCCGCCAAAAGTGTAACCCGTACGTGTTGCTATTGCAAGAGCACCATAAGTCTCATCAAAAGTAACCGTCTTTGAGCTTGGAGTAAGGCTTGTGTCCTCTCCCTCACTAGAAGTAAGATTGAGGTCAAAAGTAACTTCAATATTTGAAAGTTTTGTCCATTGAGCATAGAGTTGTGTGCCTGTCATTGCTGTTGAAATCCAATTTCCATTTGCATCAGTAAGCCCTGCAACATTTGGATTTAATACACCAGCATCTGTCAACACTTGAACTCCACCATTTGCCTCAGTGTACCAACCGTTAAATACATAACCATTTCTGCTCGCAACAGGTTTAACTACTGTGCCTGTTGTGTGGTTTGGTCTAGTATTTCCAGACCAGCCCGTATAGAAGTTTGTATCCATATAAGCAATATACGCTTTTGCTTGTCCTGTAGTAACATCAAGGTTGATGTTCATTGTGATTGCAGTTGAGCCTGCACCTTTGTTTGCATTGAAAATCACTTCAACGGCATCTGTTTGCCATGTTGCAGTAAGAGTAACATCTCCATATTTTCCTGTAATAGCATCCCCTGCGTTTACAACGTCGTTTATTTGCCAATTTCCAGAAACTGTCGTTGCCTTCCAATTTTTGAATGAGTAACCTTCTTTTGTAACAGCAGGAAGTTTGTCTGTGCTTTCAATTGTATAAGTTGAAATTGCACCGCTTTCAAGCGTTCCGCCATCAAGCACATAAGTAATGTTGTAAGTCAACGCCTTCCAAACCGCTTTTAGCTTGATTGAACCATAAGCATTTGCTGGGATTGTGAGTGCTGTACCTTCAACAGTTGGAAGCACTTCTCCATGGTCATCTCCCAACCAAGTAATAGTCTCATCCCAACTTACAAATTCATAACCAGCTCTTGTTGGGTCAGCCAAAACAATTGTCTGCTCGTTTGGTGAAGCTTTATAGCTTGTTGGATTTGAAGTTTGATTTGTTCCGTCTGCAACATCATAACTGATTTCAAAAGCTGCTTTGCTTTCAAAATACAATCTAGCAAGAACATTCTTTGCAGAAACTACAAATGTTATATCTGAAAATGCTTCAGCAGAAACAAATTCTGCATCTGTCACAGCATAGCCCGTATATTTATATGCACTATGCAAATCAAGATTTGTGATAACTATAGTCGAACCATAATACACATCAATATAAATGTCATTTTGAGCAGCAGTCATCTGACCGTTTACTGTTATATCAACATTGTTTGGATTGATGTTTTCAGCATTCAAGCCATTAAAGCATCCAGCCAAATCAAACTTATATTGATTTCTCTTATAATAAATCTTAAATACAGTGTTTCCACTTCCATTAATTTTGTTCGACAAAATATTATTTGTGTTTTCTTCATCAAATGCAAAGCCTGTATCTCTGTAAGTTGCTGCATCAACAGAAACGTCTGTATCTGTTGTGGCAGACTTAACAACAGTCTTTGTTGGTGCAGTTTCATAGCCACCAGAAAGATTCATTTGATAAATTTCAATTGTGTAATCTGTAAGCACTGCTGTCGCATTTGCAGTAATCTCAACATCCACAAGCACTTCATGCAAATAAGAATTGTTTGTGATTGTCACTGTGTTGTTTGTCACAGTCCAACCGCTGAAAGAGTAACCTGCACTTGCAATTGCAGATAATGTTACTGTCGCACCATATTGAACTTTTGTTCCGTCAGAAGAAACTCCAATACCACTTGCAGAAACTTCTGCAATTCCCTTACCTTTAACAAGGTTGAGATTTCTTGTGTCTCGTGCGTAATAATAATAGATTGCCATTTTGCCATCAGCAGTGATGACTTTTGTTTGTTCTTCAGGAGAAACAAATCCTGTGTAAGCTTTTACAGGTGCTGTCACAGAGTCTCCTGTAACACCCTTACCATTTACACTTTCAATCAAGCTACAGTTTGTTTCATTAAGTTCTTCATCAAAAACTCCAAGCTTTTGACCATAGTAATAGATAGTATAAGGTGTGTTTGGACTTGGTGTCCATTTTGCATAAATTGTTGCAGTTGTATCCGCCGTGCCCACATCTGCAAAGTTGGCATTACCAACATTAAATAGCATACCTGCAGTCACACTGTTTGTAAGTGCCGCATCACTATACCAGCCAACAAAATCATAACCTGTCTTTGTTGGTGTTGGAAGCTCAGTTGCACTAAATGATGTTCCATAAACTTTTGAAATTGAAGAGAGTTCATCTCCATCATTTACTTCATAAGTCAACATATAAGAATTTGCAACCCACTTTGCATAAAGTGTTGTGTTTGAATAAACAACACTATACAAGCTGTTTACAATCTTTCCTGAATTGTTTACATATTGAATACCTGCACCATTGCTTGCAGTGTAGTATCCACCAAATGAATAACCATCACGATTAGGGATTGCAAGAGTTTCATTTGCCAAGAGCGTTGTGCAACCTTCATCAGAGTAATATTTCTCTGTGTCAAAGAGGTACCAAATGTCGCTTGTACCTCCATTTCCTCCTTGTTTTTCAAGAGTTGCATTATATTTGTTTGCACTCCAATGTGCATAAAGAGTTACTTTGTAAGTGTTTGTTGCTGTGTCATAAGAGTCAGTTTCAACCACTGAATCTTTTGTTATTTGATTGCCAGCAGTGAGAGTTGTAAACCAACCATCAAAGCCGTAACCATTTCTGCTTGCAATAGGAAGGTCGCCAAGTCCAACCCCACCTTTTTCGGTAGAAACTTCACTGTATTTTGCTCCAAATTTTGCATAAAGCAATGTAGGTGAAACAGTGCCATTTCCAGCATTTAAAGTAATCTCAACATAGTCAGCTTCCCATTGAGCATAGAGATAGACTTCCGCATTTGCCTGAGTTGTAAGGTTAAGCACTTTTGTTCCTGTCACAGTAAATGAGCCATTGCTTCCAGAAATTGTACCTTGTGCAGTAATTCCTGTTGTTGAAGTTCCGTCTGACAAAGCCCAACCTTTTAAAGTAAAGCCTTTTCTGTTTAAAGTTGCATTGAAAGTTCCTTCTCTAGAATAAGTCGCAGTAAGTCTCCATGTGTTGTCCGCCCCTTTAATTCCACTTAGGTCAACAAACCCATCCACAGTGTCAACAGCACCACCATTTCCATTCAAAACAATTGTGTATTGATTTTCTTTCCATTTTGCAAAGAGTGTGTGGTCAGAAGCAGTTGAAACTATTGTTGTAGCTTCAACCTTGTTTGAAAGACCAACTTCCTTGTACCATCCATCAAAAGTATATCCAGGACGAGTTGCAATAGGAAGTTCTCCATAGGCTTCATCATATTTAACAGTTACCTCTGTTGGAGAAACAACTCCATCTTCAGCATTTGCATTGAGAGTAACGGTATACTCTTGAGCACTCCACAAGAGGTTTAATTTTGCAGTTGCACCAGCAGTTGCTTCAAGTCCAGAGAAAGCATGACATCCTGTAGCTCCTGCCAAAGTACTATCATACCATGTTCCATTATAACTAAAGCCATTTTCATAAGTAGTACCAATACTAAAGAGGTTTATAACGCCTTCAGAGTTTTCAATTCCCCAAACATAACCAGCTCTCGTTGGATTGTTTGCCGTTGTTACAGAAGATGCCAAAGCAGTGCCATCAACCTTGTGAGCCAAAGGTTTTGTTGAAGTCAAGATGATGTCTGTGAAATTGATGTCCTTTATGATGTTGTTTGCACTAGTAACAATCACTGTTTCTTTTACAACACCTTCACTTGTAAGAATTTTTACTTCAAATGAATTGTAAACATTTCCAAATTCCAAATCATAAGTGTTGTCTACCCATTGTGCCACAAGGGTAACTCTTCCATATTTGTTTGAAACGAAAGCATTATCCACATCAAAATACTCTGTTGTGCTCCAATTGCCAACATTTTCAAAAACTTTCCAACCAGCAAAAGCATAGCCTGCTTTTTGCATTGTGCAAGTGATGTTTCCTTCTTCATTCGCAAGACCAGGCAAAGTAAATTGTTCGTAATAATAGTATTCTACCTTTGCCCCATCACCAATGCTTCCGCCGTTTGTGTTGTAAACTATTTCATATTTTGTTGCATCATAGTAGAGATAAATTTTCAAGCTTCCGTCACCTTGAACAATAAAGCTTGTTGCATTGTCTTTTTCTCCACCATTTCCTGCAACAGGTTTGTTTGTTGTAGTAAAGTCGTTTCCGCTGTAATAGTAGCCAACAATCAAATTGTCTGAAACCAAAGCCTTCACAGTTTCAATTGAAAGACTGCTTCCAGCCATTGTGACAAACTGTCCTACCAACAATTCGTTTGCATAGCCACTTGCTGAATTTTGAAGTTTGTAATAAACTTCATACTTAACATTTGTTGACTCTGCGTTTGCAGCTATATATGTAGCCGGCTCGCCAGCAGCATTTTTCGAAATATCAATTGATTCTCCATCTTGGAAAACAAATGAATATTCTGCAAAACTGCCTTCTGTTGTATTTTTTATCTCACCAACAGCTGAAGTGGCTTCAGAAAGTCCCATTGTAAAGTTTCTGATTGCATAACCATTTTTAGCAAAGGCTTGCAACACAATATTTGCTCCATATTGAGCATAAATTGTTGAAGTGTTTGAAACTTTATAGTTTGAAGAAAGTGCAGTACCACTTGCGTCGCAAGCACCGTTAATCAAAACATAATCAACACCAGCACCAATTGCCAAATTGAAAGAATAAACATTTGGAGTAAATTGTGCGTAAAGATTAAGCACATCAGAAGCCTCGCTTACGCCTGAGCTTTCAATATATATCCATTTCTTTTCAGCATCTGTAAATTTGTCAACATTTGAAAGAATCTTTCCGTTTGCATCAAACACTCTTACGCCATCTTTATCTGCGGTGTAATAACCTTGGAATGTGTACCCCTTCTTCCAAGCAACTGTTGTGATGCCTTCTGGACGGTTTGTCGCATCTCCAGAAATGTCTGAAACAACTTGTCCATAAGTTGCACTGTGAGAATTTGTCAATTGACCGTCACCACCAGCATTGTTCAAAACCAATGTGATTGCGGTGGTCTTTGCTGTCCAAACTGCTTCCAAAACAACATTTCCGTATTGTCCTGAAATTTGTTGTCCAACAGGGAATGTGCCTGTAGCATTTCTCCACAAACTTGAAGAATCTCCGCTGTATGATTTAACTCTCCAAGCCAAAGTGTAACCATCCCTTGAAACTTGATTATATCCATAAAGATTGAAAGTTTCTGTGATGTCATAAGCCTGAGTTGAAGAAACAGGGTCACCAGATTCTGTAGTTTTCCATGTTCCGCCATTTGCCTCATAAGTTAATGTGTAAGGAGTTGCTCCAAGTTTTGCATAGAATGTTTGTTCAGAAGCACTCTTCCACAAACCATTTTCCAAAATACCTGTTATTGTTGACACACAAAGTGCACCGTTTTCATCAATAACTTGATTGTCAAAATTTTGATTTTCAGTATACCAACCAGCAAAAGTGTACCCAGCAGCTGAAATTGTTGGTGGATTTGCCTTTTCAGTGCCAATCTCATTTTTAAACAATTGATTGCTGTCATATTCTGCATAAACAGTATCGCTAGAACCTGTAAGCACTGCTTGGTCGCCATTCATAAATGAAATCTTATATCTGTTTGCAATCCATTTTGCATACAAAGTTATGCTGTTTGTTTTGTTTAATTCATTATCAAAAATCCATTCGCCGTTTGAACTTGTGTAACCTGTAATCCCAGCAACAAGCTTGCCGTTGACACCGATTACTGCAGCAGTGCCATTTTGAATTGTCCAACCGTCAAAAGTATAACCTGTCCTTTGAGGATTTGTTATCTCACTTGAAAGAGTTGCACTGTCATAAGTAGCAACAACACTTGTTGTTCCTGCTGTGGTTGCACCATTTGAATCAAGCATAATAGTAGTTTGAGCTGCAGTCCATTTAGCGAAAAGCACAACTGTTGTTTCGCTGTCATTATGCCAAACAACATTTCCGTTTACAGTAGCAACATAATCTGTAGTGCCAATAAGATTTCCATCAGAAGAAATGACAAAATCATCTCCATTCAAAGTTTTTGTCCATCCACCAAAGATGTATCCCACTTTAGTTGGAGGCACAATAACATTTGGAATCAACTCATTTGAGTCGTAAGTAGCAACTACAGAAGTTGTCGTTGATGTATCAGAAATTCCGGTGTTTGCATTAAGTGAAATATTGTAAGTCTTTGCCTGCCATTTAGCAGTCACAGTCTTTCCGTTTAAGAAATCATAGAAATGTGATGTGATATTTCCATCAGCATCAATGAACGAGGTTGAGCCATCAAAATAACCTTCAAAAAGATAACCTGTTCTTGTTGCCTTAAGTGCAGTTGCATCAAAAGCAACATTGCAATCTGCAGTTGTAAAATATCCAAGTTCACTTTGTTGATATTTATAATAGAAATTGAAGTTTGCTGTAGAACCATTGTAGCTTCCACCATTATGAGCAAGGGTCACCTCATAAACTTCTGGTGTCCATTGTGCACAAAGAGAGATAGAGCCATACATTCCAACAAAAGTATCAGAATTTGTGTAAACCTTATTTGTATCCCATGCACCTGCACTAACAAATGGTTTCCAGCCTACGAATTTATAACCATCTTTTGTTGTGATAGGAAGTGCCGTTGCAGTAATAATTTGATAGGTTGTTGGACTAAGACCAGCAATTTCAGTTACACCGTCAGTGTCAAAATATTTAACAGTGTAAGTTTCTGCTTCCCAAACAGGATAGATGACTTGGTCAAGATTTCCCATTATCGTTGTTGGCAAAACATCAACTGTAGTAGAATCCTCAGATTTTGACCATCCAAGGAATGTATATCCGTTTCTGTAAACCACAGGCAAAGCACCATAAGTTTCTCCATAATTTACTTCTTTGGTTGCTGTTGTGTTTGATGATTGAATAGTCCAGCCAGCAGCTGTAGTTTCATCAACCACAAAGCCATTTCCATCATGAAGGTTTGCAGTTATTGCAAGCACATGAACAATCCACTTTGCAAAAAGTGTAACATCCGCATCATGTTTCCAAACAGCAAGTGAATTCACAGTTTGCACATAATTATTTCCAACGCCTCTAAGCCCTGCGTCTTTAGTGATTACAACATCTCCACCATTTTGAGTTTCAGTCCAACCATCAAAATCATAACCCTCTCTTGTAGAGGTTATTGCAAGCACAGAAACTTCTCCACTTACCTGTCCATTTGTATAAGTAGAATATATTTTAGAATCATCATATCTTACATAAACACTGTTTGTTGCACTTCCGCCATTTGCATCAAATGTAACAGTGTAAACTTTTGCTTTCCAATGAGCATAGATTGTCACAACATAATTTCCTGTTGCTGAATCCTTTTCTCCAACTACCGCAGATTTCTCAGAGATTTGTTCTCCTGCATCTCTTGCAGTGTACCAGCCAACAAATTCATAACCCACTCTTGTTGGAGTTGGAAGCTCACCATATTCATCATCATAATTGTATTCTTTTGTTTCAGGGTCTACAGTTGCACCTGTATTTTCTGCATCCACATCAAATGTAACAGTTATCTTTTCTGCAACCCACTGTGCATAAAGTGTAACAACCGCATTGTTTGTTTCTGAAAGATTTTTCACAAGTTGTTCATCAGAAAAACTTACGCCATTTTCAGTTTTCCAACCGTTAAAAGCCCAACCCCTAAGCATGTAAGCATTTTTACTCAATGCTTTTTCTATGTCATATTCAAAGTTTGTTGGATTCATTGTTCCTTCAACTGTTCCACTTGCATTTGTTGGAGCATTCTTGTCATAAACTACATTGTATTTATTTCTTGTCCATTGAGCATAAAGCACAACTTCCCCATCACTATCAGTAGTAAGATTCAAAACTTCAGCTCCATCAGCAAAATGAATGCCACCATTGCCTGTGCCATCCGCTTGAAGATTCCAACCAACGAAAGTCCAACCTGTCAATGAATAGCCATTTGTTGAAAGGTTTTTAGCAACATCATAAACATGGTCTGAATTTGCCATAGTGCCAGCCACTTCTGAGCTTGCATCTGTTGGTTTGTTTTTGTCATATTTAATTGAATAAGAATTTGCTTGCCATTGAGCATACAAAGTTACATCAGCATCAACGGAATACATCTTTTTAGCATCAATTGTTGCATCATAAGTTGTCCCACTTCCGTCTTGAGCTGTGTTCCAATTTACAAAGCTATGTCCTGTGCGAGTTGGAACATTTGCAGTGACAGCCGCATCAATGCCATAAGCTTTTGAAGTTTCAGCCACTGTTCCGCTTCCACCATTTACATCATAAGCAATTGTGTAAAGTTGAAGCACATAAATATCTTGAGAGCCACTTGCCTCAGGAAGCCAATCAAATGGACACACATTTGAAAGTTCTCCAATTCCTGAAATTGCACTTCCAGAAATGATATAGTTTTTACCTGCCAAAGATTCAAGAGTAATTGTAATCTTAGTTAGATTGTCATTATAAACCGCAGAAACTCTAACTGTTCCATTTCCATCTTCATACTTAAGAGTTTCACTTGAAACAGTTGCACCGCCGGTAACCGTAACTTTCAAATCAGTTGCACTGTCAGTTCCGCCAAACGCTTTATAGTTTATATCAAAATTATATGTAATAGGTGTCCAATGTGCATAGAAAATGATTGGGTTTTGCACCAAAACATCTGTGCCATCAATGTTTTCAACAGTGAAATCTGGAGCAAAAATCCAATTCCCGTCCGCATCAATAAACCTTGAGGCACCAGCAGAACTTCCGTCTGCATTCAAAATCTTTTCACCATCAGTTGTCGCTGTGTACCAACCATCAAGTTGATAGCCCTTAACTTCTGTAAGTTGAAGTTTGTCAGTTTCAACATTAAATGAAATTGGAGCATTGAAAATAACATCAAGTTTTTTGGTAGGTTGGCCTGTAGCACCACTTTCATCAGCGGCAAAAGTACCCCTTCCATTTGTGTTGAATGTCACTTTATATTGCCCAGCTTCCCACTTAGCATAAATTGTCACACTCTTGTCAGAGTCAGTGTTGTTTTTGTTGAAATAAATGTTTTCAACAACAATCTCTCCATTGGCATTGACAATCTGTCTTTCACTGCCATCTGTTTCTATTATATAATAGCCTTGGAAGACATAACCTTTTGAAACAGGTTTCAAAATCAATGGGTTCTCATCTTCAGAACAATCTGTTGTTCTGAAGAAACCTGTACCATATTTTTCAATAATCTGCGAAAGGTCACTTGTAACAGAGTTTTCTCCATTGCTTGAATCAAGATTAATGGTATACAAAACTCCTGTCCATTGAGCATAAAGTATTTCGCTTACATTTTCATTTCCATTTTGGTTGTAAACTGAAGCTGGCTCATAAACCTTGCCACTGTCAGTTTTCCAATTCAAAAATTCATAATTGTCTCTTGTAAGTTTGTCAATTGTTGCTAAATCTACTGATTGGCCATACAGAAAGTTTTTCTTTATATTTCCATTTTCATCAAGTTCGTCAGCACCTGCAGTCTGCCATGCACCACCATTTTTATCAAAAGTCAAAGTAAACTTTTCAGAAACATAGAAATTGTAGATTTGGTCAAAATCCTCAATCGTACCCTCTATCTCAGCATGGTCCTCACTGTCTATTGTTGGGGCTCCAGAATTTGCTCCAACGCCATAATTAATTACAAAATTTCTTTTACCAAATTCATTGTCGAGTCCTTGAATAGTGACTGTGACATTGATTGTTGAGCCATAAGCAACATTACTTATTGTCAAAGTATTTCCAACAGTAAGCTTGTCCTTATTTGCTTCAAGTTTTCTTGTGTCAACATCACCAGAAAACATAATCTCTGGTGCTTCTCCATTCACATCACTAGTTTGATAATTGAAAGTTATATCATAAGTTTTTACAGTCCAATGTGCATAGAGTTTTCTATTTCCAATCTCTATTCCATCATGGAAAATATTTGTCGTTCCATCTATTATCTTACCTGTAGCATCCACTACTTGAATTGCTCCAAGCACTCCTTCGGTCATCTTTGTTGTCCAATACCCATTAAATGTGTAACCTGTCTTGCTAGGCATAATAGGTAAAGTTGTCAGCTTGTGAGCCTCCCCACAAAGAGCATCACTGTACCATGCGTCATCATATCTAACCCACATTGTGCCTGTGCCGCTTTCAGTTGCAGAAGAAGCTGGATTTTCATCCGTTTCAGAATTATAAAGCCCAGAATCCAATGTGATTTCATAGATGTTTGGAGTCCACTTTGCGTAAAGTGTTGAATTTGAAGGAGTGTTATACAAACCGCCATTCACCCAAACTCCATTGTGGTTTACATATTGAGCAGAAGCACTTGGGTCTGGCGATGTATAATATCCCTCAAAAGTATCTCCTCTTCTTGTTGGCATCTCAATTGATGTTATCTGACTTGTACACTCTTCATCTGAATAAAATTTCTCTATATTAAACTTATACCAATATTGGTCACTTCCACCTGTTCCACCATTTTTATCAAGTGTAACCTTGTAAATATTCGGAATCCACTTAGCATAAAGAGTGACATCTGTTGGATTTACCCAAACCAACTTTGTCTCATCCATATCAGTATAAGATGTTCCAGAAACAAGTGTAGGAGAAGTGCCTGCATCAACAACCACATCATCTCCATTCAAAGTCTTCGTCCAACCACCAAAGATATAACCAATTTTCGTTGGCAAAGTCAAACTTACACTGTCACTTCCGCTTGCATGAAGTGCATTCTCCCAATATTTGACAAAGATTTCAGTGTGGGAGCAAGCTGTGTTTGCCTCATTTCCATTTAAGGTAAGCTTAATTTCTTTTCCTTCCCAATGTGCATAAAGTTTTGCTGTCCTTGGAGAGCCATCATCCGTGTTGTCATCTGCAAAGATTGTTGTCTTTCCTGCAATAAAATCTCCGGTATCACTGATAACTTGCACACTTCCTTCAACATCTCCATCTGGTTTCGTCCAATAGCCTTTAAAATCATATCCACTGAAAGTTGGACATGCACTAAGCGAAGTTATCTTTGTTGAATCAGTAAAGCTTGTGCCACTTGTGTACCAATTATCCCCAAATCGCTCGTACACCACAAGCGGATTTGCATTTGAGTTTGTTCCACCATCTGGCATGTGTAATTTCCCAACATTGGCATCAAGAGTGATTTGATAAACATTTGGAGTCCATTGAGCATTTAGGGTCACAGTACCATACTTTCCTGTTTGTGTTGAGCCTTGAGCATAAGTTGTTGATGAATTCCAATTGCCCACAGTTGAACTAGGCTTCCAACCAGAAAGTGTATATCCTCTCTTTGTTGTAAGGCCGGCACTTGGAAGCACAACAGATTGTTCAATCGTATAGTCTCTTATTGCAGTTGAACCACTGCCAGACCAATTTGAGCTTGCAGCAATACTGCCACCATCAGCGTTATATGTAATTCTATAAGTCTCTGGATTCCAAATTGCATAAGCTGAGCCATTCTGAGTAAAAGTCAACTCATCTGCACCTTGCCCATCTGGAGAATACGCCCATTTATGTGTGTAACCATTTCTTGTGAAGTGATTTCCAGCACCAAGTTTGACAGACCCACCACTTGAAGCTTGTGAATATTTGATATATCCACTTGCATTGTCTTTGGTCATCGCATCGAAGTTTGCATACAAGGCAACAGTAATGGCATTATTGGTCAAACCCAAATGCTTTGCTCCAGCACGAGTAACAGGAACTAAACCATACAAAAATGTTGTAGAAGAGTGATTGTAATAAATCCACTTATTCTCAAAATCCCAGTTTGTTGACCATTTGTCAGAATTTGCGCTTGTAAATGTTCTTATATCTGCAAATTCTGTCCCATCTGTATAATATGTCACTCCTGCATGATTTCCAAAACCAGTTGGGGCATAAGTATTATTAAAATATACAGTTTCGCTACTTGAAATTATACCTCCGCCACTTCCACTGCCATACATTAAAAATAAAACATTGTTGAAATAGTGAGTTGCACCACTATTACTACTATACAGGAAACCATAATGCTGTCCACCCAAACGCGCAATACAGTTATTCCAATAAACATTCATTGTACCTGTGCCGCTTTTAGTATAGCCAAGTGCATTTCCATAATATTGTCCAAAATAGCAATCTTGAAAAGTTATATTTAAAGTTGAATTACCCGATAAAGTCAAACCACTTGAAGGAAAACTAATCGTCCCAGTAAAATAACAACCATCAAAAACAATATTCATAGTTATACCAGAATTTACCGTTAGACCTGACATAGATATTGCACTTGTAAAAGCACGGTTCTTGTATGTATAGGTTGTATCCACAGAAATCGTTCCAGATGGATATGAAAGGCTTGATGAATTTTCATCAAATGTAACTTCTGTCACCGCCTTGGCAGAAACAGATTGGTCAACCTCATCCACCTCTTCAACCACGCTTGTTGGAGACACATTATTTCCTGCAAGTTTAAAGGTACCAACACCAGCTGTCAGCAAAAACATCCCCATCAAGATAAAATACAACATACCACGTCTCATTCTTTCCATTTCAGAAATCTCCTTTTGGATAAGCCCTGCAAAAACAAAAATCTTTTTAGACACAAAAAACTCTCAAAAGTCCTTGAGAGGTTTATCGGTCGCACTATCAGAATTTTTATGTAAGATTTTTGTAGTTAGTTCTGCAATTTTTCTTACGTAATATATATTAATATAATTAACTAAAAAAGTCAATTTAAACCTCACAAATAAATGTATTTTGCAAAAAGTCTTACTTGTTAGATATTACCGAATGAAAAAGCTTTTCAAAAAACCTGCAAAAATGCAGGTTTTTGCCTATTTTTAATTAATTTTTTATGATTTTTTTATTATTTAAAATTATGTAGCAAAAAAATAAAAGAAAATCTATAAAAAACATGCAAAAATAAAGGTTTTTAAATTAAAAATATGCGTTTTTGCATGTTTTTTAAAACCCAACTTTCAATCAGCTTCACTGTTTTTAAGTTTTCCAAAACTTCTCCTTGTCACAGAAAAATCTTTTCTCCATAAAATGAATAACAGGAGAAATACGAAAGAAAATGAACTTAACAACTACTCTTATATTATCATTTACACTGCCATTTGCCTTTACATCTCTTGGTGCATTATTAATTTTTTTCTTTAAAAAACCTTCTGATACCTTAAATAAAATAACAATCGGCATTGCTTCAGGCATCATGCTATCTGCTTCAATCTGGTCTTTGCTTATGCCATCCATTGAAAATGCCGAGCCAAGTTGGGGAAACCTGACAATCATACCTGTTTGCGTTGGCTTTTTGCTTGGCGGTGTGTTTATGATAACTTTAGATTGCATAAGCAAAAGATTTATAAAGTCTGACCACCAACGCCCTTTCAAACTTTTTACCGCAATAACAATACATAACATCCCAGAAGGACTTTCTGTTGGTTTTGCAGTCGGAACTGCAGCTGCAGTAAACACCGCAACCTATCTAAGCCCATTTATGCTTGCACTAGGCATCGCATTACAAAACTTTCCTGAAGGCTTGGCGACCGCCATGCCCCTTCAAAAGTCTCTCGGAAGCAAAAAAGCTTTTTTCTTTGGTGCTTTAAGTGGGATTGTGGAGCCTATTTTTGCAGTAGCAGGCTTTTTCCTTGCAAAAAGTATTGCATGTCTGCTTCCTTGGCTTCTCTCATTTTCAGCAGGAGCAATGCTGTATGTAATAATTGAAGAGCTTATGCCAGAACTTCATGAAAATAAAAAATCCTCACTTGGCACATGGGCATTTATTATTGGATTTATTTTTATGATGATTTTAGATTTGTGTTTATAAAAATAATAAATTAATTTAATTATTAATTAATTTCAAAAATAATAAATAATTAAAAATTAATTAATTTTAAATATTAAAAATATTATTTTTATTCTTAATTAATTGTAATTAAATATTTTATTTAATTCTTTAATTTTATTTAAATAAACATTATTTTAATTAAAAAAGTTGCTATAAATGTCATTTTTAAAGGTAAATAGCAATTTTTTTATATTTTTCTATTGTATTTAAATTGATTTTATTTTTAATATATTTTAAATTTTTTAATTTTTTATTTTCATATTATTATAAAAAAATAAAAGGGAAAAAATCCCTTTTTTATTTTTATTAATTTATTTCTTAGCAAATATTAAATAAATAATTATTTTTATTTATTTGATGAGCCAAAGCCGCCCTCTCCTCTTTCAGAAGGTATACTTTTAAGCTCTTCATAAGAAATTTCACTTTCTTGCATTTGGGGAACAAGATGAACAACCATCTCACAAATTGCCTTTGTATATGGATAAAGTATAACATCTTTGGTAGAATATGTTTTTCCGCCAACAACAAGCTTTTCTCCAACTTCTTCTGCTGTTTTCTTTGAAATCACAAATGGTTTGTCGTTTGTGTTGTAAGTCATTATGAGGTATTCTCCACGATAGCCCGAATCAAACACACCACCTGATTTTTTTATACCGATTTTTGCCATACTGCTTCGCTCTTCAATTTGAGTGTAATATTTTTTTGAATACGCTATCGCAAGTGCAGTTGGCACAGCTCTAGTTTTTCCTGCTTCAATGACAAAGAAATCCTCATCAAAACAAGCATAAAGGTCATAGCCAGCATCTTCATCTCTTTTTGTAGGAATTGTTGCACCAGGTCTTATCTTTGCAAAATAGATTGCATCCTCATTTTCAAAATAGTTTTTCATCTTATTTTTCTCCTGTTAATCTACACTTGTTCATCAGAAAGCACAACAACTTTCCCTTCTGCAAGTGACTTTTGCACATCAATGATTCTTTGATTTGACGAGCCTCTAAATTTCAAAAGTGGGTTTTTAAGTTCTTCAACAAACTGCCCATCCACAAGCACATCAACATATTTCAAAGCTTCTTTATCTTTCAAATCTCTATCAAACAGGAATCCTGTCCATACCCAAACAGTTTTTTCAGGAAATCTGGTTTTAAATACCTTTGCAAGTTTTCCACTTCCATCAATATTTTTAGGGTGCATTGGTTCTCCACCCAAAATTGATAAGCCTTTGATAAATTCTTTGTCCGAAATTGATAATATGTGTTCAATAGTCTCGTCAGAAAATTCTTTTCCGCCATTAAAATCATGAGTCTCTGGGTTGAAACAGTTTTTGCAATTAAAACAGCACCCCTGCATAAATATTGAAACTCTTACGCCTGGACCGTTCGCAATATCCATTTTTCTGATTTTGTTGTATCTCATCTTTTTTCCTATTTATATTACTTTTTAGTCATCTTTATTGTCAAGATGAATAACTCTCTCTTTAATTTCTTGAGTTCTGCCTTTGTTCCAGAAGTTTGTGCCAATATAACCACATGTTCTTCTTGCAACGTTCATTTTGTTGTGGTCACGGTTTCCACAGTTTGGACAATACCATTCCAAATTATCATCAATCAACATCTCTCCATTGTAATCACACGCTTGACAAAAATCGCTCTTAGTGTTAAGTTCCGCATACATGATGTTGTCGTAAATATATTTAATTACTTCCAAAACCGCATCCAAATTGTTTGTAAGGTTTGGTGTTTCAACATACGAAACAGCTCCACCTGGACTAAGTGCTTGGAATTCGCTTTCAAGTTTAAGCTTTGTAAAAGCATCAATTTCTTCAAAAACAGGCACGTGATATGAGTTTGTAATATAATCTCTATCAGTAATACCTTCGATAGTTCCAAATCTCTTCCTCAAGTTCTTCGCAAATTGATATGTTGTAGACTCAATTGGAGTTCCATAAACACTATAATCAATGTCTTCTGCTTCTTTCCATTCGTTACATTTGTCAACCATGTGTTTCATAACTTTGAGTCCAAACGCTTTTCCCTCTCCATTGTCTGTGTGGCTGTGTCCTGTCATAGCTTTCACACATTCATAAAGCCCTGCATAGCCCAAAGAAATAGTTGAATAGCCTCCATGCAAAAGTTCGTGTATGCTTTCGCCTTTCTTAAGACGAGCAAGTGCACCATTTTGCCACAAAATTGGAGCAACATCACTTGTAATACCACTCAATCTTTTATGTCTTATCTGAAGAGCTTTGTGGCAAAGTTCAAGTCTTTCATCAAATATCTTCCAGAAAAGGTCAAAATCTTTGTCTGCAGAAAGAGCAACATCAACAAGGTTGATTGTCACAACACCTTGATTGAATCTTCCATAATATTTTGGTTTACCATCTTTATCAAGGTAAGGTGTGAGGAATGACCTACAACCCATACAAGGATAACACTGTCCATCACCATTTTTGTCAATTTTGTTTTGCTTCATGATTTTTTCTGAAATATAATCAGGAACCATTCTCTTTGCAGTACATTCTGCGGCAAGTTGTGTCAAATAATAATATTTGCTATTTTCATGTACATTTTCCTCTTCCAAAACATACAAAAGCTTTGGAAATGCTGGAGTAATAAAGACGCCTTTCTCATTTTTCATACCCTCTATTCTTTGCTTAAGCATCTCTTCAATAATAAGAGCAAGTTCCGCCTTATATTCCTCCGTTTCCCCTATATAGAGACAAACAGAAAGGAAAGGAGCTTGTCCATTTGTTGTTGTCATAGAGTTTACTTGATATTGAAAGGTCTGAACTCCATCTTTTACTTCCTTTCTCACATCTTCTTCTGCAAACTTTTTGCACAAATCTTCTGATAAGTTTCTGTTTCTGTATCTCTTTAAATAGAAATAATAACTATCTCTAACAAAAGGTGCAAGATGTGTCATAGTGACAGTAACACCACCATATTGGCAAGAATTTACCGCAGTAATAATTTGAGTAGCAATTGTCATTGCTGTCAAAAATCTATGAGGTTTTTCAATTTTTACATCGTTTATCATTGTGCCATTTTGAAGCATATCTTCAAGGTCAATAAGGTCACAGTTATGCAAAGCATTCTGAGCAAAATAGTCTGTATCATGAAACTTTATTATACCTTCATCATGAGCTTTAACAATTTCTGGAGGAAGCAAAAATCTTCTTGTTATATCAACACTTGTAATTCCTGCAATATAATCTCTTTGAGTTGTTACAATCTTAGCATTTTTATTAGAGTTTTCTGTGTTCCAATATTCGCTCTCACCATTGATAAGTTCTTTAATAGAAAGGTCTGTTGTATTAGCCTTTCTAACCAACTCTCTTGTATATCTATAAACAATATATTTTTTAGCGAGGTCAAAATGTCCAAGCTCAGCGAGTTTTCTCTCAATAATATCTTGGATATCTTCAACCAAAATTCTTGTTTTGCCAAGGTTTTCAATATGCTTCAAAATATCCTTAATATCTTCCTTTGAAGCTCTTTCCTTTCCTGAAACCTCAGCATTTGCTTTTTCTATTGCGACCTTGATTTTTGTTGGGTCATAATCCACAATAGTGCCATTTCTTTTTACAACCTGCATAACTCTACCTCCAAAACAACAAGTTTACAAATGAAATTTTACAACATATATGGTATTTTGTCAAATTTGAAACCACAACATCTAGATTTTTGAAAAAAAAATAATAAAAATTTTTTATAAAAACACTTGACAACTCTTTTGGCATAATAAACAGCACCTGTTGTTATAAATTTATAACTTAAATCCCACTTAAACACTTTTAATATCTATTCGCAAAAAACACACACATTAAGACATCAATCTTTGATGTCGAATTTTAAGAATTTTGTAAAATTTTGAAAAAACTCTTTTCTTTTTTATGTTTTCGTGGTACAATATAGAAAACAAACCTTTATTAAGGAGAAAAAATTGAATCCTGTCTCAATAAACACAAAAATCAATCTCGAAGAAGTCAGAAAAGAAATAAAATTGGTATTGCTCCGCATTGGAGTTAGATGCGACTTCTCAGGCTTCAACTATCTTACATACGGCGTAGAGCTGGTTATACAAAATCCAAACTTAATAAACTTTCTTTGCACAGAGCTTTATGTAAAAATTGCAGAACATTTTGAGGTGCAAAATATTGACTGCATTGAAAGAAGCATGCGTCATGCAATCAGCTATGTTGAAAGAACAAAAGGCTTTAAAGCTTTAAATGACATTTTTCATGCAGAGCTTTACACAAACGGCAAACGCCCAACAACAGGCGAGTTAATTCAACTGTTGACAGAATATTATAACGCTGGCTTATATAAAGAAATTTCATAAAAGAAAAAGAAGTAAATTATTTTTACTTCTTTATTTTTATCTTTTTTATTTTATCAAACCACAACTTCTCTGTAAATCCCAAATCTTCAAACTCTTTCAAAATCACCTATTTTCAAAGTCCTAAAATTTCCATTTTCTCTTCAAATCCTCAAGAGCTCTTGCTCTGTGAGAAACGGAGTTTTTCTCTTCCATTGTCACTTGGGCAAAGGTTTTGTTTAAGTCATCAGACAAAAATATTGGGTCATAAGCAAACCCAGCATCCCCATAAGCTTTGTCAGCAATTTTTCCAAAACACTTTCCTGTTGCATAAATATAGTTGCAATCTGGGTCCATTTTTACAATAACACATTCAAAATGTGCAGTTCTGTCCTTTATCCCCTCCATATTTTTCAACAACAACTTCCTCGAAGCAAGCGAATCATGATTTCCACCATAACGTGCAGAATAGACACCTGGTGCACCATCAAGAGCGTCCACACAAAGCCCACTGTCATCAGCAATAACAAACGCTTCAATGTTCTTTTTCTTCAAGAAGTCTTGCACCGCTTTTGCCTTTATTAAAGAGTTGTCCAAAAAAGTTGTACCATTCTCTTCTATATCTTCAAAAAATCCCACATCTGCCATAGTCATAAATTCATAATTTTCAAAAAGTTTTTTAAACTCTTCAATTTTGTGCTTGTTGTTTGATGCCAAAACTATTTTTTTCATTCTATGCCTCTCTTATAAAATAAATTATATCATATAAACCTTTTCAGAACAA
This sequence comes from uncultured bacterium, assembly GCA_949474265.1. Lineage (GTDB taxonomy): Bacteria > Bacillota > Clostridia > Christensenellales > UBA1242 > Caccovivens. The sequence goes on along the minus strand of CASXBC010000001.1, from coordinate 94,345 downwards.
ACTTTAACAAACAAATTGGCTTCTTCATAAATAAAAAAGACCATTTAATATAAAAAGAGGAAATTTATGAAGAGTATCTTTGAAGGCGTTGGGGTCGCATTAATAACCCCATTCTCCAATGGGCAAGTAGACTTTTTTTCACTTGGAAACATAATTGAAAACGCTTTAAATAATGGAGTTAAATCCATTGTTGCCCTTGGCACAACAGGAGAAGCCTCAACTATTTCACAAGATGAGAGAAAAGAAATAATAAAATACTGCAAGGATAAAATTGCGGGAAGAGCAAAACTTGTTGTTGGCACAGGAAACAATAACTTTCAAACTTGTTTGCAAAACACAAAGATGGCTAAAGAATTAGGTGCTGATGGAGCCCTTGTTGTTACCCCTTATTACAACAAAACAACACAGCTTGGACTGATAAAATATTATCAAGAATTGTCAAAGCTTGAAATTCCTATGATTATGTATAATGTACCATCTCGCACAGGTCTCATGCTAGAACTTTCCACAATTCAGGTCATTCTAAAAGCAAATAATTGGGTTTACGGCATAAAAGAAAGCACTGCTGACGCATCACGAATTGTCAAGCTTTCACAGATTTGCAATGACAAGGTTTCGCTTTACAGCGGTGAGGACAATTTAAACTATATATTTTATGCTCTTGGTGCCAATGGTGCAATAAGCGTCACTGCAAACGCTTATCCAGACAAGGTGCAAAAAATATTTGACCTCTGCAAAGAAAATAAATTTTCAGAGGCCCTTGCACTCCAGCAGTCACTTGCACCTGTTGATGAAGCACTGTTTTTTGAAACAAATCCTATACCTATCAAATACATGTTATCACAAAAAGGTCTTTGCTCTGAAGAGGTAAGATTGCCACTTGTGCCAATGTCAGACAAAAACAAAAGCAAGTTAAAAAATGTTGTCACACTCTATGAAATGAAGAATTGCTCAAAGCCAAACTCGACAATCAAGAGGCAAAAATGATAGTCTGCAAATTTGGCGGAAGTTGCACTGCAAATAAAACAGCATTAGAAAACATTAAACAATTAAAGAATGAAAATTTAGAAAGGACTGTCTTTGTCTTTTCAGCCATTGGCAAAGAAAATACTTTTGATGAAAAACTGACTGACCTTTTGATTTCTTTGTGCAACGAACCTGCCAATTCCGCTTCCTACAATCAAACAAAAACTAAAATAATTTCAAAATTAAAAAAACTATCAAAAGACACCAGCGTCAGTTTTGATGTTGAAAAAGAATTTAGCATAGCTGAAGCTCATTACCAAATAAGCAAAGATAAAAATTTTCTCATCTCTCGTGGAGAGTATTTTACCACTCAAATCATGTCACAATTTTTAAATCTTGCATTTGTGCCAGCAGAAGAATTGGTATTTTTTAAGAGTGGCATTGTTGACAAACAAAAAACTCAATATGCTTTAGAATCCGCTTTAAATAACAACCGCCGTTTTGCAACTTGTGGGTTTTATGGAAAAGATGAAAACGATTCTATACAACTTTTTTCAAGAGGTGGCGGAGACTTTTCTGGTGCATTAATAGCAAAATGCTTAAATGCTTCTCTTTATGAAAATTGGACTGATGTAAATGGAGTTTATGACATAAATCCTCTAATTGCAAAAGGGAATCTAATCAAACATCTTTCTTATGACCAATTGGAAATCATGACCAGCATGGACGCCAAAGTCATACACCCAGACTGTGCAAAACTATTGTCCTCGTCAAACACAGTCTTAAATATTCGCTCCTGCTTTGACCTTTCACAAACAGGCACTGTCGTTGACTTCAAAGCAAATCCAAAGTTGAAATTTGTTTGTTTTAAAATAAACTGTGACAGTGCTCAGATTCTAATCCATGATAAAAATCAAACTAAAACAATAACCACTGATAAAAATTCTTTTACAAAAAACATAAAAACCGCCTATCAGACCTTGATAAGTAAAACAAAAATTTAAAAATTTACATTTTGTGTTTAACTTTTTAAAACTTATATGCTATACTTTCCCTATCAAACCAATTTTGGAGGGGATATGATAAACGAAGAATTGGAATGGCAAAGATTTTACAATAAATTAAAAGCATCTTATTCCAAATATAATGAAAATCTTATAGAGCTAACTAAAAAAGCTTATCTATTTGCAAAAGAGAAACATAAAGACCAAAAGCGTGATGGCGGAGAACCTTACATAATACATCCAATAAGAGTTGCTGAAATTGTCTTTGAAAATAAGCGTTCAAAGAATTTCTCAGTTTTGATAGCTGCCGCACTCCTTCATGACACACTTGAAGATACATACACTTCTTATAGAGAACTTGAAGAATGTTTTAGGGAAGCAATCGCAAGCCTTGTCATGGAAGTGACAACAGCAAGTGTCGCTTGCCGAATGGAAGGGAAAGACACATATCTCAGCCACAAAATGCAACACATGACAAGTTATGCACTCTTTGTAAAACTTGCAGACAGACTTGACAACATAAGCGACCTTGACAAATCTCCAGCAGAAAAAAGAGAAAGAATCTTTAGAGATACACAAAACATCATAAATTATCTTTCTAAAAACATCACCTTCACTTCATCTCAACAAAAGCTTGTAAACAAAATAAATTTGATTTTAAAACAAAAAGCACAATAGTGCTTTTATTTTTTGTTTTTACTTTTAATGCAAAAGATATTCTGTTATACTTAGAAAATATAGAGGTGAACAATATGAAATTTATTGATGTTGAAAATATGGATAGAAAAACAGCATACAAAATGTTTAAATCATTTGGAAATGCCACGTATGGCTGCAGCGTTGAAATGGATGTGACAAAACTAGTAGCTTTGTCAAAACAAAAAGGTCAGTCCTTTTTTCTTAATACACTCTATCTTGTTTGCAGGGCAATAAATGATATTGATGAACTGAGAATGAGGCTTGTTGATGACATGCCTGCAATTTACGAAAAAACTCATCCCGGTTTCACAGTAATGACTGATGCAGGATTTTATGTAAACACATACACGACATTTTATGAAGATTACAAAAAGTTCTATGATGAAGCAAAGGTCAGTTTGGATTCCGCAAAGAAAAATAAACCTATCGCTGAATTTCCTAATGAAAAATATGGCTATATCTATATCACTAGCTTACCTTGGATTTCTTTCACACAAATGACTCATCCTATACCAGAAAGCCAAAGTTCACAATGTATTCCAAGAGTATGCTGGGGAAAGTATTTTGAAAAAGATGGCAAACTTATCATGCCATTAAACATAACCGTAAGCCACATCTTTGTTGACGGCTATCCACTCTCTAAAACATTTTTAAAAGTGCAAGAATATTTCGACAATGCAGAGCGTTGGTTGAAATAAAAAAAGAAACAAAAAAGCAACTATAAGATTATAGTTGCTTTTATTTTCTCTCGCTAACTTAACTAAAACTCGTCAAAAGCCTCTCTCCAAGCAAAGCTTGTTCAAATCAAACACTTTTTTACCTTTGCTAAAATTTGCAGCCTCTGTCACAGAAAGATTCTCAAACAAAACTTGGTGAAGTCCCAATCTTTTTATTCTTTTTCTCAAAACCGTATTTTTCTTATTTTCTTCTGCCACCATTGCCATATACAAAATTGTCATCCAAATATCAAATCTGACAGAGTTATCCTTGTCATAAATAAAGCTTAATTCAGTAATCATGTCAAGCACACTCTTTTCAACTTGACTTGAAGTTTTGTTATAAATATTACAAAAATCTCTATAGACTCTTTCTTTTCCATAAATAATTGACAGTTCCAAAAAGACCTCAAAACATTTTTCATCCCTTGGTGCAAAGACTTTTTCGTTTCTAAAATTCAGATACACACACCAATCATCAAATTTTCCTCTGTCATAATATACAAAAGACAAATCTCTAAAGCGTTTTACAATATTCACTCTTCATCCCTTTTAAAATTTCTTACAACAATTTCCGTTATATTTCCTCGCTTACCTGCCTGACAGTTAATTGTTCTTTTTGCAGTAATTCTGTCTATATAAAAATCTTTATACAATTCATCAAAAAAATCATCCTCGCTGTCAACATTTTTTGGGTCAGAGTTTGAAAGCATCAAAACCGCACCTCTGCCAGAAACAATCTTAAAATTTTTCGCCAAAGTTTTTTGCTGGTCATCGCCAAATCTTGCTTTGTCAAAACTATTAAATGATTTATGTTTCAAAAGAGCTCTGTAAGGTGGGTCAAAATACACAAAAGTATTTTTATCAATCTTATCCAACATTTGTTCGTAGCCGCCATTAAAGATTTCAACTCTTTGCAATACCTCAGAACACAAAATCAGGTTTTCTTTATCACATATTAATGGATTTTTATATTTTCCATGTGGCACATTAAACTTTCCAGAGCTATTTACCCTATACAATCCATTAAAGCAAGTCTTGTTCAAAAAAATAAATTCAGCACATTTCTCAAAATCAAATTTCCCATTCAATTCTGATTTGTTAAACTTATCTCTTACATTATAAAAATACTTAGCTCTATCATCAAAAACAAAATATTCTTTTTCTAACTGCGACAAATGAACAATCACTTTTTGCACATCTTGTTTAATACATTTATAGCAATTGATAAGCTCTGAATTTATATCATTTATATAAGCCTTTTGGATATTATAGTTTTGCAAGATATGAAAAAGGACTGCACCTCCACCAATAAAAGGTTCAATGTATGTTTTCAACTTTCCTTCAACAAGTTCATTTGGAAACATGTCATCAAATGTTTTCAAATGTTGTCCTTTTCCGCCAGCCCATTTAACAAAAGGCTTTGCCGTTCCTTTACGCATGTTCATATCTCCAAAAGCATTATATCACAAATATTTTTTCTCTAATACCGTTTTACAATTTTTGTGAAACAATATTTTATTAAAGTTCAATTTTCCACAAGCCATGAAGATTGCAATATTCATATACTGCCAACACTTTACTATTTCCGACATAAACTTTTGCCTCTGGTGCATTGAGCGGTGCCAAACTTGAAATACTAAAACCATTTTCAGTTTCCACAACCACAAAATTGATGAAATGCACTTCTTCCATTGGATGAGCAACCTCTCCAACCTTAACTTCCACAATTCCATTTTCTTGCTTTACAACAGGCAAATGTTTTTCGACAGCAGCTTCAACCGTGTTTGGCAAAATTTCTTCCATCATCACTCCACAACAAAAAAGTGGCACAGCTTTATCAACCAGCTTAACAACAACATTTCCACAGTGTTTGCATTTAAAAAATTTCAATTTTTTCATTAGTTCCTCCATCTAATCAACATTGTAACATAAAATTTACTAAATCTTTATCTTTTTTAAACAAAAAATCAGCTTTGGTAAAACAAAAATGAAATCTTGCTATAAATTACTTTTAATGAATTTACCAAAGTGTTTCAAAAGTTTTTTGTCAAAGCCTCTAATTTTTCCATTTCTCATAGGTCCGACGTTCAGAAGAAAATTTGTGCCGTTTTCTTGACATTCGTCAAAGAATCTCTTCAGTTGCTCCGCTGTCTTATAATTGTTATCAGATTTTGTAAATCCCCAATGATTGTTTAACGTTTGACATACTTCTTTCGCCCTATGCTTTCTATCAAGCTTCTGAGTTGTTTTTTCAGACGAAGCTCTTTCATAAATAATACAGTCAATATCTGGATGAATAATTTGCCCAGGATGCTCCCAGCCACCATTGTTGGAAATAATCGCCTGAGGTTGCAACTCTTTGACAAGTTTAAAAATTTCATCCAAATGCCAATCAAAATTGTCATCACTCCAAGTTCCATCAAACCAAAAACCGCCAACTTCTCCATAGTTGTTGCAAAGAAGCTCTATACTTTTTCTAAGAAAATCAAAATAAGCTTCTGGGTTATGGTTAAATCTCTCATCATGCCAATCAATTATTGTATGATAGAAAAAAGGTTTGATTTTATTTTTGTTACATTCAGACACAAATTCTTTTACTAAGTCTCGCTTTGTTGGCGAGTTCATTACATCATATTTAGTCAATCCCTTTGTGTCATACAAAGAAAAACCATCATGATGCCGTGTAGTAAGCACAATGTATTTTGCTCCAAAGTTTTTTGCAACTTTTACAATTTCTTTTGCCCAATTTCTTTTTACTTTGAATTTTTTTACGAGTTTTTCATATTCAATATTGGAAACTTTTTCATTGTGCATATACCATTCGCCTTTTCCTACAATGCTGTACAAGCCAAAATGAACAAACATCCCAAGTTTCATTTTTTCAAATTCTTCAATCTTGCCCATAAAAAGTCTCCTTACATTTTTAGTTTTCGCAAATCCTTAATTACTAAATTTTTATTCCTTTTGGAGTAGAAACATTAGAAACAGTTTCAGCTTCAGCACTAGCAACGGCATAAGAGCAAAAATCACTTGCAAGATAGCCGCTTGGTCTAAAATTGCCACTGTTTTTTATGCCACCAAAACCTGCCCATGCACTTGAGCCAACTGTTGGCTTGTTCCAATTAATTAGACCAAACTTCGCATTATTTAGAAACTTAATATACAAATCTTTATCCTTAGTCAATATGCTTGCCGCGAGACCATATTCAGACTTATTCGCCTCTGCTAAAGCATCCTCAAAAGTTTTAACTCTAATCACTCGTAACAATGGAGCAAACACTTCTTCTTTAAGGGTATATTTTGCGTTTGTCACATCAATAATGCAAGGGGAAATAAAACACTCTCCAATGGACAATTTTTTTGCTTCAAGCAATGATACACCGCCTTTTGATAGCAAATATTTTTGCGTCTTTAATGCGTTTTCAACCATTTGAGATGTTCTTAAAGGTCCCATAAATGGAGTATCTTTTCCATCAAACTTTCCTACAACAATCTTCTTGGCAATTTTAACAATCTCTTTAATTAAATCTTTACCAAATTTATTATCAGGAACAATCAATCTCCTTGTTGAAACACATTTCTGTCCTGCTGTTCCAAAAGCGCCTTGAATGACTGTTAATGCTGCAGAATGCAAATCGTTGGCATCCCATGCAACAACAGGACCATCTCCACCCATTTCCAAGGCAAACATTTGGCTATTAGAACATAGCCCTCTAATAATTTGCCCCACTTTATAACTGCCTGTAAAATAAACACCATTGACATCTTTGTTTTGAATAAGGTTTGCCACCGTCTCTCCATTACCTTGAACCATGTTGACAACTCCGTCTGGCAAACCTGCTTTTTGCCAACATTCCATTATTTTGGTGGCACAAAGTGGAGCTTTGTCGCTTGGCTTCAAGACTATTGTGTTTCCAGCAATAAGACCAGCCATGATTTGGCCATTTGTCATGTGCATTGGATAGTTGTAGGGTCCAATAATACACAAAACGCCCAATGGTCTAAATCTTGTTATACCTTTTGCGGTTCCTTTTTCTATAATAATATCTGAACAACGAGTTTTGTAAGCATCAATGCACGGCTCTAATTTGCCTATTATACTATTTATCTCTCCATCAGCCTCCCATTTTGGTTTGCCAACTTCAATTGAAATTGTTTTTGACAAATCCTCTTTGTTTTCTTTTACAATCTCAACAAATTTTCTAATATACTCAAGTCTCTTTTCAAGTCCCAACTCAAACCATTTTTCTTGTGCGGTTTTTGCAGCTGCAACCGCTTTATTACAATTGGATTTTGAAGCAAAATTTCCACTGAAAACAATTTCGTTGTCATTTGGACTTTTAGAGACAAAAGCTTCTCCATCCGCTTCCTGCCATTTGTTGTTTATAAATATAGATTTCATTTTCAACGCCTCCTGATTATATTTTTAACATTGTGTTATTGTCTAGCTTTTTAACAATTTTTCCGAAATTAATATCTGCCGCCAACTCATTTTTGTCAATCCATTTATACTCTGACAACTCAGATTCATCAACTACAACAGATTTTTCCTCTTCAACTACAAAAAGGTATCTAAAATCAAAATGATAATGCTCTGGCATCCCAATTCTATTGTTAAAGGGAATCAAATGAGTATCTATGTCAATTGGAATATTTTTATTAGTGCTTAGCAACTCAAAATTACTTATTCCGGTTTCTTCAACAATCTCAGCCATTGCGGTCTCTAAAGGGGAATGTTGATTATCCTCACAATGCCCACCTGGATATAAAAACATATTTAAATCCTTATGCCATAAAACCAGAAATCTTTTAGTTTTTACAGAATATAAAAAGCCTCCAGCAGTCAAATGCCCATTCAGGTTGTTCCAATCACTTATGGATTTTTCATCATTCATCTTTAGAAATTTATACAACTTTTCTTGTCGTTTGTTTTCATCAGGAAAAATTTTTAAATAGTTATCTAAAATTTCTTTAACTAAATCTTTATTCATATACAATATTATATCATAAAATAAATATATAGCAAATAAAAAACCCAAACCAAAAAATCGGTTTAGGTTTTGATTGGCGGAAAGATAGGGATTCGAACCCCAGGTAGCTTTCACTACAACGGTTTTCAAGACCGCCGCTTTCGACCGCTCAGCCATCTTTCCATTTATTGTTGCTTTTTCAAGCACTATATATTATACATATTTTTATAGGTTTTGCAAGCGTTTTTCAAAAAAATTGCAAAAGAATTTAATAAAAAGAACATGCCACAGTCAGTTAATTTTCAATAATCTCATTCTGTGGCAGTTCCTTTTTATTCTTTATCCCAAATCTTTTTGGCTGAAAATTTTACTTTTAGTTTTGAACTCGTTTTTATTCAAAGCTAACAGTTACTCTTGCTTTTATAGTAAGTTGCCCAATAACTGCATTATCTTGGATAGTGTTGCCATAGTCACGATAAAGGCTTGTAGAAGAGTAAACTTGTTCTTCCCTAACGCTAACTATTTTTATATCTTCTCTTTGAGTTACTTTTTGAGCTTTCAATTTTGCATTTTCAAGAGCTTCAAGCAAAACATCTTGATAAACATCTTCAAGATTTGAAACTTCATAGTTGATGTGTCTGATGTTGGTAACTCCATTTTTTGTCAAAACTTCAAGGATATTTGCAATATCTGCCGTATCATCTAATGCAACAGAAAAAGATGTTGTTGAGCGGTAGCCTGTCAAACTTTTTCCACTTGTATAATCATAGGTTGGATAAGATGAAAATCCCTCAAAGACTACTTTATCTTTTTCAATCCCTGCATCTTTCAATGCTTTCAAAAGTTCTTCAAAGGCAGCAAAGTTGTCTTCTTTTGATTTGTTCATATCCAAATCCAAAGTTTCAACTGTAGCATAGATTGTTGCCTTATCTGGTGTAACATTTTTTGTTGCCTCACCACTTATGGTAATTGTATACTTTTCATCATTCTCATTCACAATTGTCACATTCAAGTCCGTGTCCGCCATAACAGTGCGCGCATTTGCAAACAACCCAACCCCCACAAATCCACAAAGCAGAATAAACAATGACATTGTAACTGCAACTAATTTTTTCATAATCATACCTCCTGATTCGATTTTAATTTGTTTGATTAATTCAAAAATAACCCCAAAAGTCAAAAAAAGTTTTCTTTCTCCAAGATTAGACAAAACTTTCCTTATATCTTACGAGCAACAAAAAGATTGTCCAACAGTAATTTGAAAAGATTGTATATTTTTACATTTAAAGCCAACCATAACTTTGGAGGAATATTATGAAGTTTAACCCATTCTTAGAAAAACCAAAGAAACTTGAATCTTGCATTATGAGTTGGAAGACCATGGCACAAAAGCCTTACAACAAAAATGAAGTTGACCCTTTCACTAGGGTGAGATGCATTCTTATGAACGGCACAGAATATGAGTCGGTTTGGTTTGGTCATGCTTTTCACAGACACTCAAGTGACAATGACTTACGCAGAACAATTGCCCTTGTTCGAAAAAACGAACAGCAGCAACAAAAACTGATTGCGGGCTTGAAGCCTGTGGATGAGAATCTGCTTGAAACCACGATTGGTTACGAACAACTTGCCGTCGACCTCACCGCATTTCTTGCGCAAAACGTAAAAGACAAGCATGTAAAAGATGCCCTTGATTTTGCACTTCTTGAGGACTTTGACCACTTATATCGCTATGCAAACTTACTCGAAACAGACATGGGTGCAAAAGCAGAGGATTATGTTGGAAATTACACAGACGTAACCCCTGGCAGACCAACAGTAGCACATCACCGTCATCCATTTGACAGCGTAAAGAATCCAATCTCAAACAAGAAAGCTGACCCATTTACAGTTTGTGCAGTAAATATCATCACTGCTGCCGAGCAACAAACAATGAACTACTATATGAATCTTGGTGCATTTTACCGCAATCAAAAAGGAAGAGAACTCTACACCGAAATTGGTATGGTTGAAGAGCAACATGTCAGCCAATATGGCAGTCTCATCGACCCAAATCCGAGTTGGTTTGAAATGTGTTTGATGCACGAATATATTGAATGTTATCTTTATTATTCGATGATGTGCGACGAAACAGACACCCGTATCAAAGGAATTTGGGAGATGCTTTTGGAACAAGAAATCGCCCACCTTCATGCATCAGTGAACAACCTTAAAAAATATGAAAAGAAGGATTGGCAAGAAGTCATCCCGGTTGGAGAATTCCCAGAACTTATCAAGTTTAAGTCCAACATTGAATATATCAGAAAAATTCTTAAAAACACAGTTGAAAACACAGCTCACAGAGAAGGCTATATAAACATCAACGACCTTGAAGATAAAGCGGACTTTTTCTCATATCAGAAAAAGGTAAACAAACCTGTGAAAGATAATGCCAGCCACAAAGTTATTGACGAACACATAAACCGCTTTGGCAAAGATTATCGTCATGAAAAAGGAGAAAACCCTGTCAAAGAGCTTCAACCTCGTGATGTCGACAATATCGACCTTGGTAGAGTTAAATCAAAATAAATTTCAAAATCAAAGACCACACTCTTGCTTGAGTGTGGTCTTATTTTTAATATCCTTCTTTCTTAAACCTTTCCCTAATCATTGAAAGTGTTTTTTCAATATCCAAGTTTTCAATAATAAGGTCATAATCCTTTTTATACTCCCTTTCCATTTTTGAACGAGAAATTCTAACTCTTGCTCTTTCTTCTGATTCTCCTCTCTTAACAAGCCTATCAAAGAGTACATCATCTGGAGCTTCCAAGAAAATTGATAAAACCTTTGCCTTCCCTCTCAAAAACTTTCTAAACTCTCTATTCCCAAGCACCTCGATATCTTTGATAAAGATATTTTGCGGTTCGTCAATAAACCTTTGAAGGTCTTTTTTAAATGTGCCATAATGGTAGCCATGAGCTTCAACAGTCTCAAAGAATTCTCCCCTTTCCTTTGCCGCCAAAAACTCTTCTTCTGTCAAACTTATATAAATATCTTCTCCCGGTCTAATTGGTCTTGTTGTTGCAGATTTGAAGAAATGCATATTTGAATATTCATCCATAAGCCTTCTAATAATAGTGTTTTTGCCAACACCAGAAACACCTGACATAACAACCAACATAAATTCACCTCCCAATTTTTCTTGTATCATAACACAAATAAAAGCAATTTCAAAACAAATGCAAAAAAAGTTTGATGTTTCTGCTTAAATGTGGTAAAGTAATTTTGACTAGTGAAAAAGGAGAAAACAAAAAATGAAATCGTGTGAAGCAACAGGGAAATCAATCGAACAGGCAGTCCAAAATGCTCTTTTAGAGCTTAAAGCAGCAAGAGAAGATGTTGACATCAAAATCTTGAATGAAGGTGGTTTCTTGAAAAAAGCGAAAGTTCTTGTTTCCATCTCAGAAGATGCTCTTGAAAAATATGAAAAGAGAGAAAAGCTCAAAGCAAAAATCAAAGAAGAAGAAAATGATGAAGACTTTGCAGAAAAGTTTGTAAAAGCAAAAATTGAACAAACCGAAAGCGAAGAAAAGGCTGAAAAGAAAGCGGAAAAAGCGGAAGCTAAAGAAGTTAAGAAAACTGAAAAGGCTGAGGCAAAACAAGAAAAGAAAGCCGAGAAAGAGGTTGTGAAAACAGAAGAGGCTGAAGCTGAAGAAAATGAAAAAACTGAAAAATCCGAGAAAAAACTTTCTGCTGAAGAGTTTGTAAACGGTGTTTTGGATGCCCTTGGCACTGAAGGACAAATTGAAAGAGTGGAAGAGGACAGAGTTGTAAGATACAATCTTCTCGGAGAAAATCTCAACGACCTTATTGGACATCACGGAGATTGCATGATGGCACTTTCTCACCTTATGTCTCTTGTTTGCAAAAATGAAAACAAAAAGAGAGCAATCCTTGATGTTGAAAACTATCGTCAAAAGAGAAACGAAGCTCTTGTTGCTCTTGCAAAAAGAACTGCTGACAAAGTGGCAAAAAGTGGAAGATATTTCAAGTTTGAACCAATGGAAGCAAGTGAAAGAAGAATTTTGCACCTTGCACTTCAAGAAGATGACAGAGTGACAACACTTTCAAAAGGTGAAGAGCCAAAAAGATACCTCATTGTATTCCCAAAAGAATATAGAGACTGAATCAAAAATAAAATTGCTGGCAATCCACAAATTTATAATCATTAAAAAAACGAACTTGTTTCTTAAGTTCGTTTTTTTGTTATATCTCTTTTACAAATTCTAAGATTGTCTGTGCAAGTTCTTTTTCTTTATTTCTGAAGGTGTGTCCTGCACTTTCAACAACTCTTACAATATTATTTTTGCTTTTGCTATTGTTATTAATCATTTGAAGGTGCTTTTGTGCATCTCCAAAGGCAAAGCTGTCTTTTTCTCCCATAACAAATAGCCCAACTTGATTGATAGTTTTCAACTGTTCCCAATTCCCATTTTCAGAGTAGATAGGTAAATTCTTGGAATTTTTATTTTGAACAAAATCTAAAAATGCACGAGCCGTATAGAGATTGTAATTGTCAAATGCAATTGGCAACAACTCGTCAAGCATGTTTTCTTCTTTAAACTTAAGAGCAATTGGCATAAGTTCGTCTGCTGACAACTTTTCATGGTCTTTCAAATTTTCTGTATCTGTTGGTGAAATCAAAATATATTTATCTATTATCTCATTTTGATTTTTTGAAAGATAATAAACAACTTTGTTTGCTCCGTAAGAATGTCCGCCTAAAACGATGTGCTTAAATCCGTTTTCTTTTGCGAATGTCACATACGCCTGCAAATCGTCTAAACAATTGTCAAAAAGTTCGTAAGTACAACCAATAGGTCTTCCACTTTTTGTTCTTGTGTCAATTCTATGAAACGCACCGCTGTTGTGGGCGTAAATAAATGAGATTTTATGCTTTTCCAACTCTTCTCCAACAACCTGTAAAAATTTGTTTTCAAAGATATTTCCGCAAGTTCCATTTGTAATGATTACACAAGTGTCTTTATATTGTTCTCCATAAAGACTCCCTCTTAGTACCCCCCGCCACTTTGTTTCAACTTCTATAATTTTCATTTTAATCTCCATTTATATTTTATCATAAGCAATTTGCAAATTCGCTCTTTATCTAATCTTCTTCATCATCTTCAAACTCGCCAATCCCATATTGTCTTTGGATTTTCTTGCTATATTGACGGATGTGAACTTTGGCATTCATAAGACGATAGCATTTTATTTCTTTTCTTCGCAAATCACTTCTATCCCAAAGAAACACCTCCATGCCATCCCAAAGAAACATCCAGCCTATCACAGCCATAATTGTGTCAAGATACAAGTTTGAAAGTTTTGCATAAAGAAAAGCCTCAGCAAATAAAATTACTACGCCTATTGCTGACAAGATAAGTCCTTTCCATGTGTTGATTTTAAGTTGTCTTTTTACAGAAACAACCATCTCTGCATAATGCCTTTTAACAGCACTTCTTATTCTTTTTTTCTCCTCGTTCGTCGTCTTTTCTTCTGTGTAAATTTCTAAAGTAATTGACTCAGTGATTGGAATTTGCCCCTCTGACATATCAATATGTTCTGTTACTCCAGAATTTAAAAGTTCGTAAGTTTTGTAAGCATAAGGTGAAAAAAAGTCATCAGCATCCTTAAGTCCAACATTTATTTGCACTCTGCCTTCTTTGTCATAATCGAATGTCGCCGCATCCTTGTATGCTGGACTTTTTCTCAGTTTCTTAAGAATTTTTCTTCTTTCAAACATAATCTTTTTGCCATCTCCCAATTATCATTAAAATTATAACATATCTTAAATTTTTTTCAAAATACATAAATGACGCTTTTATTTTTGATAATCAATATAGATTTTGATATAATAGAATAGTGGAAGAGAAAACTTATTTGTGTATTGATTTAAAAAGTTTTTTTGCGTCTGTAGAGTGTGCAGAGCGTGGTCTTGACCCCTTTAAAGTCAACCTTGTTGTCGCAGACCCAGAGCGAAGCGAAGGCACTGTGTGTCTTGCAATAACCCCTGCGATGAAATCACTTGGCATCCGAAACCGTTGCAGAATGTATGAAATACCCAAAGATGTGGAGTTTATAACTGCAAAACCAAGAATGCATCTATATATGGAATATTCCGCAAACATATATGGAATATACCTCAAATATGTCAGCAAAGATGACATTCACATATATTCTATTGATGAGTGTTTTTTGGATGTAACTCATTATCTAAAACTTTACAAGCTCACTGCAAAAGAACTTGCAAAAAAAATCCTAGATGACATATTTAATGAAACAAAAATTTGTGCAACCGTTGGCATTGGACCAAATCTATTTTTGACAAAAGTTGCTCTTGACATCACAGCCAAACATGTGGATGACCACATGGGATTTTTAGATGAAGAGCTTTTCAAAAAGACAATCTGGCATCACAAACCTATCACTGACATTTGGGGAATTGGCCGTGGCATTGCAAAAAGGCTTGCAAGATTTGGTGTTGAGGACTTGTATGATTTGGCACATTGTGATGAAAAGCTTTTGTACAAAGAGTTTGGAATAAATGCCGAGCTTCTTATAGACCACGCCAATGGAAAAGAGCCTTGCACAATTGAAGATATACACACTTACAAAACTAAATCAAATTCAATCTCAACAGGTCAGGTTTTGTTTGAAGATTACAACTTTGAAGACGCTCTTCTTGTGCTTGTTGAAATGGTTGATAATCTCGAACTTGAATTGATTGAAAAGCACTTGGTAACAAATTCAATCTCACTGTCAATTTCTTATTCAAAAGACATAATAAAGTCAACGGGTGGAAGCATGAAGTTGCCGCTTTATACAAACTCTAGCAAAGTGTTGACACAATACTTTGAAGAATACTACCGAAAGACAACAAATCCAAACTATCCCATAAGACGACTCAACATAAGTTTCAACAATGTTGTTGATGACGAGTTTGAAACGCTGTCACTTTTTACCGATTTTGCAGATGAAGAAAAAGAATTCAATATGCAAAGAGCTGTGCTTGATATAAAAGAGAAATATGGCAAAAATTCTATAGTGCGTGGCTCAAGCCTTAAAGAAAAATCCACGGCACGAAAAAGAAACAATTTGATTGGAGGTCACAATGGATAGAGCAGAGCGAGCAAAACAGTTTATGGCTTTCAGCCCACTTAGAGGCTACTATGATTTGATAAGACAAAAACAAAAAGTTGTTGTGGAGCGTAAAACTCTAACTTCAGACACAGCAGAAGAACTCTCCTTTAAATTTAATCAAATCAAAATTGGAGAAATAATTGAAGTAGTTTATTTTTGTAAGGATGAATATGTCAAATGTTGTGGCATGGTTTCAAAGGTAGATTTGATAGAAAAAACTTTGACAATCGTCAAAACAAAAATCAAATTGGACAGCATAATAGAGTTGTATGGAAAAAATTTAAAAGAGCTTGATGAATAAATTATTTTAAAAAAAGTGTTGACAAAAGATATTTTCAATGCTAGAATGAGAAAAACTATGATGAAGAGAAGTAACACAAGACCATGTCTTTCAGAGAGTTGCAGTTGGTGAAAAGCAATATTCATACTTGTGCGAATAACACTTCGGAGTTGCATCCTGAAATGAAAAAAGTAGGGAGAGCCGGTCCTGCCCGTTACAGCAGATGTCTTTGATTGAAGACAACAAAAGTGATTGCTTTAAGCAATAATTTAGGTGGCACCGCGGATACAGTCATTCGTCCTAAAATCTTAGGATGAGTGGCTGTTTTTTGTTAAGGAGAAGAAAATGGAAAAATCTTTTAAAAGCGTTTACAGAACGCACACCTGCGGTGCCCTTAGAAAAACTGATGATGGGCAACAGGTCACATTATCTGGTTGGATTGACACAATCCGTGACCATGGCGGCATCACTTTTGTCGACTTAAGAGACCGCTATGGAAAAACTCAAATTGTTTATTACAACTTGCCTGATATAAAACTCTCAAAAGAATCTGTCATCACTGTCAAAGGAAAAGTTAGACTTCGTGATGAAGATACTTACAACAGCAAAATCTCAACAGGAGAGATTGAAGTTGTGGTTGACGAGACAAAACTTCTCAGTGCCTGCAAAAGTGTTTTGCCTTTTGAAATTGACTCTTCAACAGATACGAGTGAAGATATTAGGCTTAAATACAGATATTTGGACCTTAGAAACAAGAAGATGCAAGACAACATCCTTTTTAGATGTGAGGTCATTCGTGAAATCCGAAAGCTGATGTTTGAGCTTGGTTTTGATGAATTTCAAACTCCAATCCTCACCGCATCCTCTCCAGAAGGAGCAAGAGATTATCTTGTGCCAAGCAGATTGCACCATGGGCAGTTTTATGCTCTTCCACAAGCACCTCAGCAGTTTAAACAACTTCTGATGGTCAGCGGAATGGATAGATATTTTCAAATTGCACCATGCTTTAGAGATGAAGATGCAAGAGCAGACCGTTGCCCTGGAGAATTTTATCAACTTGATATGGAGATGAGTTTCACAACTCAAGAAGACGTATTTGCTATTATGGAACAAGTGCTTCCAGCTATCTTTGAGAAATATGGAAAATACAAAATTGATAGTGTCCCTTTCACAAGAATAACTTACAAAGCTGCAATGGACACCTATGGCACAGACAAACCTGACCTTAGAAACCCTCTTAAAATCTGCGACATAACTGAAGTTTATAGAGATACCACTTTTGGAGCTTTTGCTAAAAAAACAGTAAAGTGCATTACAGCACCTCAGGCAAGCAAACTTTCAAAAAAAGCATTTGAAGATTTGACAGCTTATGCACTTGAGTGTGGAGCAAAAGGTCTTGCTTGGGTAAAAGTTGAAGAGGATATGACTCTTACAGGTCCAATCATCAAGTTTATGACTGAGCGTGAAGTCCAAGAACTTTTGTCTGTAAGCGGTGGAAAGAGCGGAGATTGTCTTTTCATAATTGCAGACAAATGGAAACTTGCCTGCAAAATAATGGGTTTACTTCGCACCATGCTTTGCGAAAAACTTGAACTTTTGCAAGAAGGAATTTACAAGTTCTGTTGGATTGTGGATTTTCCTATGTTTGAATATGATGAGGAAGAAGATAAGATAGATTTCTGTCATAACCCTTTTACAATGCCACAAGGCGGACTTGAAGCTTTGAAAACTCAACAGCCACTTGACATATTGGCATATCAATATGATATTATTGTAAATGGAATAGAGCTTTCTTCCGGAGCTGTAAGAAACTATGACCCAGATATTATGCTCAAAGCATTTGAAATTTGTGGATACGGAGAAGAAACTATAAAAGAAAAATTTGGAGCCTTGTACACTGCTTTCCAATATGGTGCACCTCCTCACGCAGGAATTGCCCCAGGAATTGACAGAATGATAATGTTGCTCTTGGATGAAAAAAGCATAAGAGAAGTTGTTGCTTTTCCTATGAACTCAAAAGCTCAAGATGTCATGATGGGTGCCCCTGGTTTTGTAACAGAAGCACAACTTAGAGATGTCCATATTAAAATAAGAAGCAAAAGTTAGTTGGAGGATTTATGGAAAAGATTACTCTTGAAGAAATGAAAAAACTTGCCACCCTTTCAGCACTCGAATTTGAAGAAGCGGAGCTTGAGGCTTTTTCACAAGAATTTCAAACTATTTTGGATATGGTTGATGAAATTAAACTTGCAAAAACAGAAAACAAGTTGATTTATAAAAGCCACAAATTTGAAGAACTTAGAGAGGATGTTCCAGAACAGAGTATGCCACAAGAGTTGGCTTTAATAAACAGCCCAAAAACAAGAAAAGGTGCATTTGCTGTTTCGCAAATGCTGGAGGAGGACTAATATGCAATACGAAAAATATAGTCTACTTCAACTTGTTGACATGATAAAAACTCACAAAGTGACAAGTGAAGAACTTACAAGATACTTTGTCGCAAGATGTGAAGAGAAAAAAGAATATAATGCTCTTCTTGAAATTTTTGATGATGCAATTGAAAACGCAAAAGCAATGGATAAGAAAATATCTGAAGGCTTTGACGGCAAACTTGCAGGCATTCCTGTAATCATCAAAGACAATATTTTCTATGAAGGAAAAAAATGCACTTGCTCTTCAAAATTTCTTGAAAACTATGTCGCACAATATTGTTCGACTGTAGTTCAAAAACTGTTGGAAGCGGGTGCAATAATTATTGCAAGAGCCAACATGGACGAATTTGCAATGGGAAGTTCAACAGAAAATTCTGCTTTTGGTCTTACCCACAATGCCCTTGACTTTGACAGAGTGCCTGGTGGAAGCAGTGGTGGAAGTGCAACCTCCGTAGCTCTCGGACTTGCTCCCCTTGCTCTTGGCACAGACACCGGCGGTTCTATAAGACAGCCAAGTGCTTACAATGGAATTGTCGGAATAAAACCAACATATGGCAGGGTGTCAAGATTTGGTGTGGTGGCATTTTCAAGCTCTATAGAACAAGTTGGACCAATGACAAAAACCGTTGCCGACAATGCTTATGCTCTTGAAGTGCTTGCAGGAAAATGCACTCATGATGAAACATCAATTGCTGCACCTATAGATTTCTTGCAAAACATTGAAAAGCCTATCAAAAGCATAAAGATTGGTCTTGTAAATGAAGTTGAAGCCATGCTCTGTGGAATGGAAAGTGAAAAAGCTTACAAGAGTGCCATTGAAGTTTTAAAAAACAAAGGTGCTGAATTTGTGAAAGTTTCAATGCCATCCTTTTCATTGGCATTGCCTTGTTATTACATCATTGCCCCAGCAGAAGCAACAAGCAACTTAGGACGCTTTGATGGAATCAAGTATACAAAACGTGTTGAAGGTGCAGATATAAATGAGACTTATTCAAAAAGCAGGAGTGCCGGCTTTGGAAAAGAAGTCAAAAGAAGAATTATGCTTGGAAACTTTGTGCTTTCCTCTGGCTTTTTTGATGCCTATTACATCAAAGCAAAAGCAGTGCAACAAGCATTGATTGATGAAAGCAAAAAGATATTTTCTGTCTGTGACGCAATTCTTTTGCCTACAACAACCGGAACAGCCTTTAAGCTTGGCGAAAAGAAAGACCCTATCAGCATGTATAAAGAAGATTATTTTACAATACCTGCAAACATGATGAAACTGCCTGCAATCAGCGTTCCTCATGAAAAAGGCGAAAACGGAATGCCACTTGCTGTTCAAATAATGGGCAAAGAGTTTGACGAAAAAACTATTTATCAAATCGCTCACGCAATTGAAGGAGGTGTGCATGGAATATGATGTAGTTATTGGACTTGAAGTCCATGCAGAACTTAAAACCAAGACCAAAGTTTTTTGTCCTTGCAAAAACGAGTTTGGCGGACAACCAAACACACACTGTTGCCCTGTTTGTCTAGGGCTTCCTGGTGCTTTGCCAACACTAAATAAAGAGGCGTTGAAACTTGCAATCAAAGCAGGGCTTGCTCTTGGTTGTCAGATAAATGAACTTTCTGTGTTTGAAAGAAAAAACTATTTCTATCCAGACCTTCCAAAAGCTTATCAAATAAGCCAAATGGTCAGACCAATCTGTCTTGGTGGACATTTGAAAGTTGGAGAAAAAGAAATACCAATAAACAGAATTCATCTAGAAGAGGATGCAGGAAAGCTCATTCACTCTTCGGATGGTTCTGTCACAATGATTGATTACAACCGAGGAGGTGTGCCACTTATTGAACTTGTAACTGAAGCTTTGCAAGAACCTCACTTAGAATCTGCTGAAGAGGCTGTGGAGTTTTTGGAAAAGCTCAGACAAGTTTACATCTTTACAGGTGTCGCTGACTGCGAAATTGAAAAAGGGCAAATGAGAGCTGATGTCAATGTTTCAATCAAACCAAAAGGCAGTTCTGCTTTTGGCACAAAGGTCGAAATGAAAAATATTATGGGCTTTAAGGCTGTCTATCGTGCCATAAACTATGAAATTGAAAGACAAAAAAACATCCTCTCAAAAGGTGGCGTCATTGAACAAGAGACAAGACGTTGGGATGACAATGCACAAGAAAGTTACACCATGCGAAAAAAAGAAAATGCACAAGACTATCGCTACTTCCCTGACCCAGACCTTCTTGCTGTGGAAGTTTCAAAAACTGTTGTTGATGAAATAAGAAGAGAAATTCCTATGCTTCCAGAAGAGCTTAAAGAAAAATATCTTTCACTAGGACTTTCTGATTATGAGGCAAGCATTATTGTCAAAGACCAAAATCTGATTGATTTTTTTGAAAAAACTCTCAAACTTTGTAGCAATGCTAAAGCAATCTCAAATTGGCTTTTGGGAGAAATCTCAAGTTTGTCAAAAGATGACAATATGATAAAAATCTCGCCTGATGATATGGCAAAGATAATAAATCTTATGGATGATGGAAAACTAAATCGTAGCGTTGCAAAAACAATTTTTACAAAAGCTTGGAACGAAAATGTTGATGTTGAAGCTTTGGCAAAAACACTTGGAGGCAATCTGTCTGAAACCGAACTTGAAGAAATGATTGTTTCAATTATTGAAAAAAATCCAAAAGCAGTGTCAGATTATCAAAATGGTGCGGAGCCAGAAAAACTTTTAAAATGGTTTGTCGGTCAGGTCATGAAAGAAAGTCGTGGAAAGGCAAACGCAGTCAAAGCAGAAGAAATTTTAAAAGAAAAACTTAAATAAAAAAGACTAGGGGTACCCTAGTCTTTTTTCAATTTGCCAAAATTGATGATTGTATCTTAATGGTAAGTAGTTTTAAGGACTTTTCTCCTGTCTTTTCAAATCAAGCCAATTACAACAATTTAATTTTAAATCCCCCATGCACAGTGCCATGAGCATATTTATCACTAAGACGAAGTGCAATAGGTTTGACCGTCAAAGACAATGTTTTTCCATCAAATAATTTCGCCGACATCTTTACATCTCTGCAATATCCAAGAGTGATGTGTGGACGGTTGTCTCTGCTTTTTGGCCAATGAGAAAATCTAATTGTATAAGGTCTTATCAAATTTTCTAATGCCTCACTTATTTTGATAAGCTCTTCACAGTTTTCAACATCAAGCATAATATAATTGTTTGTTACTCTTATTTTTCTCAGCTTAAATTTTACCTCTGAAAACTTTATGTTTGAAGTAAAATCCCAAACAATATTGCAAACTTTTTCAGCATCCTCTGCTTTGACCTTAAAAAGTAATATTGTAATATGTGGAACACAGCCCTCTTCAAAATTTATCTCTGAATTGACTTTTTTACATAGTTTTGCATTGAACAACTTTACTTTTTTGAGAGACTTTTCATCTAAAACAAAATTGATGTTAAAAGAAAGTTCTTTAAGATTTTCTCTTTCCAATTCCATAATACCAAATTATTCCTTTTATTTCAGCTCTTTATAAATTATATCTTAACACATTAAATGATATTTTCAAATAAATACATAGTCATTTAATTGGCAAGTTTGAAATTTGTAATGTATAATAATCATAAGAAAAAAAGGAATATATATGGCTACTTTTAACAAGAAAAATTTTAAGCTTGATGACTATAGATTTGGTGGAGACCAAGAAGTTATTGATTCAACCCCTGCACTCAAAGATTATCTTCGCATACTTTATGACCAAATAAAATTTGAAAACAAGTTGGTTGGAGACTTTTCTGTTTTTGGAACCTACAAAATCAAACCAGAACTGCAAGACTTTCTTATAAAAGAAATTAAATTTTTTCAATGGAGAAAAGGAAATGTTGTGCTTGCAACAAGAGTGCTTGAAAATTTGATACTCAACTTTAAAATCACTTTTAATATCGTTGGAAAATCTCAACAAGCATTTTTGGATATTGAAGAAAGAGAACTTCGCATTGATGAAAACAACATTATCCACAAAACACGACTCGCAGAAATTGTCAAAGTGGGACATCCAGATTTTGTAAACTATGTTTACAAAGAATGGAATGTTTGGCTTCATCTTGATGACCTTGCTTATGAAGATAGTCCACTGCTTAGAAACCTGCTTGAGAGAATTGCTTTGTTTGGTGCATTATGTCCAACACTTGCAATTTCATCAATAAACTATGTGTCAAGCATTTTGCCTATTTTGCCAAAGTGTGGACCAACAGGCATTTTGATTGCAAATCAATTCAATCAAAAACTTAATGCAATTATGCTTACTAACCCAAACATAACCAAAGATGGGCTTGGCATGAAAAGACTCTTGGATGGGCTTATGCTCAAACACAATTTTATGCCTGTGCTTGCTGGCATAAAAGATGCTCTGCCTATTATGAAAAGCTTTGTTATGCCAATCAAAAATTTAGATATGTCAACTTTGAAAATGCCAGACAAAGAATTTTCTTCAAAAGCATTCAAGTCTGATGCAAAGTATAAAGAAAAAGGTAGAGATTTATAGAACAAAAAAGACACAAGCAATTTGTGTCTTTTATTATTTATTTTTCTTCTTTTGCAGAGCTGTGAAGAAATATTGAAAATCCCAAAAGCCACTCTGCTGGATAGTATGTGGCAAGACACAAAACTCCAACAACTCTTGGAAGAGAAGCAAATACATTTAGGAGCAACATGAGGTCTGAAAAGAAGAATAATATGCTTCCAATCATAATTATTAAATTCTGCAAGTTACGTTTTGACACAAGGTTTGATATTGATTTTCCAACCATACAAGAGATTATTACTGCATAAACAACACAAACAATCTCCATTAAAATACCACCAAAATCAAAAATAGGTGCAAGAGTTATAAACAAAACTGATGGCACGAAAATTACAGCACCAAAAACAAGGTCAATCCACTTAAACTTTTGCAAAAAGCAATATGCCACAAAATAGAAAACATGTCCTACAGCAAACAATACCGCCCCTACAACAAACTCCACTTCCAATACAATATCTCCGCACATTGCAAACACAAGCCCAACAACCATTATAATAGGAAATTTCAAAGATTTGTTTTGTCTTAAAACAACATAAGATAAGTTTACCAATCCAAGCACAACAAACAAAGCACTTGTCAGGCTCTTTAACACAAGACCGTCCAAAACAATATAACAAACATCTCCTGCAAGAATCCAAAGCATAAGAATTATGTCTGAAATAAAAAACATTTTTTCAAGATTGTTTTCAAACTTTCCGTTTTTCATCATGCCTCCTATTTCAAAAACCATTTTATAAGTTTATATTTCATTTTTGTGTGTGGTTGATAACGCATTGGCAAATCAATCCATGTTTTTTTATCAACTATGCTTTTGTAGTGTGAAAAAGTATCAAAGCCTACCTTTCCATGATAAGCACCCATTCCACTCGATTTCAGACCACCAAATCCCATGTTTGAAGTTGCAAGATGAATGATGGTGTCATTGACACATCCTCCGCCAAAATCACACAACCCAACAACTCTGTTTTGGTTTTTCTTAGACGATGAAAAGATATAAAGTGCAAGCGGTTTTTTCAAAGAATTTACTTTATCAATCGCTTCATCAAGACTATCAAAAGTCACGACAGGAAGCACGGGTCCAAAAATCTCTTCTTCCATATCTTCTGCATCAAAATTTGAATTGAGTATTGTTGGCTCAATCTTAAGTTTCTCCTCATCATACTTTCCGCCAAACAAGACATTATCAGCTTTAATAAGTTTTTTAACCGAATCAAACTGTCTTTGATTTATCAGCTTTGGATAGTTTTCATTTTCAATAGCATTGTCTGTGTATTGCAAAACAATTTGCTTTTCAATCTCTTTGATAAGCTTGTCCTTTATCTTGCTTGAGCAATAAAGATAATCAGGAGCAACACAAGTTTGACCGCAGTTTAAAAATTTTCCAAAGACAATTCTCTTTGCTGCCAAAGCAAGATTTGCTGTCTCATCCACAATACAAGGGCTTTTTCCACCAAGCTCAAGTGTGACAGGAATAAAGTTTTGAGACGCTTTCTCCAAAACTTCTTTTCCTACTCTCATGCTGCCTGTGAAAAAGATGTGGTCAAAGTCCAACTCCAAAAGAAACGAACTTTGTTCTCTTCCTCCTTGCACCACAACGACTTGCTCTGGTGGAAAAGTTTTTTCAATCAGTTTTGAAATCACTTCACAAACATTGGATGATGTCGCACTTGGTTTAAGCACAACACAGTTGCCTGCTGCAATTGCATCCACAAGCGGTTCAATTGAAAGCATAAAAGGATAATTCCATGGGCTGATAATAAGCACAACTCCATAAGGGCAAGCAAGCTTATAAGATTTTGATACAAATTGAGATATTGGTGTCATCACACGTTTTGGTTTTGCAAACTTTTTGCAATGCCTAATCATGTATGAAATCTCGCTTTGCACAAGCCCAATTTCTGACATATAGCTCTCTGTCTTGCTTTTGTTTAAATCTTTTTTCAAAGCTTCACAAATTTCATCTTCCATAAGTTTGATGTTTTTTTGAAGAGTCTTTAAAGCTGTGATTCTGTTTTTATAAAAGCGAAGAGGGTTTTCTTTCAAACCTTTTTTTTGTTTTTCAAAACATGATAAAATATAATCCTTATCCATTTTTCACCTCTCTATAAATCTCTTCAAGTTGTTTCGCAGTCCAAAGCACAGGCACAGGGTAAAGTGGATTTCCTTCTTTCTCTGCCGTCTTTGCGAGAGCAGGGATGTCCTCTTCTTTTATCTCTGCAATTTGAGTGCCTATATTCATATTTTTGTTCAAAGTTTCAATCTTTTCAATAAACAATTTTGCCCCATTTTCATAGGAGGTCTCCTTGTCAAAAAGACCAGAGTACACGCCCATTTTCCAAAGCTTCTTATAAATCTTTTTTCCATATCTCTTAAGAACATAAGGAAGAATGATTGCATTGGCAAGTCCATGAGGGACATTATATTTTCCACCAAGAGAATGAGCAACTGCATGCACATAGCCAACATACGAAACCGTAAATGCAAGTCCTGCAGAATAAGATGCTTGCAACATATTTTCTCTCGCTTGAATGTTTTGTCCATCATTGTAAGCGGTTTCAATATTTTCAAAAATTGTCTTAACCGCAAAAAGAGCACGCCTTCTGGTTTCTTTTGTGGTGCTTCTTCCAATATAAGCTTCAATGGCATGAGTAAGAGCATCCATACCTGTTGTCGCAGTAATAGACTTTGGAAGTCCTACTGTAAGCTCGCTCATAAGTGCTGCATAGCGTGGGATAAGTGGAAAGTCATTTATAGCATATTTATGTCTGGTCTCGCTGTCAGTTATCACTGCTGCAAGAGTAGTCTCACTGCCTGTGCCTGCTGTTGTTGGAATTGCAATTAGCAATGGCAATTTTTTGCCAACTTTCAAAACACCTTTCATTTTGCTAAGAGGCTTTTTAGGTCTTGCAATCCTTGCACCTGTTGCTTTTGCACAGTCCATAGCACTTCCACCACCAAAAGCAATAATCGCTTGACAACCTTTCTTCTTGTAAAGGTCAACCGCTTCCTCGACATTTTCAGTTGTTGGATTTGCAACAGTCTTATCATAAACTGAAAGTTTAATTCCACTGTCTGTTATTGCTTTCTCTAGAGCATTGGTAAGTCCAAGCCCACGAATCCCTTTGTCAGTAACCAAAATCACACTCTCAACATTATTCTCACTAAGGACATCAACAATCTCTTCGTTGTTTCTCAAAGCATTTGGTTGTCTGTATGGCAAAATTGGCAACATCAACCTAAACGTACTTTGATAGGTTCTGCAATAAAGCTTTTTAAAAAAATTCATTAGTTCCTCCTTAACTTTATCTTCTATTTTTAATTATATCACTCAAGAAGATATTTGCATAATTTTTAACAAACAAAAGCAAAAAATGTTACTAGAATTTAACTTTTGTAACAATGAAAATTTTAAAATAAATCAGCTTTTTCATAGCAACAATTAATTTTCAATATTTTTTCTGCTCTTGTGTGATATTCTTTCAATAAAATAAAAAACCTTTCAAATATTGAAAGTTTTTTATACTTTTTCTTGAAATATAATTTTTTGCATAATATCTAACTCATTTCTGTCAACTTAGAAAAATCTTGAATTGGAATAAGTCTTGTTTCTATATCATTTACAAACGCACAAGAGTGCTTAATGCAAAAGATTTCATCTTCGATTTTCAAATTGTATTCTATTGAAATCTCTGGTATAAATTCATATTTAGAGCTGCCAAAATTTCCATAATTTGTTTGGCTTTCAGTATAACTTCCCTTTAGCATATTATAAAGCAAATTCCACCTGTCACATGAGCCAACATCAATTTCTTTTGACTTGTCTGCATTGTTGAAAACAGGTTTTTCTTTCAAATCTAAATATGTCATTTCTATATTATTTCTCTTAAACAACTTTGAAAGTGGTGCTCCCTCAAACAACTGATTTAATGCAATTTCCACACATTTTTCAATATCTGTTTTTTGATTTGCAACAAGCAATCTAACAGGCTCATTTCTTTTATAAAAAATAATTGCATTGTGCTTATTTGAAATGTTGAAATTCTCTTTGTCGCAACTTATTCTGCAGTTGCAATTTTTGACAACTTTAAAACTTTCAAACGGAATCCCCCCCCATTTTCAAAGCCGTCCACAAAAGCTCCATTAAAACACTCATAATGGTTTTC
Organism: uncultured bacterium; assembly: GCA_949474265.1. Taxonomy (GTDB): domain Bacteria; phylum Bacillota; class Clostridia; order Christensenellales; family UBA1242; genus Caccovivens. The sequence goes on along the minus strand of CASXBC010000001.1, from coordinate 67,372 downwards.
TTTTCGTTCTGTCCATAAATCAATTGTTTTTATTGTTTTCATAAATTTTTATCTACTCACTTTTATTTAAAATTTGTTATTTAAAGCCTTTTTCGTCAACATTTTCTAGAAAAATCTTCTTTTTGAATGCACCTCTTTTTTCAACCTTTTCGTTTCTGATTTTTTCAAAATCACTATACAAAACTTTCTTTACATCAAGAATAGCTCTCAAAACCTCTTCCAAATCAGCAAGCTCTTCAACTTCTCCTGACTGCAAATACTCAATCATCTCTTCTTGAAGTTTTTTGTTTAATTCAATCAGATATTCTTCTTCCGTCAATACTCTTGTGTGACAAACTTCATTATTTCTTTCAATTATCTCTGGAATTCTATCTCTAACCAACTTATTGTAAACTTTCATAAATACCTCACAACGAATTCAACTATAATTGCGTTTAAAACGCTTCAACTCAAGAACTTTTCTCTTTTTATACTCAAATAAATATGTGTCGCACCAAATAAGACTGAAAACACAATAAGTGGAATATATGACAGCACAATTCCGCTAAAAACAAAAATCACAGTAGGAATAATTGAAAGTGACAAAGCCCTCAATTTCCCTCTTCTCTTCCAGCAAATTATCCAAAAAACATAATACAAGACAACTAGACCAGCATTTACAAAAATAAAAACTGTTCTGCCCTGGTCAAACCAAAACCATTCTTGCCAATCTGGAAAATTACACAACATGCAAAAGATACAACCAATGCGACCTATCTTCTCCAAAATCTCCATAATCTTATTTCCATAAAGAGTTTGTTGTTGTCCCGCTTGTTTTTTTGCATAAATAAAATTGGGTATCATCATAGCGAAAATCACAACTGCTGCAGCATAATTAAACCAATACATTAATTTGGGATAACCTCCTAAAAGTGATAATTTTTAGCTTATAAAACCTTAACAAATTTTCTCATGGAACAAACACAAGGACACTGTCCACATTCTTTACAATGAAAGTCTGGGCAACTCTTTCCCCAATAATTCTCTACTTTATACTTTTCAACAAAATTAAATTTGTTTAATAGATTTTCTATATTAGTCTTTCCCAAACAATCAATAGCTTCGCATTCGACAGTTTGACATTTTTCAGCAATTGCAAAGTCAATTATTATTTTCATCAACTTACTGCCATATCCTTGATGCTGAATTTCTGGGGCAAGCAAGACCATGTCAATAAAACAAACTTTAGCATCTTGTACATGCCAAATGGCACATCCACAAATCCCCCCCCGTTGTTTTCAATCAGTTTAATATTATATTTTTCTAAATTCTGCATAATATCATCCGAATCAGACCCAGCACCCCATTGTTTTGCTTCCAATTCAAAGATTGCATCCTTATATCTTGGCTCATAATCTATAAAATTCATAATAATGCCTCTTTTTTATTTTATCACAGCCACCAAGAAATCCCAAATAAAAACAAGCTTACAAAAGCATCAAAAGCTGTTATTAATCAATCTTTAAATTATGTAAAATCTCTTTTTTGAAGAAATAAACCTCTTAAAAATCCCAACAAAGAACAAAAGGTTTGATTTTATCATTGCTTTGCACTATGGTAAAGTCAAAAACGAAACTCAGCCTCTTCAAAAAAACAACCCCTTTCAAACATCTCTGCAAGTAGTCTCGCCTCACTATTTTAATTATTTCATGAATAATCATATTTGCTTTTAACAATCAATCTTTATGTTCCGGCTTTGCTTTAAAAACTTTAACTTTTTCATATTTCTATTATAAAACAAATTGTTTGTTAGCATATAGATTATATAAAAATTTCACATCATCAAAAAGATAAAAGTGAAATTATTTTACAATATTTTTTATTACATCAATCTAATTTAAGTATCAATGCTTATAATTTAATAACAATTTTAATGTTCAAAATCATTGCGTAATCTTGAAGTCTATTAACTCAATTTCATCAACAAGTTCGCTTTGAATAGGCACCGCAAGCTCGGTAGAAATATATTTTTTGTTATCGTCAGGAAACAGCGTAATTGTGTTGTCGTCACCAAATAAGACTGTCGCCAAAAAATTTGCACCACTTGAAATACCCACGCACAGTCCAAACTCGTGAGATAATTTTTGAGACATAGCAATTGCATCATCACTCTTTATGCTGACAATTTCATCTACCACTTCGCTATGATAGTTTTGTGGGATAATGTGGTCAGCAAGACCTTGAATTTTATGTTTCCCCAAAAGGTCATGCTGTGAAAGCAATTTACTTTCATAAGGCTCAAGAGCAACCACCTTTGTTTTGTATTTTCTTTTTAAATAACCCCCAACCCCAATAAGAGTTCCTCCTGTACCAACACCAGAAACAAAGGCTGGAAATAATTTTGTCTGAGCTTCAATTTCTTTTGCTGTAGAATTTTCATGTGCCAAAATATTGACACTATTTTCAAATTGCAATGGAAGAAATGCTCCGCTTCTCCCAAATTCTTCCGCTTTTGAAAAAGCTTCTTCAAAACTGTCAGTTAAAATAAGTTTTGCACCATACATAGAGAGAAGTTTCTTTCGCTCATCACTCATAAATTTCGGCATACATATAATAACCTCCATCTTCAAGTAATTCGCAATCCATGCCAACGACAAGCCCATATTTCCACTTGTTGTTTCGCAAATGGTCTGCCCCTCTTTTAATTTTCCTTTTAATATTGCATCTTCCAACATATAAACAGCTGGACGGTCTTTGATACTTCCGCTTGGATTCATCCACTCCGCTTTGCATTGAATATGTTTTGTTTGATTTTTGTACTTGCATTCTATGTTTAAAAGCGGTGTATGTCCAACAAACTTTTTAAGTACTTCGATTTTTTCAATTAACTTCATATAATTATTATATTTTCTAATAATCCAAAACGACAAAACTAATTTCCACTCAGTTTTCAACAATCCTCAAAAAAATAAAAAACACACATCCACATTTATCTTCAGGATGTGTGTTCATTATGGCGGAGAGTGAGAGATTCGAACTCTCGCGGCCTGTTACAACCCTACTCCCTTAGCAGGGGAGCCTCTTCGACCTCTTGAGTAACTCTCCACATAAACAAGATTGATATACTCTTGCGTTGTTATATTAACACAATTCTATCAACCTTGTCAATATATTATTAAACTTTCTAAACTAAAATTGTCAAATTAATTGTTTAAAAGAAATTTACAATTATAATGTTATAAAAATATAACTGTATGATAATTAAAATTCTTCATTCAACACTTGAAAATATGCTTGCTCATGAGCACAAACAGGACAAACCTTTGGTGCATTTTCTCCTACATAAACATGACCACAATTTCTGCAAATCCACATTTTCTTTTCTGATTTTGCAAACACTTTCTTCTCTTTAACAAGCTCTGCTAATTTAGTGTATCTTTCTTCATGTCTCTTCTCAATTGCAGCAACTGCTTCAAATTTGTATGCAATAGCATCAAAGCCTTCGGCTCTAGCTTCCTCAGCCATTCTCTTATACATTTCTGTCCATTCACCTCTTTCACCAGCTGCAGCATCAAGCAAGTTTTCGTATGTTTCTGGAACACTTCCTCCGTGAAGTTCTTTAAACCACATTTTTGCATGTTCTTTCTCATTGTCTGCTGTTTCAGTAAAAATAGATGCGATTTGTTCATATCCATCTTTCTTTGCTCTTGATGCGAAATAAGTATATTTGTTTCTTGCTTGACTTTCTCCAGCAAACGCATCTTTAAGATTTTGTTCGGTTTTTGTTCCTTGTAAACTTTTCATATTTTACCTCCGTTAAAGTTTAAGACATTATATCATGAAGACCAATATTTAGTCAAATTATTGACAAATTTTAATATAGAATTTGTGCTATGAATGGCTATATGTTTTGAATAAAAAATGTTTCACGTGAAACAATTAAAAATATATTTTTAAGATTTATAATAGTAATTTCTTATAACTTTAATAGAGTGCAAGCAAATCTAAGCAAATAATTAGCATATTGTTACAATTAGACAAAAAAATAATGTTTCACGTGAAACATTATTTTAAAACTATTTACCATTTCTTCTATTATAGTTTTGAAGGTCCTGTAGAGTCATTTCTTTTTTGTTTAACAATTCCAAAAGCTCTGCTATTCTATCTAAATCATCTCTTGAATAATAATCTATATAAATTCTTCCCTTGTTGTCATTGCCAATGGCAGAAACTTTTGTTGCAAACGTTTTTTGCATTTGATTAATAAGCTCTTTTAGTTCAATAGACTGCTCTTCTTTGACTACAACCTTCTTTGTTGGATTTGTAAGGTTTTTAACAAGCTTTTCAAGGTCTCTAACATTTAAATTTTTAGAAATAACTGCTTGCGCTAGCTTAATTTGTTCGTTTTTGTCATTAATAACAACCAAACATCTTGCATGACCTGAAGACAACTTCCCTTCTTCAACCAACTTTATTACATCAGGATAGAGAGAAAGCAATCTCAAAGTGTTGGCTATATTAGAACGGCTTTTTCCTATTCTTTCTGAAACAGTTTCTTGAGTAAGACCATATTCATCCATAAGTTCTTTTATCGCTCTTGCTGCTTCAATAGGATTTAAATCTTCTCTTTGTAAGTTTTCTATAATACTAATTTCTTTAACTTGCTTGTCTGTATAATTCTTAACAATAACAGGCACTGTTTTAAGACCACAAATATTTGCAGCTCTCCATCTTCTTTCACCAGCTATTATGAGATATTCTCCATCCGCTTGCTTATTTACAACAATAGGCTGAACTATTCCATGAACTTTTATAGAAGATGCAAGCTCATTAAGTGCATCTATATCAAAGTTTTTTCTTGGCTGATTTGGATTTGGTTTGATTTTTGAGATTTCCAATTCCAAAACACCATTGGTTTTATCCGCCTTTTGATTAGTTACATTTTTATAACTATTATCCTCATTGAACGCACCAAAAAGAGCTTCAAGCCCTCTTCCTAAGCCTCTATTATTACTCATCACTTTCTCCCTTAAACTTAATCTTTCTTACCTTTGAAATTTTTGTAAAAGGCACTTTGTTGCGTTTTAAAATTTCTTCTGTAAGACTTAAATAAGCTTCTGCACCTTTTGAATTTGCATCATAAAGAGCTACCGGCAAACCATGACTTGGTGCTTCAGCAAGCCTAACATTTCTTGGAATTGTTGTAAGATAAACCTTTTGCTTGAAAAACTTAACAATTTCATTGCTTACCTGAGTAGTAAGATTAAAACGCTTATCTTTCATTGTCATTACAACACCTTCAATATCAAGGTTTGGATTAAATTCACGATACTTTATCAATCTTATGGTATTCATAAGTTGAGTTAAACCTTCAAGTGCAAAAAACTCACACTGTATTGGTATAAGCACACTATCTGATGCTGTAAGAGCATTGACAGTGATAAGTCCAAGTGAAGGAGGGCAGTCAATCAAAATAAAATCATAACTAGCCTTAATTTCATCCAAAATTTTTTTGATAATTTTTTCTCTTTGAGGAAGAGCAATAAGCTCTACTTCTGCACCAGCAAGGTCAACAGTAGAAGGTATCAAATACAAATTTTCTACAATAGTAGTTTTTATTACATCCTCATAAGCACTTTCGCCATCAATAAGGTCATAAATTGTTTTTAAATCTTTAGTTTTACTGATTCCAACGCCACTAGTTGCATTACCTTGTGGGTCCATATCCAAAATCAAAACTTTTTTGCCCATAAGTGCCATATAAGTTGCAACATTGACACAAGTGGTGGTTTTTCCGACACCACCTTTTTGGTTTGCAAACGCAATAATCTTTCCCATTTCTTATTCCTTTTTATAAATTATACAAGAATAATAGAAAAAAATAAAGAAAAATAGGCAGAATTTTACAAAATCACCTATTTTTGATAATTAAATTAACATTTTGTTATAACAAAAACAATTTTCAACTTATTGGCATAAGTTTTGGCTTGTTTTTATCTCTCGGATATTTTGGAGGTGTTTTTCCAATCTTTTTTATTATTAAAACATTACGCTCCAAACTTTCTTCTATTACAAAATTTACAACTTCAGTTATTTTTCCACCCAAAACCGCAATTGCTTTTTTCGCCACTTCAATTTCTTCTTGCAATTTTGAAGATTTATAAATAACAGCAATACCTCCAACTTTTATTAAAGGCAGCAAATATTCAACAAGGGTGTTTAAGCTTGCCACCGCTCTAGCTACAGCAACATCAAACTTTTCTCTATTTTCCTTTGCGAAATCCTCTGCACGAGAGTGTACAGCAGTTGCATCCTTTAACTTTAACTCTGAAATAACATTGCTCAAGAAGTTTATTCTTTTATTTAAGCTGTCAACCATACAGACATTCAAGTCTGGTCTAACAATCTTAAGTGGCAAGGCTGGAAATCCAGCCCCAGAGCCAACATCTACAACTTTTGAATTTTGAGGAATGTAAGCAAATGGCAATGCACTGTCTAAAAAATGTTTTATTAAAACCTCTTGCTCTTCAGTTATTGCAGTCAGATTTAAAACCTTATTTGTTTCAATAAGCATAGAAAAATATTTATCAAACTGAGTCTCTTGCTCTTCTGATAATGAAATTCCATATTTTTCAAATACTTTCTTCAAATTTTTCATCTACCATTCTCGTCTTTAAATTTTTTTACCAAAACTGAAAGCACAGCAATGTCTGCAGGGGACACACCAGAAATTCTTGAGGCTTGTCCGAGATTGAGTGGACGGATAGCGTCCAATTTTTCAATAGCTTCAGTTCTCAATCCTTTCGCACCTTTATAATTAAAGGTCTCTGGAATAAAAATATTTTCATTTGCCAGCATTTTGTCAACATCTTCTTGCTGTTGTTTTAAATAGCCTTCATATTTTATATTGACGTTCACAAAATCCAAAAATGGTTTTTCTGTTTCATCAAACAAATTATAGGCATTGTCAAGCTTGAAAATGTCAATGTTATTTCTTCTCATCATTTCACGCAGTTTCATACTTTCTTTTGGAATACTTTCACCATTTTCTTCAAAAAGCTTTATAAAAACCTCATCAACCTTAACTTTTCTCTGCAGTTTTTCTTCTATCTGACTCATCATCTCTTGTTTTGCAAGAAACTTTTTGTATCTATCATCACTAACAAGACCAACTTTTCTTCCAATCTCAGTCAATCTAACATCAGCATTGTCTTGCCTAAGCAACAATCTATATTCTGCACGACTTGTCATCATTCGGTAAGGCTCATTTGTTCCTTTCGTAACAATATCATCAATCAAAACACCTATATAAGCATCACTTCTCTTCAAAACCAATTGGTCTTTGTTGTGGTTATACAAATTGGCATTAATCCCAGCAATAAGCCCTTGAGCCGCAGCTTCTTCATAACCACTTGTTCCATTTATCTGTCCAGCAAAAAACAGACCTTGAATTGATTTTAGTTCTAGCGTTGGCTTAAGTTGTGTTGGCTCAATGCAGTCATATTCAATAGCATAAGCATCTCTCATTATCTCAGCATTTTCAAGCCCAATCACAGAATGTACCATTTCCTGTTGAATATCCGCAGGCATGGATGTGCTAAAGCCTTGCAAATACAACTCTTGTGTGTCAAGCGCTTCTGGCTCCAAAAACAATTGATGTCTTTCTTTGTCAGCAAATCTGACAACTTTTGTTTCAATAGACGGACAGTATCTTGGACCAATGCCCTTTATCTCTCCAGAAATGGCAGGGGCTTTATCCAAATTGTCCATTATTATTTGATGAGTTTGTGGTGTGGTATAGGTCAAATAGCAAACAGTTTTGTTTTTAGGGGACTGCTCACTCATAAATGAAAAAGGCATTATCTTGTCATCACCATACTGAATTTCCATCTTTGAATAATCCACACTGCGTCCATGCAGACGCACAGGGGTTCCCGTTTTAAATCTTAAAAGCTTTATTCCAAGTTTTGACAAACTGTCAGAAAGAGTGCCACTTCTTTTAAAGCCGTTTGGACCGACCGCTTCCCTGCACTGACCAATAATGATTTCGCTTTTTAAATAAACTCCTGTGGCAAACACCAAGCTTTTGGCTTTAAACTTTTGCCCAAGTTGAGTTGTAACAATCTTAAAGTCTCCGTCAAGCTCTATATCAACAACTTCGCCTTGTCTGACAAAAAGATTTTTCTCTTCTTCAAGAGTCTTTTTCATCTCAACATGATAAGCATTCTTATCAGCCTGGGCCCTCAAACTTTGCACGGCTGGACCTTTTCCACTGTTGAGCATTCTGATTTGGATTGCCGTTTTGTCGGCATTGATTCCCATTTGTCCACCAAGAGCATCAATCTCTCCAACAAGTTGACCTTTTGCCGTTCCACCAATTGATGGATTACATGCCAAAAAAGCAATTGCATCAAGACTTATGGTAAGCAAGAGTGTTTTGTTGTTGGTGCGTGACAAAGCAAGAGCAGCTTCACAGCCAGCATGACCTGCTCCAATTACAATACTATCAAAACTCTCTACATCTCTATTTTTCATCCTTATTTACCCAAACAAAACTTTGAAAAAATCAAATTTATGATGTTTTCATTTTCTGTGTTACCCGTTATCTTTCCTAATGTTTGCCAAAGTTTTTTTACAAGCATTGACAAAATATCAATAGACAAAAACTGTGTTTGTTTTATCTCTTCAACGACAGCTCTTGCATCTTTCAAAATTTGCAACTGTCTCTCATTCGTAAGCACAAGACTGTTGAAATCAATTTCATTGTCAATGACAAAATTGACAATCTTATCCTTCAAAAGTGAGATATTTGTATTTTCCAAAGCAGAAATTTCAACTTCGTTTTTCTTTTTTTCAACCAATCTTTTTTTATCTGATTTGTTGATTACATATATACATTTTGAAAACTCTAAAAGTTTTTCTATCTCTCTGTCCTCTTCAGATTCTTTTTCACTTCCGTCCAAAACAAAAAGCACAACATCTGCTTCTGCCAAAGTTTGCTTACTTTTGTTAATCCCTATACTTTCCACGACATCATCAGTTTGTCTTATACCTGCAGTATCAATCAAATTAATTTTGATTCCTTTGTGAATAAAACTTTCAGTTATACTGTCACGAGTTGTTCCTTGAATGTCTGTGACAATTGCTCTGTCTTCTCCCAAAAGAGCATTCATAACACTACTCTTTCCAACATTAGTCTTTCCAACAAGAGCTACATTAATGCCGTTTTTAAGATAGGTTGCACTTTTTGATTGTGCAAGAATTTCATCAATCTCATCTTCAACTTCTTGCAATCGTTTTAAAGAATCCAATTTTAATCCAAGCTCTTCTGTTTCATCTGGATAATCCATTCCAACTTCAATCTCTGCCAAGAGTGTGGTCAGTTTTTCTTGCTGTTCAAGCACTGTGTTTGCAAGTTTTCCATTTGTCACTTGTAAACTACTGCTAAGCTCTCCCTCAGTTTCTGCATTTATTTCGCCAATAATAGCTTCTGCTTTGTCGAGGGTAATTTTTCCATTGAGGAACGCACGCTTTGAATATTCGCCAGCCTCTGCCATTCTCGCTCCACATTCCAGACATCTTTCAACAACTTTTTGTGCAAGCAAAACGCCACCATGAATTTGAAACTCTACTATATCTTCGCCTGTATAAGAAAATGGTGCCTTAAAATAAACCATAAGACATTCTTCAAAGACATTGTTTCCAAGGCTCAGCTTTCCAAAATACATAAATCTAGGCAAAACTTTTTCGATTTGAAGTTTGTCACAATAAAAAAGTTTAAGAGCCACATCCAAAGACCCTTGACCACTCATCCTCACTATTGCAACTGCACCTTTACCAAGTGGAGTCGAAATTGAAACAACAACATCATTTTTCATTTTCTTACTTCTTATGAAAAGTATTTTAACAAAAATCTCAAAAAAAAGCAACAGTGTTGCAAATTATTTAACAGATATATAAATAAGAAAACAATCAGTATTGACATATCTATAGTTTTGCGGTAATATTTGATTATGACATCAGAAAAAACAATTGCAAAACTAAAAAACTTTTTACAAGAAGAAAAAGTTGGCTCAAGACGCTTTCAAAGGTACAAATTAAGCACAGCTGAGTTTACCAATTGTTTTTTTCACGCCATTTTCAATTTTACTAATAAACAAATAAAAAAATTAAAATTGGATAAAGATGACAAAAAAACTTTTAAAGCATTCTTAAAAAACGGTACTCAAGCACAAGCTATTGCAGACATAAAAAATTTTGTTGAGAAGGTAGGGTTAAGTTTTGAAATATGCAATTATGACAGTCCTATTGAAAAAGGAGCTGCAAAAGTTGCTATATTTTTTCAAGATAACCTCATGTCAAGGGATTTCCATTTTTATAGAGAAGAAAAACTAAAGAACGGAAAATCCGTTTGGGTTGGCAAAGAAGGTTTTACAACCAGCGTTAAAAAATTTCCTTATTTAGATATGAAAATGAACAATATGTCTTTCTATGGATGCTACAAAATTTCACAACCAAAGGCATGCGAAAAAGATGTTTCAAGGGAGAAAACAAAATGAATAACAATATAAATTGGGCAAATGATGAAAAAATTTTATTTGACTTTAGTTTGGAAGGCAGAATATTCATGCGTAAACCAATAATTAAGAAATTAAGTGATATAGTAAAGCTTGGTTATGTTGCAAGCCGTGGAGACGAACCATATCAAAAATATTCAGTTTTGGTAAATTGTTTTGAACATGCTAGCTTCAATCTTACAAACGCTCAAATTAAAACTCTTGGTCTTGATGACTTGAGATTTATGCTCCGAAGCCCATTTGGAGAATTTGATATGAGTTGCATTGAAAAATCTCGTGAGGAGATGTTAAATTTCATAACTCAAACAGGATTACTTATAGAGAAAGCTGAACCTACCAAAATATTAAAAGACAACCAATACAACATTGCAATGTATTTTGCCAAAAATGAAATAACTAATGACTTAATTGACTTTCATTTCCTTTTACAGGAAAAAGACGGCACTTGGTCTGGAAAGTGCGGAGACATATCAGAAAACGTTGAAAAGTTTTCTAGTCCAGCACCTAGTTTACCTTTCACTCCTGTATGCAAATATAAACTTGACAATCTGTTTACAATCACAAATCCTTATGTATTAAAAAGCAAAGCGACTTCCCCTTTACAAAATCAATTAATAATCAAAACTTTTGAAACTTCTTCTAAATTGATTATAAAATAAAAAACACCCTTATAGGTGTTTTTTCTATTTATAAAGCATTTCTTGAAGGCCTATCATGATGCCCAGCTTTCCATATTCATAAGTTAGGCTACCTTGCATATAAGCAGTGTAAGGCTCGACCATTGGGCCATCACAAGATAACTCTATTGTTGAGCCTTGAATAAATGTGCCTGCTGCCATAACTTCTTCATGAGGATAACCCGGCATTGGTGCAGGAACAGGGGTCACAAAGCTGTCTATAGGAGAGCCTTTTTGAATCCCCACATGAAATTTAATCATTGCTTCAGGGGTAAACAAATCAATAGCTTGCACTATATCTGTTCTCTTTTCATAATATAAAGGGTCAACAGAAAAACCTAATTTTTCCAAAATCCTGCTGGCAAACACCATTGTTTTAAGACTTGAACAAACTGCTCTTGGAGCAAGATATATCCCTTGAAAATATGACATGTTTTCATTGAAATTTGCACCAAGGTCTTTTCCTGTTCCTGGTGCTGAGAATCTTTCTGCCACATCAAAAATATATTCTTTCTTTCCAACTATATAGCCGCCACTTCTGACAATTCCACCTCCAAGGTTTTTCATGAGAGAGCCGACAATAAGGTCAGCACCAACTTGTGTTGGCTCTTTTTCTTCCACAAAGTCACCATAGCAGTTGTCCACCATGATAATGCAAGAGGAGTTTACTTCTCTTATTGCCTTACAAACCTTTTCAATTTTTTCAATGGTCAAGCTTTTTCTGTGAGCATAGCCTCGTGACCTTTGAATTTCAACAAGTTTGACATCGTTTTTCTTCAACCGCTCAACAATTTTTGGTATGTCAAAATCATCATTCACAAGTTCAATTTCTTCATATTTGATGCCATTTGCAATCAATGAGTTTCTGCTGTCTCCAGCTATACCAATAATTGTTTGGAGTGAATCATAAGGTGTGCCAGAGATTGAAAGCATGGTTTCACCATATTTTAAAAGCCCTGAAAAAGTAAGTGCCAAAGCATGAGTGCCTGACATAATCTGTGGTCTTACAAGAGCATCTTCAGCACCAAAAACATTAGCAAAAATTGCTTCAATTTTATCCCTGCCTGCATCATAAAAACCATAACCATTTACTTCAGCAAAATCAGTATAAGAAACTTTTGTTTCTTGAAAGGCTTTCAAAACTTTTGCACTATTTTTCATGCAAAGCTCATCAAGTTCTGCAAAAATATCTTTAAGTTCTCTCTCTGTCTCTTCTGCAAGAGAAATAAGCTTGTCATCTATTTCATATCCGTAATACATTTTATTTTCCTTTTATCAACTTTCATATTTTAACACCAAAGCCAGCAAAAAGCAAATCAATTTTTTGGTCAAAGACAGTCTTTTAAAAACTGTCATCTGTAAAATAAAAAAAATCGTTGATAAAATCAAAGAAAACAACGATAAAATTTATTTATTTTTAAAACTCAAACGCTATAAAAATAAAAAGGACAGTCGAAAGCTGTCTTTATATTTTACACTGCACAAGGCAAATCCTGCTTGTACAGTCCAAGGACGAAATATTCAGAAACCAATCTGATAAGTTCTCCAGCGGTAGGTTTAGAGTCCAAAGTGTAAAGAGGGATGTTAAACATTCTGTTCAATTCCATGAAGCCTTTGTTTAAATAAGTAATTTCAATAACATGTCTTATGCCTCTTTCTACACAATTCTCGCTACTAGAAAACTTTTCTGCGATTTCCTTGTAAAGACAACTGCACAACTTATGAATTCTATTTGGTTTCTCAATGACAAGTTCAGCAGCATAACAAAGATATGAAAAGCCCAACAGGTCGCATCTTATACCAATTTTTATAAGTGCCAATTTTATCACCCTTCTCGCATTGTTTAAATCAAATTCACTCATTTTATCGCGTTCTCCTTTTAAAATATAGTCTTGAATTTTGGCAACAAAAAACTATTGGAATCAAAAAATTCCAGAGCAAAAATTATTTCAAGTGAAATATTATGTATAGAAGTTCCAATTAACTTCTCAAGTAAGCCAACTCAAATCTATATTAAATTTTGCAATTGTATTAGGACAAATTTTCTTGAAACTTATCTCTAATAAATACATTAATATTATAGCATATTTCAAAATATAATGCAATTTTTATTTTGTAATATTTTGTAAATATTTATATTTTTTTTTGTAAATTTTTCTGAATTTGTCGAAGATGAATAGATATATTATATTTTAATTAAATTGGTTTATTTTGATAAAGTTATTTAAAGATAATTTGCTTTTCTTGGCAACAAAAATTTCTAATTTACATATATAAAAAAGAAATTAAAGGAGACAAAATGGCAAACGATAATTTTTATATAGGAGCCAATGATGAACATGGTGTCAATCCTCCAACCCTTGGAAAGAGGACTCCTGTGCTTCCTGGCTTAAATAGACAAATCTACGAAAATGAGTTTAATAGAGCTGCAAAAAACAAATTTATTGAAGCGTGCATGAGAAACAGTTTTTCTGTCTTTGATGTAAAACCAGAACTTCAAGATATATCACTCTCAGAGAGGGTAAGAAGAGTCAACAGGCAAAATCTCACACTTTTGGTAACTTTTGCTTACAATGCAGCAGGGGATGGAACATCCTTCAACAATGCTTCTGGTGTTGAAACTTTTTATTCTATAAGAAATCAAAAAGCCAACCAAAGCCAACAGCTTGCAACAGACATATACAACAATCTTATTCAAGGCACACAACAAAATGGAAGAGGGGTTAAAAACCTTGATGTAGCAATGCTCTCAAGTGTAAACTGCACAGCCTCTTTGATTGAAGCAGGCTTTATGACAAACTTGCGTGAAGCAAGACTTATGATAAATCCTCTATTTCAAACAGAAGTAGGGGAGGAAGCTTGTTTGGGAGTCTGTGACTTTTTAAACACAAGTTTTATTGCAAGAGATAATTTAGCAAATTACCCATTGCTACGAAACGGCTCAAGGGGAAACTTCGTCTATCTTTTACAATTTATCCTCACTAGTTACGGATACAATATTGCTATTGATGGAATTTTCGGCAGCGGCACAGAAAATGCCGTACGCAATTTCCAAACCACAAACTCAATCGCATCAGACGGAATTGTTGGAAACACAACTTGGAAATATCTTCTCACTTTACCTGATTATCCTACACTTAGGCAAGGTGCTAGAGGAAGTTATGTCAAATTTTTGCAACAACTTCTCGAAAGTCAGCTTATTCCTGTTGGCAATATTGACGGAATTTTTGGCTCAAGAACAAAGACCGCTGTTGAAACCTTTCAAAGCTACAACAACCTCACAGTTGATGGAATTGTTGGAAAAAACACTTGGGCAATACTTACACAAATGTTTTAAAAAAAGAAGGATTATTTATCCTTCTTTTTCTTTTTTGTTTGTTTATTAACTGAGCTAAATTGACCAACATTATCTTTTCTTCTATAGTCAACTTCAATCACTTCTTCTTTTTTATCTTTTGGAGATGACATCTTTCTAGTGTTTTTTACATCATCTCTTCTGTAATCAACTACAACTTCAGCCTTTTTCTTTTTTGTCTCATCATAAGCAATCCACTTCTTTACAAGTATTGAAGTGAGTGGAGTGAGTGCCACCATAACAAGTTGTCCAACTATGATGTATACCGCAAACAAACTTGTGTACATAAAAGTAAAGATACCAAAAATAAGTGGCATAATCACATACATAGCCCAAGATTGTTTTTTCTTCGGAGCATTTTTATCTCTCATCATAAAGTTTGACAACCACATAGAAAGCACTGAAATTGCAACAGCCAAAATTGTCAAAATATAATATCCATTTGCTCCGAGTTTCTTTTGTCCTATACCTGCAGTTACAACACTATCAAAAATTGCTCCCTCATAATCAAAATCTTTCTGAAGAGCTTTTTCGTCATCTGAATAGAATTTTGAAAGATAACTTTTGATTTCTTTTTTAGTAAACAATGGACTTGCTGGTGAATCAGCTTTATAGAAGTTCTTTATCCACAAAAAGCCTTCTTGTGTGTCAAGATAATATTCTTCTGCAGTTCTTTCTGCAAGTTCTTTAAATATTTTATTAAAGCCTGTGTCAATATACTCAACTGTTGGAGCAGTTGGCTCTTGCTCACCTTCTCCTTCTTCTGCTGCAAGTGAAACTCTTGTTTGCTCAGTCTCTTCAGGAGGAGTTACTTCAGGTGTCTCTGGCTCAAGCACATACTTTTGCAAAAGTTCGTAAGTCTCTTTAAGTCCGCTATCTTTTTTCAATGCAATATCTTCATAAATATATTTGTCATTGCCAATTGTTAAAGTAATTGTAAAGGTTCCTTTCTTTGTATCTACCGAGGCATTAAGTTCATATTCTTGCTGATTGTCAATAGCATCTTTCAAATTTTGTTGCAAATCAGCATAAACTGTTTCATCATTAAGCTCTATTACCGAAACGTAAACATTTTTCATGTTTTCATACTTTTCTGCAATATTGTAATTTGCAACTGCTTGGAGTGAATTCCAAAGAGTCAAAAATACAACAAATTGTAAAACCATAGTAACTAGCATTGGAAGGCAAGAGCCCATCATACTAAATTGATATTTCTTGTAAATTTCGTTTTGCTTCATTTGCATGACCTTTGGGTCATTTCCATACTTTTTTTGTATAGCCTCAAGCTCTGGTCTCATTTTTTCATTTATCTTCATGTTTTTCATGTTGACTTTTTTATTGACAACATCAACAACAGAAAAAATAACTCTGATAATCAGTGCAATCAAAATCACTGCAACAATATATGAGCCAGCACCTTTAAACGCATTTAAAATCTTAACCCACATTCCTGTTGGTTGTTTCAAATTTACAAGGGCAGTGCTTATAAAATCCATAAGTTATCTCCTTTAATATTTATCGGCACAGGGTCATAGCCTCTTTTCTTTTGCCAAGGCACACATCTAAAAAGCCTTTTGGTTCCAAGAAAAACTCCCTTGAAAAAACCAAATTCATCAACTGCTTTAATCATATAATTTGAGCAGGTTGGAGTGAAGATGCAACAATGAGGAATGAGTGGTGAAATAAGCCACTTAAAAAGATAAACAGGAAACAACAAAATTCTTTTAATTATTTTTTTTGCTTTCATACTTTCCAAACAACTTTATCATTTCTTTTTTTATTTGGTCAAAGGAGAGTTCACAAGCTCCCTCTTTTGCCAAAACCACAAAATTACAAAAAGAAGGAATATTTAAGTCTCTCCTTGAAATTTCCTTCAATCTTCTTTTAAGCTTATTTCTCTTGTTTGCTTTTCCAAGTTTTTTACTTATAGAAAATCCAATTCTATAGTTTTCATACTTGCTTTTAAGAGCAAAAAGGGTGAAATGTTCGCTAAAAAATCTTTCGCCCTTTTTATAGATAAAACTAAATTGGTTGTTTTTCCTTAATCTATGCTCCATACCATTCTTCTTTAAGCAGCAATTTTCTTTCTGCCTCTGTTTCTTCTTCTTTTCAAAACATTTCTTCCGCCATTTGTTCTCATTCTTTGACGAAAACCATGAACTTTTTGTCTTTGTCTTTTCTTTGGTTGATATGTTCTTTTCATAATATTCTCCTTCTTTATCTCAATTTGCACAAAATCCTATTGCAAAATGGTTTACGGTCAATTATATAAAATAAATTCAGTTTTGTCAACTGCAATTGCACGCAATTTCTGTCATATTATGAATTTTATTTGTTTGACATCAGCAAGCTTTGTGTGTGATAATGAAAAGGGGTAAAAAATTATGATTATTTCTTGGGAAGAGTATTTTATGGGTGTGGCTATGATGTCTGCTTTCAGAAGCAAAGACCCAAGCACACAAGTTGGTGCCTGTATAGTCAATACAGATAAAAAGATTATCTCATTAGGGTATAACGGATTTCCATTTAGCAAGGATGACAACGACAAGCTTTATCCTTGGGGAAGAGAGGGAAATCTTCTTGATACAAAGTATCCTTATGTTGTTCATGCTGAGCTCAACGCTATTTTAAATTCTCGTGCAGACCTTAGAGGTTGTACAATATATGTGACATTATTTCCCTGCAATGAGTGTTGCAAAGCAATTGTTCAAAGCGGAATAAAAGAAATGGTTTATGTTTCAAACAAGTATGCTGACACTGATTCTACAAAAGCTTCTGCAAAAATGCTTGAAAACGCCGGTATAGTTTGCAGGCAATACAAAATGAGTGGAAAAGAGATTTCTTTAAAAGTTTAATACATAGAAATAAAAAAACACCAACAATCGTTGGTGTTTTTTTTTATTAAATCTTAAACTAACTTGATTTTTAACCAATCATGCGAACAGGCAAAATTAAATACAAAAATTCATCACCTTCAACAGGAACAATCACACAAGGGTTTGCAGGAGCATTGAAACAGATTTTTACAAATTCATCTGAGGTTGCTTTCAAATTTTCAATAAAGTATCTTGCATTAAAAGCAATCAAAAGCTCTTTTCCATTCATGTTGACAGGGACATTTTCTTTAACATTACCAAGTTCTGAATTTGAAGTGATGCAAAGATTTTTTTCCTTAACTTCAAACTTAACACAATTTCCTTGCCCAACTTTTGAAAGAAGAGAAGCTCTTTCAAGTGCATCTTCAAACTGTCCTTTGTTGATAACACAAACAGTCTCATAGTTTGCTGCAATGATTTGCTTGTAGTTTACAAAATCTCCTTCAAGAAGTCTTGTTGTAAGTTTAGTGTCTCCAAAATCAACCATCAAGGTTGTCTTATCCACATAAACATTGAGTATATCATTGCTATCATCCAAAAGTCTTGAAATTTCTGATAAGCTCTTTGCAGGGATAACTATATTCATATTCAAATTTGAAACAATAGTTTTCTTAACCTTTGCAAGTCTATATCCGTCAAGAGCAATGGCATTAAGTGTGTTTCCTTCAATATCAAAAAGCACACCTTTGAGAATTGGTCTTGAATCATCAACAGCAACAGAAAAAATTGTTTTATTGATAATTGTTTTGAGGTCTTTCTTTGAAATTCCGAAATACTGCATTGTGTCAATTGCTTTAAATGCAGGATATTCCAAAACATTATAACATTGAATGATACTCTGACTGTCGTCATATTTGATTAACATTTGATTCTTTTCATTGAGTTCAAGCTCTATCATTTCATTGGTAAGTTTTTTGATAAACTCTGTGATAAACTTTCCAGGAACAACAGCTTCACCTTCAGTCTTAATATTTGCCTTAATTTTTCTTTCAATTGAAAGGTCTGTGTCTGTTGCACTCAAAGTGAGAGTGTCATCTTCAGCAACAATTTTGATACCTTCCAAAATTGGATTTGTGATTTTGTTTGAAATGGCCTTACTTACGCTTAAAAAAGCATCTGAAAGGTCTATACCGTGACAACTAACTAACATACTCTTCTCCTTAAGGGGCTATTATCCCTATTTATTTTTTTGATTGTTCCTCTTCTCAAAATAACAAAATTCTTATTTCAAAAAGAGTCTCCAACCTTTGACGAAATTATTATATCACACTCGCTTGCGAGCATGCAAACGAATATTATTTAAAATTTTAATTTAATATTAATTATAATTATAAGTCGCTGTGGAAATGTGTATAGGTGTAATAAAAGTTGACAATTTTGAAGCTGGTTTAGTCCTAATTTACAATATATATTGTTTCTTTAGTCAGAAGTGACACAATATATATTGTTTCTAAAAATTTTAAGTTATCCACATAAAGGAGTATAACTGTGTGGATAACTTCGGCTTTATGCACATTTGAACGTATTTTCTGTGGATAGATTTTTCTTGGACTTTCCAACGAAGATTAATATAAAATAAATTTTAAAATAGTTAAGCTTAGTTTTTAAACTTTTAACCAACAGAGACTTCTTCCATTAAGATGGTTTTTATCTCATTGACAAGAGTTTGTGTCTTTCTGTTGACTTTTATGTCTTCTGAAATTTTGTCTCTTGAGTGCATAATTGTGGTGTGGTCTCTACCTCCAAAAACCTTTCCAATATTGACAAGAGGCAGACTAAGAAGTTCACTAATAAGATAGATAGCAATCATTCTAGGTTCAACAATTTCTTTGCTCTTCTTTTTTCCAACAATATCATCTTTTGTGATATTGAAATAGTCACAAACTACATCAATAATCTTGTCTGGAGTGAGTTCATTTTTCAGTTCTTCTTTTTGATTTTTAAAAATCTCTACAACATCTTCAAGTGTCGCTGATTTTTTGCCAGAAATCTTTGCTAAGAAATAAACCTCTTTAAGTTTACCGGTAAGTTCTCTCACATTTGAATCAACATGCTCGGCAATATAGTTTATTACTTCGTCATCAACATAGTATTTTTCTACTTGGCTTTTTTTGTGAAGAATAGCAATTCTTGTTTCAAGGTCAGGTTTTGAAATGTCATGAACAAGCCCAGCAGAAAGTCTTGTTCTAAGTCTTTCTTCAAGAGTTGGCATTTCTCTTGGTGGTCTATCAGAGCAAACCACGATATGTTTGTTTGCCATTTTAAGTTCGTTTATAGTATTGAAAAACTCTTCTTGGATTTCTTTACCTCTAGAGAGAAATTGAATGTCATCCACCATAAGAACATCAAGATTTCTGTACATCTCTCTAAAGGCAATTATTGATTTTGTTTTTGCTTGAGATTGTAGACAGGTTACATAAGAGTTTGTAAATTGCTCACAAGTGATGTATTTGATTTTAAGTTCAGGTGAGTGATTTCTTATATAGTTGCCAATGGCGTGCATTAGGTGTGTTTTTCCAAGACCAGAATTTCCATAAATAAAAAGAGGGTTTAAATCATTTCCAGGGTTTTGTGCAACAGCCTGAGCTGCAGCATAGACAAATTGGTTGCTTTTTCCAACGACAAAGTTGTCAAAAGTAAATTCTTCATTGAAAGGATTTTTCTCTTGTTTTTCAACAATGTTTTTTTCTTCTGTCTTTTTGTTTTTAAGATATTCAATTTCTTCGTTTTGGTCAAGCACAATGAGTTTTATTTCTTTTTGCATAACTTCAAAAGCACAGTCACTTATTTTGTCTGAGAAATTTCTTAAAATTTGGTTTTTGGCAGATACAGATTGAGCTGCGATAACAAAATTTCCATTTTCATCTATCTCAACAGGTTTTATTGTTTTTATCCAAAGCATAAACGACACTGAGGATATTCTTATTTGCAACTTCTCGAGTATTTGTTGCCATATCATTTCAAAATCTTGCATAGTTATTTCTCCGATTAAACAAAAAAATTATATTGAAAATAAAAAAAATTGTCAAGTAAGTTTGACTTATAAAAATTGCAATAAAGTGGATGAGTGATTTTTAAAAGTAAAAGGAGCAGAGAATTTTGTTACATAAAAATTTCATCTTAGACAAAATTTTCAACTATTTTGGATTTTTAATCATTAAACAGCTTTTATCCGCTTTTAAATTGTATGGTTTTGTGATATAATGCAAGGTATGAAAATAGATTCACTTGTTTTGTCAAATTTTAGGAATTATAAAGACCTGAAAATTAAATTTGATGATAAGGTAAATATTTTTATAGGAAAAAATGCTCAAGGAAAAACAAATTTACTTGAGAGTATTTATTATTGTTGTATTGGAAAGAGTTTTAAATCCACCAAAGATAAAGAGCTTATTTTTTGGGGAGAAGAAAGTGCCTACATAAAGCTTTTGGCAAACAAAAAGTTTAGAGATGAAGAGATAGAAATAAAATTGTTTTCTTCTCAAAAGAAGAGTATTCAGATAAATAAGCTACCCATAAAAAAATTGGGCGAACTTATTGGGGAGATAAACATTGTATTTTTCTCACCGCAGGAATTAAAGCTTGTCAGAGAGAGTCCAGAAGAAAGAAGAAAGTTTATGGACATAGACATCTCTCAAAACAACAAGAGATATTTTTATCAACTTTCAAGATATGAGAAAATTCTTGCAAATAGAAACAAACTTTTAAAAAACAGCAAAACTATTGAAGTTGTGAAGGATACAATAGATATTTGGGACAGGGCTCTTGTAGCATCTGCAAAAATAATTGCCTTTGAAAGAGAAAAGTTTGTAAAAGAAATCGCCCCTTATGCTCAAAAGGCACATTCATTTTTAAGTGGAGGAAAAGAGCAGTTGTCTCTTGTTTACAAGTGTGGATGCGGAGTAAGTCTTGATGAAACCTTTGAGAAGAATATGGATAAAGTTTTAAAGAAAAACTTGGAAAAAGATTTTAAACTAGGTTACACTACTGTTGGTGTACATAGAGATGATATTGATATTTTTCTCAATGATGTCGAAGTAAAAAACTTTGGCTCACAAGGTCAACAAAGGACAGTGGGACTTTCATTGAAACTTGCCGAACTTGAAAACATGTACAACATCAATGGAGAATATCCAATTTTGCTTTTGGATGATGTCTTTTCCGAGCTTGATTTGGATAGACAAAGAAGGCTCTTAAAGTTTGTTGACCGCACTCAGACATTCATAACTTGCACAGATGAGAAAAAACTTGACGGAAAGATTTACAATATAGTTGATGGAAAAGTTGCAAAAAGCTAAGGATTTAATTAGATTTATATATATAATAAGAAATTTTAAACAAAATAAATTAAAGGAGATACAATGACAACAATAATTTTTTGGTCCAGCCTGGGAATATTGTTTTTGGCACTTATTATTGGGTTTTTAACAGGACTTGTAAGAGGACTTAAACGTTCGGCAATCCACATTGGATTTTTGGTTGGAAGTATTGTGGTCGCTTTCTTAATCACAAAGGTTGTTACAAATGCTATTTTGGGGATAACTCTTCCTATTGATGATGGAAAGTACACGGTAAGTGAATATATATTAAAAGTAATCAGCAAGAGTTTTGATATTTCTGCTTTTGACAGTGCTAGCACATTTGTTACAAATCTTCCAAATGCAGTTTTGTCACCAATTATTTTTTTGATATTATGTTTACTTGTTTATATAATTTTTGATATTGCCTACCTTATTACAGTTAGACTTATTTTCGGCAAGAAAAAGGATGATTTCAAAGAAAACAAACCTTACAGAGCTTATGGTGCAATTTTGGGTATTGTTGAAGGGCTTATGATGATTGTGCTTATGTTTGGACCAATCTCATCTCTTACAGGAACATATAAAGAACTTACAGTCGCAACACAAAGCATCTCAACAAAGGCTACTTCAGAAGGCGAAATGAAAAACATTTCAGACTTTATCAAGGGGGCTGTTCCTTCACAAGTTGATGAAATTATTTTGGCTTGGGACAAGAGTGCTTGTGCAAAGTTGCCTAGGATTTTTGGACTTAACAATGCACTTTTTGACAATCTTTCAAGTTTTAAAGTAAAAGGAGAAAAGATTGTATTTAGAAAAGAAATAACAAACTTTGGACATGCTTACAACGATTTTGTTGATATATACAATACGGCAAGAAAAAAACAGTACACAAGCGTAGATTTTACAAAATTTAGAAAAGCCTTGACGAAAGTTTTGGATGGAAACATTTTTGAGGTTGTCGTATCTGATTCTTTTGAGACTCTTATTTTGGATTACAGCAATCTAAAGACAAAACTGCCTTTTACTTTTCCAACAATTGTTGATGAAATTTTTACCGAACTGCAAACTTCTTTAGCTAACTCAGCTTTTGACTGTGCCGATTATATAAAACAAGACGTTTTTAAAATGCTTGATACTGTTGAAAGCGTGTTTAGAAATGACTTAATAAATAAATATAATGCACTTGAAAACAAAAGTGATTTTGCACAGATTATGAAATTTGTTAGTGACAACAATTCTGCTGTAGGAAAAATTGCAAACAATGTGATGAAGTTAAATATTGTCGAAGATAGTTTCAATTTTCTTTTAGACAAAGCTTCAACAGAAGTTTCAAAAATATTTGAGGATAAAGAATTTGAAGTAAAACTCAACACAGACATTGAAGATGTTTCAAAAACAATTGATGATTTGCTTTATGCTGTGGATAGCATTGTCGATTTGAATAGATATATTGATTTTTCGGAAATTTTAACTTCTGAGGATATTGTTGAGACTCTTACTAATGTTGATGACATTTATACCACAATGAAAAAAATAGGTGTGGCTTTTGACACTGTTAGAAATATTGACCTTTTAACTATCCCTCAAGAAAACGCTCAACCAATTTATGTTTTTGACAATATATTAAAAAACTTTGGGGTGGATGTTTTGGGCGATGAAGTTTATGAAGCCATTGATGACACAACAAAAATAACTCTTGACACTTATACAAAATTTTTCACTTTCTTGGCTGAGCCTATTGATTTTGCAAAAGATTTGGGGCTTACAGACCTTGGAAAAGAAGGCGTTTCATTTAACGAAATCTTTGATAGCCTGTTGTTTGTTTTAAAATATGAAGATTCAAAGCTTTTGACAAAAATAGTTATGCCTTTCTATCAACTTAATTGCATGGACTTGAAAACTTTGGTTTTCGATAAAGTAATCAACAATCTTTCAAGCAATGTTTCGCTTTTGAATTTTGAAAAGATAATTGAGGCAAATGACTATCATGTTTGGGTTGAAGAATTTAACCATATTGGTCAAACTTTGTCACTTCTCAACTCAGGCAGAAAGCCAGATGGAACAAGTGAAATTGAAGGCTATGACAACACCTATATTAAGTATCTCATGTCAGAGACAAGTGACCTTGAGAAAGCTATGAAAGCAATGCTTGAAAACAATAGGCTTGGTGGCATTTTGGATGAAGTGTTTACTGCAAGGGTGTTTGAAAATCTCACAAAAGATGTGTTTGATGTGCTTGATGACTCAGTAAGAAGTCTGACAAACACAACAGGACTTGTTTTTGAAACAGACATAAGCAATCTCAAACAAACAAAACAAGCCACAATAGAGACCATTGAAGGCATTTTGGCTGTTGTACTTTCTGAAGAGGAAGTTACTATTTCTCAGTATGGAAAAATATTGCAATTGCTGAAAATCAACGCATTAAACAACGGAAGTAAGGATGGAGTGTTTAACAACATTTTTATGAATGTTATTTGGTATTTGACAGGAGATGATTTGACAGCAAACAAAGTTTTTGCTTCTTATGCTCCACACAAAGACGCAAATGATATTAAAGCATTTTTAAATGCTACAGACTATTATGCGGAAGAATTGGATTTTGAAGTCTTGATGGCAAAGGTTGAAAGTGCAATCAACCTTGCCAAAAAGATAGAGCAAAATGTTGACTTTACAATTTCATTTGATAATACTCTCGAAGATATTGTAGATGGCATTGGAAACTCTCTTGCTGATATGACAGAAGAAGAGAAAGTAAATGCTATTGAAAACCTTGATTCTCTTCTTAAGAGCAAGGGCGACAACCTTTTGGATGACAACTATGGTCAAGAAGAAAAGGAAGAGCTTGTCACAGTAATTGACAATAAGTTTGGACAAACTTCCAAAGTTGGAACTGCTCTTAAAAACATGTTGGGGCTTTAGAAAAACATTTTAATATGTTACATAAGGAGAACTTCTAATTCGTTGGAGGTTTTCTTTATTTATAAAAACTTTAAATTTTTTGAAGTTGAACAAGAGAAAATCCTCGCTTATTTTGTTTTGCTAAAAGCGAAAACTGTGATATTCTTATATATAGAAAGAAGAGGTAAGATGGAATTTAAACATGTGCCAATAATGATGGCGGAAGTTTTGGATGGATTAAATATCAAAGAAGATGGAATTTATGTTGATTGCACTGTTGGTGGAGGCGGTCATTCTCTTGAGATTGCAAAGAGATTGAAAAATGGTCATCTCTATGCTTTTGACAGAGATGAGGATGCAATTGCCAAAAGCACACAAACGCTTTCCAAATATTTAGATAAAGTTACCATTACAAAAGCCAATTACAAAGATGCTCCAAGTATTTTGAAAGAACTAGGGGTAGAAAAAATAGATGGTTTTTTGATTGACCTTGGAGTGAGCTCTTATCAAATTGATGAAGGGGAAAGAGGTTTTAGTTTTGTGCATGATGGTGTCCTTGACATGAGAATGGATAGAGAAGAAAATGTTTTAAATGCAAAAGATATTGTAAACACCTTTTCTTATGAAGAGTTGGTCAAAATATTTCAAACCTATGGAGAAGAAGAATTTGCTAGAAATATTGCAAAAAACATTTTGCTTGAAAGAGAAAAAAAAGAAATAGAAACAACTTTTCAGCTTAGAGAAATTATTGAAAACAGCATGCCCAAAAAGATTGTGTTTTCAAGAGGTGGGGCTTCAAAAAAAGTTTTTCAAGCTTTGCGTATCTATGTTAATGACGAACTCGAAGGTTTGGATAAAGTGCTTGAGGAGCTTGTCAATTTGCTCGCCAAAAATGGCAGAGGTTGTGTGTTGACCTTCCATAGTCTTGAAGATAGAATTGTCAAAAATGTCTTTAAACTTGACAGCACAGAGTGTATTTGCCCACCCAAAGTGCCAATATGTATTTGCGGACATAAGGCGAGTATAAGGCTTGTAAACCGAAAGCCAATTGTTGCCGGAGAGCAAGAACAAAAAGAAAACAGCAGAAGTACTTGTGCAAAACTCAGGGTGGTTGAAAAATTGTAAAGAAAAGAATAAATTACAAAGGAGGAAAGTAAGATATATGGACAGACTAATTGCTGAAAAACAAACCAAAACGGAAGAGAAAATTGAGACAGTTGCTGAAGTTGAGACATCAGTTGAAGAGCTTGCCAAAACTGAGCAAACAGAAATTATTGAAGACCAAATGACCGAAAACGACAAATATCTTGCGTCCTTTGAAAACATGACTTTAGCCGAATTTAGAAAAAAAGAAGAAGAGAAAAAGCTAGAGCAATTTGAGCAAGAGAAAGAAGAGCTTATTCAAAAGCAGTATGAAGAGAAAGAAGTACAGCCAGAGCCAAAGAAAATTGAAAAGCAAGAAGTTAGTCAAAAAATAATAGAAAAACCCAACTATGATTTGATTCAAGAAAACACCAAAATTGTCAAACTAACAAAGACAGAGAAGCAAAAAAAGAAACTCTCAAAGAAAAAACTCAGTCTTTTCTTGTCACTAGCCATGGGAATATCAGCAGTAATATGTTTAACAAATGTCATAATCATTGACCACATGTCAGCAAATTTGGCAAACCTTGAATATGAGTATTATGAAGTGAACTTGCCAAGATATTTAAAAAACATAGCTGACCTTGATTCAGCGAAAAAAGGTATGGAGTTTGTTGAAACTTATCCAGAAGATATTTTGGATGCTGGACAAGCAGGACAAAAAACAAATTGGTTTGATAAGTTGTGCAATTTCTTTAGTGGGTTGTTTGGAGGTTAAGCTTGCAAAAACCTTACACGCTACATTCGTTACGAAAGAGAATCAAAGTGGTTTTTATAGCAATAGCGATTATCTTTTGTAGTCTTGGTGTAAGGCTTTTTGTTGTACAGGTAATAAATGGAAAAGAACTTCAACAGAGGGCAACAGACCAATGGACCAGAGATTTGGCGTTGACCGCTCCTAGAGGTTCTTTTTTTGACGCAACAGGCGACACTTTGGCAGTTAGCTACACCACTTATGATGTCTATGTTAGAGGTAGACAAGTTGTGGATGCACAGACAACTGCTCAAAAACTTTCAGGACTTTTGGAACTTGATTATGAAAAAACCCTTGAAAAAGTGTCTAAGAAAAATGTCTCAGAAGTGCTTTTAAAATTGCAGGTGGAAGCGGATGTCGCTGAAAATATTTACAAAGAAAATTTAGCAG
Source organism: uncultured bacterium (assembly GCA_949474265.1). Classification (GTDB taxonomy): domain Bacteria; phylum Bacillota; class Clostridia; order Christensenellales; family UBA1242; genus Caccovivens. The sequence goes on along the minus strand of CASXBC010000001.1, from coordinate 40,419 downwards.
GTATCTATCTTACAGAAAATGTGGGGAGATATTATGTCTACGGAAATCTTTTGACACAACTTTTGGGCTTTTCATCTGTCGATAATGTGGGGCAATCTGGGCTTGAAGCTTATTTGAATGATTATCTCAAAGGCACTGATGGATATAGTTATGTGCAAAGTGACTTGCAGGGAAAAGAGATTGGCGGGAGCATGCGTTATTATGTAAATGGAATTGCTGGAAGTGATGTTATGCTTACTGTAAATAGCAAAATTCAAATTTTGTTGGAACAGGTGCTTTCTCAAGCTTATACAGACCAAAAAGCAAAAGCTGTGACAGGTATTGTCATGAACGCAAAAACGAGTGAGATTTTGGCAATATCTTCAAAGCCAAGTTTTGACTTAAATGAGGTTCCTAGAGATGATTTGCAAGTTTTGTTTGAACAATCAAAAATGAAAGCGGTCACAGACACTTATGAGCCAGGCTCAACTTTCAAAATATTGACTGTTGCAGCCGCTCTTGAAGAAGGCGTAACTTCGCTCAATGACAAATTTTATTGCCCGGGTTTTAGAATGGTAGATGGGCAAAAAATCAAGTGTTGGAAAACTATTGGACATGGAAGTCAGACCTTGACTGAGGCTTTTGGAAATTCCTGCAACTGCTGTTTTATGGATTTGGCATTGAGACTAGGAGTTGACAAATTTTATTATTACATGCAAAAGTTTGGACTTGGCAAAAAGACCGGGATAACCATTCAAGGTGAAAGTGGCGGTATCCTTATGCCAAAAGCAAATGTCAAAAATGTAGATATTGCCAGAATGGGCTTTGGTCATGCGATTGCAGTTACACCTGTTCAACTTTTAACCGCAGTGGCAGGTGTAACGAGCGGAACTCTAAAAACTCCTGTTGTGATTGATAAGATTGTTGATGTAAGGGGCAAGACGGTTTATCAGCCAGAAGTAAAAAAAGAAAGAGTTGTTTCAGAGAAAACTCAACAAACAGTAAACTTTCTTTTGCAAAAGGCAGAAAATAAAATTCAGGATTATTCATTTGTTGAAGGCTACAATGTTGGAGGAAAAACAGGAACAGCACAAAAGTATAGTGAAACAGGCGGCATTGCACAAGGAAAATATATTTCAAGTTTTATAGGCACTTATCCAGCTGACAATCCTGACTATCTCATGATGATTATGGTGGATGAGCCAAGTGCAGGTGCATATTATGGCTCAATAGTTGCTGCACCTTATGGCAAGCAATTTTTCTCTGCCCTTTTTGATTTCTACAATTTCCCTAAAGACAATCTTGATATTGTTTTGGAAGAAGTTATTATGCCAGAAGTGACAGGCTATAGCTTAGCAAATGCAGTTGCCGAAATAAAAAAACTTGGGCTTTGCTATGAAATAGATGGAGATGGAAGTGTGGTAAAAAAACAACTTCCACCAGCAGGCACAAAACTCTATAAAGGGCAAACAGTTTTGCTGATTACTTAAGCTACAATTGTTTTTAAGAATGCTTATTGATTGTTTTGTAATTAGAAAATCTTGAGTATTGGTTGATTTAACTTTTTAAAATAGATATAATAAAATTATGATAACTTATATTATTATTGCGGCAATAGTTGTCGTTGGAGTTTTGCTTTGCTTTTGTTTGGCGGTGGCAAGTTTTGCATCCGACAACTTTTATGAAAAACTTGAACAGTATCAACAGGTACAAAATTCTCAAGGTATTAGGACTGTCGATTATGTAAAAGCAATAAACAATGCCATGTTTGACAACAAATTGAATATTGATAGATGTGCTGAGTATGACGACCACTACAGAGCTGGCACTGTGGCTTTAAGCCAGACTACAATGTATTCAAACAGTTTAGCATCCCTTGCAACAGTTTCTCATGAGCTTGGACATGCACTTCAAGACACTCAAGGAGACAAACTTAGAAAGCATTGGAGAAGAAAACACATTGGCAGGATTTTTGGACTTTTCTTTATGCCTGCTGTGATAATTGGGCTTGTGCTTAGCGTTTTGTATTTGGTGGATGTCTTGCCAGAGATGTATATCTTGGTGCTTGGACTTGGATTTTTGGGTGTAGGAATTTTGATTTTTATCTTTGCACTTTTTCTTAAATATAGAGAAATCCAAATAGAGAAAGAAGCTTCCAAATTTGCACTAAAGTTTTTAGGACAGATTTTGTCAAAGCCAGAATGCAAAGCCTGTGAAGAATTTTTAAATAGTGCAAAGTACACCTATTGGGCGGTGTTTTTCAAAACCCTGCTTAGCTGGACTTTTCTTACAAGCAAAGACAGCATGTTTAGATAAAGAAATAATTATGCTAAAAATATGAATGAAACAGAAACAAAAATCATACATTTTATTGATTGGAAATTGTTGACAATTCTCTATCAATAGTCTAAAATGAGAATGTAACAAAATTACAAATTTTAAAAAAGGAGAGAAAGTGTTATGGCAGCAAAGAAAGATTACTTTGGGTTGGATTGGATTGTTAGCTTGATTCTTGCAATCATCCCATTCACAGCATGGATTCTTGGAGTAGTTACAAGATTCCAAGAAGGAAAAGTTGTAGCTGGAATCATCAGAATTTTCGGCGGATGGCTTATCTGGATTTTGGACCTTGTATTCATGATTACTCAAAAACACATCTTTAGACTTTTGAACATCTAATAGTTCAAATCAAAAAACAACTCTCCTTTTTTAAGAGTTGTTTTTTATTAAAAAAGAAGAGGCAAGTACCTCTTCTTTTTCTTTTATAAAATATTTCTAAAAATTAAAACTTGATTGCTTTGCTGATATAATCAGAAAGCTCTGCTATTGGAAGTCGGATTTGTTGCATTGTGTCACGGTCACGTATTGTCACTGTGTCATCTTCAAGCGTATCAAAATCAACTGTTACGCAGAAAGGAGTTCCTATTTCATCTTCACGACGGTATCTTTTTCCAATTGAGCCAGATTCGTCATAATCGCAACAGAAATCTTTTGTAAGTTTTCTGTAAACTTCACGTGCCTTATCAGATAATTTCTTTGAAAGAGGAAGCACAGCAACTTTGTAAGGTGCGAGAGCAGGAAGCAGGTGCAACACAACTCTTGTGTCATTTTCTCCAACAACTTCTTCATCATAAGCATTGCAAAGCACAGTCAAAAACATTCTGTCAACTCCAAGAGCAGGTTCAACGACATAAGGAATATATTTTTCGTTTGTGATTGGGTCTATATACTCCATGTTTTCTCCGCTAAAAGTTTGATGTTGTGCGAGGTCATAATCTGTTCTGTCAGCAATTCCCCAAAGTTCGCCCCATCCAAATGGAAACAAAAATTCAAAGTCGCAAGTTGCTTTGCTGTAGAAGCAAAGTTCTTCAGCTGAGTGGTCTCTTTCTCTAAGATTCTCTTTTTTAATTCCCAAATCATAAAGCCAATTTCTCATCTGTTCTTTATAATATTTAAACCATTCAAGGTCAGTGCCAGGCTTGCAGAAAAACTCAAGTTCCATTTGTTCAAACTCACGAGTGCGGAAGATAAAGTTTCCTGGGGTGATTTCATTTCTGAAACTTCTTCCCATTTGAGCGATACCAAAAGGCATCTTTGGTCTTTGAGTACGAACAACATTTTTGTAATCCACAAACATTGCTTGTGCTGTTTCTGGTCTTAAGTACACTTCATTTTTTGAATCTTCCGTAACTCCCATAAAGGTTTTAAACATAAGGTTGAAGTTTCTCAGAGGGGTAAAGTCACTCTTTGAACAGTTTGGACATTTAATTTTGTTGTCTGCAATGTATTTTTCCATAGCAGAGTTGTTGAGTTCTCCAACATTGAGAGAGATGTTGTTTTGAGCAACATAATCTTCAATCAATTTATCTGCACGGTGTCTAGTCTTACAGTTTTTGCAATCAATAAGAGGGTCAGAAAAACCAGAGAGGTGTCCACTTGCTTGCCAAACTCTTGGGTTCATAATGATTGCTGCATCAATGCCGACATTGTATTCATTTTCATGAACAAATCTCTTCCACCAAAGTTCTTTAATGTTTTTCTTAAGTTCGCTTCCGATTGGACCATAATCCCAGCTGTTTGCCAATCCTCCATAAATCTCACTTCCAGGAAAAACAAAACCACGGCTTTTGCAGAGATTGAGGATTTTGTCCATTGTTAAATCTTTTTGTTCCATAATCTTCTCCTTTTTTGGCGTCTGTGACGCAAATTAAATTTTTTGGCAAACCGACTTAATAAAAAAGCCCTATGCCGTTTAAGCATAGGGGCGAGTTTTAAGGTCGCTGTTCCACCCTACTTCACAAGAAAATTCTTGTCTTCATTAAATGTCTTTACGCCGACAAGCGTCTAGCTGGTGGAGTTGCCAATTCCGTCATTGCTGTTTTTATTTTATGCTAAAAGAAAAGAAAAGTCAATTCAATTTTTAACTTTTTTTAAATTATTTGTCGGTTGACAATTTATAATAATATGAAAAATATTAATTAAAAATATATTTTAATTATATTAAATAATTTTTTTAAAAATAATAATTAATTAATAAAAAATAAAATTAAATATATTCTTAATTTTAAATAATAAAAAAATATAAAATAATTTTAATTAAAAAAACGCTACAAGTGCCTAAAAAACGAATTTTTAGCAATTTTTATTGTTTGTTTTATATTTTTAAAATTAATTAAAAAAATAATTAATTAAAATAAAAAATAATTTAAAAATAAACAAAAAAAGGGTCGCAGACCCTTAATTTTTATATTTTTCCATATATTCTTCGTAAGTCATTTGTTTATCAATAATAGTATTTTCATCAACAATGTCAATAATTCTGTTTGCAACAGTTTCAATTATTTCTTGGTCTCCTGTTGTAAAAAGCATTGCTCCTTTGAAGTTTGTCATTCCTTTGTTGAGGGAGGTTATGCTTTCAAGGTCAAGGTGGTTTGTAGGTTCGTCCAAAATCAATGCGTTTCCAGATTCAAGCATTATCTTTGCAAGCATACATCTTACCTTTTCTCCACCTGAAAGGACATTGACTTCTTTCAAGCTTTCCTCTCCAGAGAAAAGCATTCTTCCAAGCCAGCCTCTCACATAGCTTTCTGTTTTGTCTTTTGAATATTGTCTGAGCCAATCCACAATTGAAAGGTGGCAACCATCAAAATATTCTCTGTTGTCTTGTGGGAGATAAGATGACTTGATTGTTTTTCCCCAGCGAACACTTCCACTGTCAGCTTCTTCTTTGCCTGCAAGAATGTTGAAGAGAGTTGTTAGCACCATACTGTTTTGAGAAAGGAAAACAATCTTTTGGTCTTTTTCAACAGTAAACGAAAGGTTTTTAAACATACCTGCTTTTGTCAAGCCTTCAACTTTCAAAATCTCTTTTCCAATTTCTTGTTCATATTTGAAATCAACATAAGGATATTTTCTTGAAGAAGGTCTAAAGTCGTCAAGGGTAAGTTTTTCAAGTTCTTTCTTTCTGCTTGTTGCTTGCTTTGATTTTGAAGCATTGGCAGAGAATCTTGCGATAAATTCCTTAAGTTCTTTTGCACGTTGTTCTGCTTTTTTGTTTTGGTCTTTTGCTTGTCTAGCAAGAAGCTGACTTGTTTCGTACCAAAAATCATAGTTTCCAAGATACATATTGATTTCACCAAAGTCAACATCGCAAATATGAGTGCAAACCTTGTTTAAGAAGTGTCTGTTGTGAGAGACAATAATTACAATGTTTTCAAAGTCCAACAAAAAGTTTTCAAGCCATCTGATTGTTTTGAAGTCAAGATTGTTTGTCGGCTCATCCAAAATCAATATATCTGGATTTCCAAAAAGAGCTTGAGCAAGCAAGACTTTCACTTTTATTTTTGAGTCAAGAGTGCCCATTGTGTCATAAAACAATTCTTCTCCAACACCAAGATTTTGAAGCAAGGTTTTTGCTTCGCCATCCGCTTCCCATCCACCAAGTTCGGCAAATTCGGTCTCAAGCTCGCCTGCACGCAGTCCATCTTCATCAGAAAAGTCTGGTTTGGCATAAAGGGCATCTTTTTCTTTTTGGATTTCCATAAGCCTTTTGTGTCCAAGCAGGACAGTATCAAGCACGGTTTCGGTGTCATATTTGTTTTGATTTTGTTCCAAAACAGACATTCTTTCACCAGGGGTGATAACAATCTCTCCTGTGTTTGCTTCAAGTTCGCCTGTTAATATTTTTAAAAAAGTTGATTTTCCTGCACCATTTGCACCAATAATGCCGTAGCAGTTGCCTTTGGTAAACTTCAAGTTTACATCTTTGTATAGTTTTCTCCCACCAAAAGCAAGGGAGATGTTTATTGCTTGTATCATGATTCTCCTTAATTTTTTACATTTTCTTTTTTATCTTTTGCTTGTTTAAACTTAAAAACTTCTTTTGAGCTTTTAATTTTTTCAGCCTTTTTCTCGGTTTTTAACCCAGATTTAATTATTTTAGCTTCAGCCTTAAGCACCTTAGCGTTTAAATCTATTTCTTGCTGATGTAATTTTTCTGTTGCAGCTCTTTTCTTTTTGGTTTTCTCAGAAACCTTTTCTTCAAGACGGCTTACTCTTTCTTGATAGAAAATTTTATACTTTTCTTCAAGACCATCAAGATAAAATCTCACATCAAAGTCTGGCTCAAAAGTGCCATCCAAAAGTTCAAAGAAAATTGTGTTTATTGCACAAATTTCTTCATACGCATCAATTTCATTGAAGAAATATCTTTTAAACTCTTTTAAAATTGAATTTGTGACAAAGAGACGAAGCTTCAAGTAAGTTGAAAACTTTGATAAAAACTCTTTTGACATTGTTTTTGTAAAGTTTTCATCTTTGAGCATTGCTTGAAGTTGTTTGATTTGCTTAACAGAGGCTTTAAATCTTTTTTTGACATCACGATTGTCCTCAAAAAGAAACTCTGGATAAGATAAGTCAGCTTGCATTTGATTGAGATAGAGCCTTTCTTTTATGCTTTCTGTCGTGATTTTAAAATCCGCAGGTAGAGGATTTCTTCCTGTGCTTCGAAAGGCCTTTGCAACACGGCGGTTGATAAGGTTTAAATAATTGTAAATACCAAAATTTGTGTTCATAAAAAGATTATAAACTATATTTTTTTTGATGTCAACTTAAAGATTGCTTTTGGCGGATTTTTGCCTTAATTTATATATAATTTATTTAAAATAAAAAACTTTGTTAAATACTTGCGAAAAATAGGTCAAAAATGTATAATTAATTTGTCGAAATATGTAAACAATAATTTTGATTGATAGCTTCAAGCGAAATTGTGATTTACTTGAAATTTGGCGAATAAAAATTGAGGATTTTGATATGAAAGGTTTTAAGAAAAGGGCCCCTCTTGCTCTTTGGAAAGTGATTATGATAGTTGTTGCATCACTTATTGGCGTTGCCGGTGCGACAGCTTTAGTTTTGTTTTTGACAGGAAGACTTGATGATAAGATTAATGACCCAGAAGATATGGCATTTATGCGTACGGTTGATGGTCAGGGTTTTGCTGAAAATATTGACGGAGACAATTGGTTTTTCTTGGCAGATGACAGCGAACTTACAATCTCTTGCACAACTGAAGGAGTGACAGAAACAAAAGTTTCTTTAAGCCTTAAAAACGGAGTGACAAGAAATGGCAAAATCACAGACGGTGTTATTACTATTCCAAACGAGGTCGAACTCAACAAACCTTTCAAGGTCGAACTTGTTAGAAGAAATGGCTCAATTGTCGGAAGTGTGGATGGATATTCTTACATAACTGCAAAATCTCAAAATATTTTATTGCCAACCAGAAATGCAATTATCGCAGTTGACACACCTGTGTCAGAAATTAATTTAGCTGTAGGCTCAGGAGCGATTGCAAAAGCAAATGAAATGCAAAATGTCGTTGTTGGCTCAACCTTCAACATTGACACTTTGTTTACTCCAGAAAACAGCAAGTATTTGTTTAATAATAAAAACACAAGCAAAAAAGTGTTTTATCAAGTTTTGGGAAGCGACGGAGTAAATTATATTACTTACAACGAAAATGAAGATGGAAGTTACACTTTCTATGCTGATGAAGTCAGCGGGAACAAGTATTCTATTGTCAATGCTTATGCTTTCTCAAATTCTTATTTTGAAAAACTTTTCTTTGACCAGAATCCAAATGCAACAACTGACGAAATTGTGGCATTCTTGCAAAATGAAGCAAATGCAGCAATGGTTGTTTCTCAAAGTGTAAACATCAAGGTTTTGGATATTGAAGTTGCTGATGTGATTGTAGAGCCAAGCAAAGAGCTTGCTGAAGTTTTTGTAGATAAGTACTTTACTCTTTCAACAAATTCAACAGACAGACCAAATGACATGAGTTTGGGGATTTCAATCTTTGATAGTGGCAAAAAACCTGCACAGGTTTTGCTTGGAAGAGTGGGAATCAAAGTTCCTAAAGGAAAAGCTGATTTCTCTATCCTTGGCGGAAGAGTTATGAAGGTGACAACAAAAGAAGGAAATGTTGTCGTTGAAGAAGAAACTTTTGACCCAGACTTTGACTATAGTAAAGCGGCAGAGGGGGTTGAATATTATATCTTGCCAAGAACAGGTGCAGACATTGACTACAACAACTACTATTGGAGTTTTGCTTCAAGCTCTGTTATGGACACTTTTAAACTTGAAATCAACTTCTTCCATAAGGATGAAACAGGACTTTGGAGAAGATTCTTTGAAAATGGTCAAGAAGAGTCAATAAATGTTTTGGTAAAAGATGGAAACAACTCGGTTTCACTTACAGCTGACAGTCTTGACCTTGTAATCAACTATGACGATAATGGCAAGCCTATCCCTGCAGAACTTGAACTTTCTGCAGACATAGGAAACAGCATTTACACAAGAGTGGCATATTTTCTCTATGACAACACAAGAGATGGCTCAGTTGACATCAAAGATGTGTTTAATTGCAAAGAAGGAGTGGTTTACTCAAAGGACTACAGGGGACAAAACATCAATATTTCAGGTGTTACTCCAAGAGAAAACTACACACTTTATGAGTTGTTTGGAAACAGACTTGTAGTAAACAAAAGTTATTCTGGTTCAGTGGTTGTCATTGCTGCCCTTGTAAGAACTGATGTAAACGGCAATCTCATTCCTGACTCAACAGACCCTTCAAAATATCAACTTGTATGCTTTAGCGGAGCGAAAGTAGTAAATGTTGACAGCACGCTTTCAATTTCAAATATGACTCCAACATTCTCATTCAAAAACGGAGAGCCTGCAAAATATAACAATCAATACTATTTGCCAGCAATCAACAAAAACGAAGACGGCTCAACAAAAGACATGATTACATTCACACTCAAACTTACAAGCGAAGACATTGCAAAAGATGTTGAAAAAGTTATGGCTGCGTATGGAAAAACTCTCAATGTCATTTGTTGTGACAGAGATGGCAATGCTTATCAAGAGCAATATTTGTCACTTGGAAGTTTTGCAGAATTGGTCGACCAAAGAACAGCCAACATGGCAGTTTTTGAAGGAACCATTATCATCAATGAAGATTTCTTTACTGCAGGGAAAAACGCAGTAGACCAAGGAAAAGCAATTTCATTTAAGCTCACTTATGATGATGGAAAAGAAGAAAGAGAAAAACTTGTTGGGATGAATGACCCAATTGATGACGGTGTGGTAGATTATTTCTATGTTTATTTCCAACAACCAAAAGAACTTAAAGTAAAATATTCTGAAACAGGAAATTACTCAGCTGAAAATCCAATTGTTGTTCAAATTTCTTCTGGAGCAAATGGACTTCAAATAGATTGGGGACAAATGCCTTTGACAGCAGAAAACTATCAAGCGACAATTGATGCCCTCAACAGCCTTTTGACTTACACAATTGTTGACCAATTTGGACAAGAGATAAAAGCAACTGACGGCGTATACAGCGTTCAATTTAATGAAGAAAGAAGAGACTCAAACAATGTTTTGGTGTTTGATGAAGAGGTGGCAGGCTCTTTGGGTATCCCTGCCAAAATAAAAGACTTCAACTCTACCAATGGAAAAGTTGTAAGCACAAATTTGAAAGTTTATGTCGTTGACAGAAAAAATGGCAACGAAAAAGTTATGGCAGTAAATCCAGACAACACTTTGTCAAATGTTGAAATGCAATCAGAAATGCTTACATTTGAAGTTAGCTCAGAAGGTTTGGACTATGTCAAGTATGACAAAACTACAGACGTCACAAATACAGAGGATGACAGCAGATTTGAAGATGCTCCAAAAAATGAGTCGAAAATTGTTGTCACAAAACATGTCTCAGAAGATGACGAAATCATACTTAGCAACTTGTTTAGAATTTACACAACAGGAAACAGTAATGCAAACACAGACTATCAAATTGTTTTTGATGGCACTTGGCTTCAAGATTTCCAAAGTGGAGTTCTTGGCGTTGAACTGAAAAAGATGTTCCAAATCAATGATGAGGCAGGCAATGTAAACGAACAAAAAAATATTACTGAATATGCAAATGTGCCTATTACAAAGCTTAAGCTCAATGCTCCAATCAATCCATTGAAAGAGACAAAGCTTACTTTCAGAATCAACAGTACAAACAATTTGTACAGCGTTACACTCAATTTGTATTTAACTTCTGACATTGAAGTAAACAGGTCATTTGAAAATTATGAAACAAAATACTCAGAATATTTGACGGATGCTCCAAATGAATCTGTAAGCGTTTTTGCAGATGAGTCTTACAATTTGGATGAATATCTCGTTTTCAACTCAAGCAAATATTCTTGGGCAAAAGCTTTGGTTGGAAAGGGGCTTGACCTTGGTTCAAAAGAAAGTGGTATTTTCTTTGAAAAGCAAGGGATTGCAAGCTTGAATGTTGTTTCTGCAGATGAAATTAGACTTGACATTGCTGCAGTAAGACAATACACATCAATTACAATAAAAATCTACTATGGGGTAAGGTCTGAATATGCCTTCTATACTGAAGTTGAGCTTTATGTAAACCCAAATATTATTATTGAAGAAAAAGTAAATTCACTTGATGAAAATCCAATTTTGGATTTGACGCAAGTGGCAAGTGAAAATGTTGCAAACTATTATTCAGTTTGGAAAGCGACTTCTTACATAAGAGAGCTTGCTGGTGGCGGAACGAAGGAAGCTGTTTCTCTTGATGGAGGCACAACTTACTTGTCTGCAAAAAATCTCATTTATGTGAGAAAGGATAATGACGGATTTTTGACAATTAAGAGCGGAAGTGATGCTGATGGTGGCGGAAAGTTTGCTTTTGTTGACAGAAAAAATATAGATGTTATGAATTCTTATATTCAAGCATTTTCATTAAATGATGCAACTGATTCTGCATTGGATGCGGTCAAGATAAAAGTTGACAAAGACAATGCAAGGGAAGTGGTTAAATACAGTTCTAAAGACAGAATAACCATTGCATTCTCAGTTTGCTACAATCAATCAAGCATAGACGAACTTATCACGCAAGTATTCCCAGAGGCATCAGTTGTTCAATATCAAGGACAAACTAGACTTCTTATACTCAAAGACAGACAATACTCTATTGCTGACGGCTTTAATATCAAAGCGGTTGAAGGAAGATATATTGATAAAAACAGTCAAAATCAACTTGTTACTAAAAACAATTTGGAATTTGTTGACCATGACAATAAGATAAGTGTTTCAACAGATGTAAGTGACGGAACTACAAAACTTGAAATAAATCTCGTGCTTGGAGTGACAGTAACAAATACAGGAAACGAATTTGTTTATTACACAAACAAGAATGGCGAATTTAATATCTTTGCTGATGAAAATGGAAACAGTCTTGTTGACTTTGATAAATTGATTTCAGCAAATCCAAACGACCTTGAAAATGAGGGTGTTTATGAGACAATGGTTGCTGGCAAGTCATATAAGATTTTGCATGACATTGGAACTGAATACACTCGTACTACTGACACAGAAATTGACCCTACAAAAACTTATTACATACAAGGAAAATCATCTTTCGTTGTTGTAGAATCTCCAAGTGCCGAATACCTTGCAAGCTATTTTGAAAAAAATGCACCTCAAGCAGGTTTCTACTATGACTCAGTACTTCTTGAAGAGACCGGAGCAAGAAGAGAGTTTTCTGTTGAAATTGTTTCTGATGCGTACGGCTATTTAAACAACCTTGCTAGATACACTGACGCAGACAGAATGCTCCATATCAACAGTATGGAAGCTGGACTTGAAGGCTATATACTTTTGAAATTCACTATGAAGGTTTCCGGAACAGTAAGTTCAAATTCTTATAGCTGGTATTACAGAATTAAAGTGGTTTCAAACTTTGAAATCGGAAATGTAAATTATCCTTACAATGAAAGTTCAAGCGAAAATTATGGTGAGTATTTGGATATTAATTCTCATTATTACAATGCTGAAACTTTGACATACACAATTGATTTGGATGAAAAATTCAACAATTCAAACAGCGGAAGAGTTGCTGGCTCTAGATTTGACAAAATCCTTTGGACAACTTTGCCAGAGGGTGTTATAACAGAAAACTACAGATTGAAATCTGCTTCTTCAAATGCTGTTAGTGTTTCATTTGATGGAAGAAATATATCTATTGCTTATAGGTCTGAAAGCGACAAAAATTCAGCAGTAACAATCGTGATTCAAAAGTATTGGTGTGTTGATGATGTTGAGGTTGTTGGCTCAGAAATGGAATACACTTTCAAGCTCAACCAAGCAAAGACTTATGATACTTCGCTTTATCGTGGTGAAGTGAAAGATGAAAATAAAGTTGGAGCAGATAATGTTCCAAGCTATGACGCAACAATAATTGCTGGAAGCAAAGAGCAAATCTTTATCCCATCAGTTCGTGAGAAAGATGGAGAGGTGACAGGTGATAGAGAAACTTATGGTTCTTATATCAAAGGCAATCCTCTTGACCTTATTGATGCTCTCAAATTTAAAAAGGTTTGGATTGCAGAAGGTACTGAAGTGACTGTTAAGATGCCTATCACAGAAGAACTCAAGTCACTCATTTTGGACAGCAATGAAGTGCTTATTGAAGAAACAGATTGGATTTATGCAAATATTGAAACGTCAATTGTTGATGAAAAAACAAAAACAAATTTGGTTGTTTACTTTGCAAATCCATCAGAAAATCCAAATCAAACCTACAAGATTGAAGATGGAAAACTCTGGTTTAGCAAAAATATCAGTGTTGGAGAGTCTGTTTACTCTGCAGAAATTGGAGTAAAACTTGAGGACTTGATTGTTGAATATCTGGAAAAGGGACTTCAAGAATATTTCACAACTTCAGACAAGAACAGGGTTTCAACAAAAACATATTACGTAATTGAAAACGGAGAATATGTTGAAGCTGTGTTTGAGGATGGGGTTGACTTTGAGGAAAACACTCAATATTATGAAAAATATAAAAATAATCCTTATGAAACAATTATTTTGAACCCAAAAGACAACATTTCAAAAGACAGCACATTTGAACTTGGTATTTACACAAGCGAAGGCATCGTGTTTAAAATCAACTTGAAAGCAGAAAGTTACTTTGAATGGACTTTGGGAGAAAAAACTCTTGCAAGTGGAAAGCATTACACCTTTAAAAACTTGATTACTGAGCTTTCTACAAAAGATGAAAACAGAAAAATACTTGATGTTGGCATGAGCCTTACCAATGGCAATGATTTCTACAGAGAATATTATCCTCTTACAGATGATGAACGCAGATTTATAAATAAAACTTATTATGTTCTGAAAGACGGCAAATATCAAATTGCAGAGTTTAGCGAAGATGAAGGATTTACTGCTGGTGTAAATTATTATGAGCGTGTAAACTTGAAAGTTTCTGATATGATTGTTCTCTCTGGGATGCTTACTCCAGATGAGGAAGACAAGCTCAATCTTGACGACATTAAATTGGAGATAGCTCCTCTTGTAAAAGATGTAAATCTTAAATTTGATGTAACTATCAAATCTGCTTCAAAAGACAATCTGTCAGATGTGTCACTTTATTCATTTGAGCTTGAGTTTGTTGCCACAAAGAATTTTGATGAAAATGTTGGCAGACAAGTTCAAGATACTGAGTGGAGATATGGACAAAGACCTTTTAGTGTCATTATTATAAATGGTGATGGTGAGGTTGGTTCAGTAGTAACTCCAAAAATTTATTCCGAAGATGCAAAACCATCAAAGGTTTCACTTATTGCAACAGAAAATACAACTTACAAATTTGGAAAAGGTGATGGCTATAGCTTGGTTGATAAGGCTTCTCTTCAAGACAACAATCCAGAGTTGAAGATAACTCCTGATGATGTTGAAGAAGAGATGAACAGTGTTTATAAAACACTCACACTTGTTGGAATGTTTAAAGGAAAAGAAATTTCAAGATTCCAAGTATCTTACAGATACCAAATTGCAAAGAATGTAATCATAAATACAAATTATCCAAACCCAGATGAAGCAAAAGAAAATACTTCATCAGAAGAATACATTTCAGCAACTACTAAGGCTGATTTAGATGGAAGTTATGTTTCAACTGACTTCAAAAACTTCTTCAACACTCCTGCAACTTTTGCATCAAAAGATAAGGATGGAAAGGCTCAAAACAGAGTTAATGTTTATACTGCAAAGAAGGATGGGGATACTTATGTTCCTTATATACCTAACAGTGAGGAAGGTGGAGTGCAAAACAAATGGACAGTTTCTGTTTCAGACATTACAAGCAATCTTAAAGTAAGTTATTCGAAAGTAGATAATGGCAAAACAGTGACAGGAGATGTTGACAGTACTTCAGACGAAAAAGCAAGAACAATTCTTACAAACTCATTAACCGGAGAGATTAACCTTAAGTTTACTCTTTTGGATGTTGGCAAAGTTGAAAGTGTTACCTTTAAAATTACAGTAAACAAAGTGTCTGCTTTGTACACTGTGAAAGTGGTTAATGCTCCAATAATTAAGGTTTCTACAAACACTCCAAATTACAATCAAAACAGAGAAGAAATCTATGCTGAAGATTTGGCAAAGAGTGAAGAGCAGGAAATTTTTGCAGAGAACAGATTGCTCAATTACAACTTTAAAGGCTCAGCTTTACTTGGCGAGACCTATTATGTTAGATTGGCAAACACTGCAAACACAGCAGAAAACAAAATTGTTCCAATAACTGTGAATGATAGAGGGGTAATCATCAATATTGACCTTGGAAAGAGCTTTAAGACCTTTAAGTATTTTGCAACTTACAGAAGTCTTGAAGGAGCTCAGGCGGGAAATACAGATGATGTTATTTCAGATGAAGAAATCTATACTACTGCTCCAAACCTAACAAGCAGAATTGTTGTTAAGTATTATGACGACAGAGCAATAAAACTTAGCGAAGAAAACTATATCAAACTTGGCACAAATATTGGATGGAATAAGACTCAGGACGGATATATTGCTGATACGATATTAAACTCATACATTCAGTCTCAAGCAAAAGCACTCAAAGCTAAGGATACACTTGCAGTGTTAAATGGGGTAAGATATATCAAAGCATATTCAGGTGATGCTTATGCTGGATATTTCAGTGGAATCAGAGGATTTAATTCAAGCAAGCCTGAAAGTCTTTATTCAGGAGTAATACTCTTGAGCAATGATAAGAATGCTGCAAAAGTTTGCGAGAGCAATTATAGTGGTGGCATTGTTGATGATGTGGTTCAGACAATCTATTTGAGCGTTAACAACGTAGCGACACCTTGGTATGTTTACAGAGCAAGCATTGACAACTATCAGGAAGGTAAATTCTCAGATGCAAGCGGACTTTCAAATGCTATTAAGCTTTCTGGCTCAACTTGGGATGATTGTTTGCAAGACTTATTGCAAAAGACAATTTATGGCTATAAAAAAATTGAAAACACTGTTTTAAGCACTTCTGACTATTTGAAAGAAAAACGCTATGAGATTGCTGTTCAAGTTGGCGGAGAAAATGGACAAACAATCTTCACAAACTCACAATATGCTGTTTATCTCAAGGCAGAGTTTGGGGTTTCTGAAAGTTCAGACAGCTCTACAACTCCCACTGCAAAGACAATCAATGCAGGAGAAGAACTTTCACTCTTGGACGGAGTTGACTTTGGTATTTACAATGCAAGAACAGGTCACAAGTATAGCAATTCTGGTGCCGCAAACACAGACAATTTCAAGGATTCTGGCGGAAATGTTGACTTGAAGATTTATGGACTTCCTGGTCTTGCAATCACACAAGCTCCAAATGATTCTTTAACAAGAGCTGCTTATGAAATTCATAGTGACCTGAAAAAAGCTCCACAAAACTATGACTCAACAAAAGATGTTATTTTCAAAACAGGACTTACTCCTCGTGCAAATGGACTTAACACAGGCTTCAACTGTGTTGACGAAATTGACAGACAAGGTATTGTAGAATCTGGCTCAATTGACTTAAACTATCTCACTTATTCAGATATAGTTGAGGGAGGCAAAAAAGTCGACTTCTCAATTCGTGCGAGAGGAGCAAACAATGACGGAAATCACGTCATGATGAGAATAACTTATACAGTAAACTTTGGAGAAAATTCAGAGGCTATTGTGATAGCTCACAACTTGCTTTTCAAAGTTATGCCAAACTCAAGCATAACATTCTTGACAAGACACAACAGCACTGCAAGCACAACAAGTGCAAATGAGGTTGTTGGTGGACAGTCATACGCAAGCAATAAAGAATCTGCCTATTCAATTCAAAATGATGACAACTCAAAAGGCTATGAAGCAAATGTGTTCTATCTTTGGAAGAAAGACAACAAAGAGGGCTCATTGGTTGACAACTTTAATTTGTCAGCTATTCAAGCAAAGATGTACAAAAACAACACATTAAACAATGCAAATACTTTCGAGTATACTTATGAATACTCAGGCGACAGAGACTCAAAATACAACAGTTTCTTGGATAGCGTTTTATACTTAGATGATGAGCCTGCTATACCAGAAGAAATAAAACTTGATAAAAAGCTTGATGAATTTAAAGTAAGTCTTAAAGAACTTATGCTTGGAGACAGGCAATTCTACATTGATGGTGTAAATGAATATGGATTTAGGATTAGATTCTATTTCACATTATCTGCAACAGAAAAACCGGTTGTTGATTCTTTGACTATTGACGGTGAAGCTACAGACATAGTTCAAGAAGGACAAGCAGTCGTTGTTGGAGCGAAATACTTGCCTGTTGCTCCAGCCAAAATAGCAGTAGATGAAGGCTCAGACCAACAATGGTATCAACTTCTTGGCACAATCAATTATGTCCGAGAAGACAACAACAACTCTGGAAAAGGTTGGGCTGACACTATTTTAAACATCCCTGGAAGTGTGACAAAATTATATCTGTCTGCTGAAACTGATACGCCTTATGGCACAGTTATTAAAAAGATAGGGTCAATTAGCAGTGGAAGTGTCAACATTTGGCAATCAAGTGGAAAATGGAAGTTTGCTGATGACAGTGAACCTGTAATTAAAGTTGAGACAGGTGAAAAAGATGAAATGTATGGAAATCCAATTCTAGCAGATGTTAATTTCAATGAAAATAATTACTTCAGTGATGACCATCAGTCAGAGGATAATGTACAAGAGAACTTAAAAGGTTCAAGAATTGCAATTTATGGTTTGTTTACTAATGGAGACAACTTCACAACATTTACAAACTTGAAATATGCCAAGGCTGGTGTTGGTGAAAATGATTTAGTGATTGAACAAGTTTACACCGCAGAAGGTGAAGCAAGAACACCAACAATTTCGTCACAATCATCGGAAGATAACAACAATAAGAGTAAGAAGGCTCTTGTAACTCTTAGAGGAATTTCTTCTTATGCGTTTCCTGCTATGGGAGAAGATTCTATCAAGGGATTGAATTTGGATGTTGCCGAAAAGTATAAATCAAGAGTAAACGACATCAAGGTAAACAAGATAGAGTATCTTCTCAATGGAAAAGTTATTGGAACCTCAGTAAGAGGGGCTCAAACTAATAAAGAGGGAAACATCTCTCTTGTGACAAATGGAGAATACAAGTTCTACAATGGAAAAGTTTATGAAGATAGCTATAAAGTAACTAATGATACTGTTAAATATCCAGGAAAGACTTACTATGAAGAAAAAGATGGCAGTTATGTTATCTTTAAAGGTGAAGCTTTTGAAAAAGACCATACATATTATGAAAGAGTGCAAACAGCAAAAGCTTCGGCAGAGTATGTTCAGACTTCTGACGATTCAAAAGTTGAAAGCAAAACATATTACACTTATGACACAAATTTAAGACAATATAAAGTGTATGAAGGTGCAGCTTTTGTTAAGACTAATGGGTATTATATTAAGGATTCAAAAAACTTTATTTCAGTTGATACTGACCATACATTTGACTCTTCAAAAACTTACTATACTTTTGATATAAATACAGGAAAATTCAAAACTTTTGCGGGAAGTGATTTTGTAGCGAAAGAAGGTTATTACGAAAAAGCTGCAGCAACTGAAGCTGCAACACCTATAGACGGAACTCCTTATGCAAATGATGCAGACTTTATGGTGCCTGTTATTGACTCAATATATTTCAACAACAGCGACAAACTTGCAAATGTTGAAATGAAGATTTATCTTGTTGAGGGTGAAAACAAAACCACTGTAAGCAAGTTTGTTACTATTAGCAGACTTGAAAATGCTGCAACATTTAATGAAGTTGTCAAAGACAACACAGTTGTTGGTGGACCAACAGATAAGAAGACTTTGTTAAACGACACGCTTGAAGTTGTGCTTGACCCAGGCGAATCTGTTACATTTGCAATTTCTGACAGCTTGAATGCCTTTAAGGAAGTTCCTGAAGCAAGTGCATGTGAGACTTTGTCAAACAGAGGTCAATATAGAACAACAGAATACATTTCAATTTCTGCAACTATTGACAAATACAAAAAGATGACTCACAATTTCAACAGCAGAGAGCCATATCCAAGCAATACAATTAGGTCGAATAATGATTTTGTGCTTACTGTTCTTGAAAAGACAACAACAAAAGATGATATTGATTTTGTTTATAATGGCAAGGCTTTGCAAGTTTTGACAGCAGCTAGTTCAAAACTTCAAAAATATCAAGAGTCAACAGATGTTTTGATTGTCAACAACAAAATATATTACTTAAAGAGCGATACTACTGAAGGCACTTACAACGCAATTCGAGGCTCTGCTTTCTATAGAAAGATTGCAGATAATGAAACATTGCCAATTTCTGGAAAGAAATATTATATGCTTGAAAATGGAGTATACAATCTTGTTACTGCTCCAATTGCAAGTGAGATGAGGTCTTACTATGAGCAAGTTAATAATGGCAGTGCAGCCAATCCATTCTATCACTATGTGACATACAACAAAGAAAACGCTGAAAAGTACTCAGGTAAAACTTTCTATACCTATGAAAATTACAATTACAAAGCAGTCGAAAAACCTGTTGAGGGAACAAAGTATTTTGTTCAAAAGACATATTTTGAAATGTCATATAAATTGACATCTGACAGCAAAGTAGTTGCAGGGAAGAACTATTATCTAGTAGATGAAAACAAAGTTTACACTGTTGTAACAACTCCAAAAAATGAAGAGTTGAGCACATATTATGAAAGAGTTGTATCTGATGTTTATGCAAATAAGACCATTGCGGCATACACAGGGACTGAGATTGTTTTGAATATAAATGACTATAGCGAGATTTCAGGACTTGAAAGCACAACAGCTAGAACTCTTTACTTCTTGTATAAAGGTACACAAACCAACATAAACAGCTCTGTACTCAACAATACTAATATGTATTATAGAATGTCTAAAACCTTTAGAGTTGGAACTCAATATTCAAGCTTAACTTCTGACAGTGTTGACACGAGTGGAAACATTGAATTTAAGGTTGACAACTATTTCAAAGCAGAAAAATCAGCGGATGACTTCTATTATGTTATTCCAAGAACGGTTTGGGGAAAGAAACTCAAATTAAACAATGATGCAACAAAGACTTTAGATGCTGAAAACGCATATAAGTTTACTTATGAAATCAATAAGGATGTTGAAGGCGGTGCCGGTGGTGCGTTTATAGATGAAGAAGGAAATATCTTTACTGATAAAAACTTTGACATACAAGGTAGCACAATCACTGTAAATGTTTATATGAAAGTTTCTGGACAAAACAGATTTTATGATGTAAACTCAACAAAACTTAAACTTTGTCAATTTAGAATGATGTTGGCACCTACGGACCTTAAATCTTCAATATCAACTCAGGATACTCCTGGCGAAGCTTATAGAGAGCTTTCTTCAGGTGGATTTATAACTATTCCAACAGGATATACAATTTATAACTGCTACAAAAATGGAACTCTTCCAACATACACACTTAAAGACATTGCTAAGCCAGCCAAAACATTGACTCTTGCATGTGAAGTTGGAGATAAACTTGATTTTGGAAATATGCGTTCGACCTTGGGTATTACAGATGCACATCACAATGTTTATTATCATGTTGCACAAGATGAACACACAGTGAATGGAAAGACGACAAAAACAGTATTGTATTACAACAATATGGGCTCATACAAAGTTGAAACTGCAGGCACTCACAAATTGACAATTGTAGTTTCATATAGAGATGCGTTTTCTGGTAAAGTAAAATATCTTGCAATAGCAGTTGAAATCATGGCTTATGACGAGTATGACAGAACTGATAGTGTTAAGATGATTTTTGCAAGCAAGTATGCAAAGACTGCAGATACGACCTTACAAGCAGGCAAAACATATTATGTAGAGGATGCTAAAGGACAGTATGTTGCGGTTGCAAAACCAAACACAAATGAACTTAGCACTTACTTTGAATTGACAGAAAAGCAAACCTTTGCTCTTGGCACAGGTGATTGGTACACCTTTGCAGAAGACGGAACAATCACTTACATCACAGAAAAGGATGAGAGTGGAAGAAGTCTCTATGTTGCTCCAGGCAAGACAGGAATTTACTATCAAAGCTTTGTTGCAAAAGATACAGACGGAAACACAAGAACATACAGCTATCAATTCTATGTTGTAAGCGGTGAAAGTGTTGATGTTTCAAAAGAGGTTGTTTTAAGTCAAGGAGCAACTTACAATCTTGCAAACCTTTATGAAGGCGAAAACTATAGATTCTATAAAGTTCTTGGTGACTTTGACAATGGCTCTGACCATACAGACAAAGTGATAAGAGAAATATCTATAGAGACAGGCTTTAAGGACGGTGCAAACAGTAATGCAACAATTCAATATATTGTCAGAGATGACAATGGTAAGCACTTTAGAATTAAGGTGACCTACAGATTTACAACTTCTGATTCAGCTACTACAGATTCTATATTTGTAGAAAGAGGGGCAGACCTTGCAACAGTTATTAAAGATGCGGTTGAAGCTAAACTTCAAAAATCTTTAAACAATAAAACAATCAAAGTTTTGACTGAAAATGGAAAACCTTCTGTTAAGCTTATTGGCAAAGGAGATAGGTTGAGCCTTGAAAGTGGAACTGCTGATACAGAAGATGAAAGCATAAGGATAGACGACAAGAAATATCTTGTTGCATATCAAATCACAGAAAATCTTAAGACTGAGACTAGATATGTAAGATATAATCCAACCATCTATCTTTATGACGACTCTGCAGACCTTACAATTTATACAAAGCCAAACAACAACTTTGAATTGATGCAAACAAGCGAAGAAATTTTGAAAGCATTTAATCTTTCAGATAAAAAGGATGTTACAATAGTTTCCTTTAGCGAGTTTAATACAAGTGGTTCGTTGGTTCCTACAAGTACAGCAGTGCTTGGTGGTTTGGAAAATGGAAATATAGAGAAAGAATATCTTATTCAAGTGACTTACAAAGAGCAAGTTGGTGAAGGAGAGGAAAAACAAGAAGTGACAGTGACAAAGAATTTGCATGTCAACCTCACCTTCTCAAACTACTCTGTAGTGGGAGACACAAAAAATCTTACATTCCAAACAACAGCACAAAACAACTTTGACCTACAAACTTGCAATCAAAAAGTGTTGGAGTTGTTGAAAGATGTAGATAATGTTTCAAGTGTAAGCTATTTTAAATTAAGCGTATCAACGCTTGTATCTACAACAACAGTTTCTCTTGAAAAGCTTGCTGAAAAGGATATTGTTGAAACATTAATTGTTAAAGTCAAATATACAAAGACAGAAAAAGTTGATGGAAAAGACAAAGTAGTCGAACATATTGACTATTATCAATTTAAGATTACTTTTACAATAGCAACTAATTAAGTTAAATAGATTTTCAAATAATTAAAGAAGGGATAAAATTTCTATGAATGTGTGGTTTTGGGTATTTGTTGCATACATTACCTTAAATTTCTTGGTTATGGTTTCAATGATTTT
This sequence comes from uncultured bacterium, assembly GCA_949474265.1. GTDB lineage: Bacteria > Bacillota > Clostridia > Christensenellales > UBA1242 > Caccovivens. Next base: position 18,021 of record CASXBC010000001.1, on the reverse strand, counting down.
TGTGGAAAGACGAAAACTCACTAGTGTAATAAGCTGGCTGACTGTCGTTTCACTTTTGCCGGGTTTAGGTTTTATCATCTATTTAATTTTTGGAAGCGGACTTTCAATCAGGGTGAGAAGACTAATTTCAAAGTTTAAACTCTATGAATCTCAATATGATGAAGAACTGCAAAATTACTTCTCCTCTGTGGAAAGTCAAAACAAATTGTCAGATGATGCTGAGATAATAAAACTTTGCTACAATTTTGGAAGTGTGCTGTTGCCTGAAAATGATGTAAGAATTTTCACTAATGGTCACGATAAAATGAAAGCATTGCTTGAAGATATTGAAAATGCTAAAGAAAGCATCAATATTGAATATTATATTTTTGCAGATGACAAACTTGGAAAACTTGTTATGAATGCTCTCATTAAAAAAGCTAAAGAGGGAGTTAAGGTACAATTAATTTATGATTCGATAGGTTGTTTGAGAGCACCACGAAGATTTTTTAGAAAACTGAAAAAAGCTGGTGGAAATGTTGGAGAGTTTTTCCCTCCATTTCTGGGCATAAGAATGTTAAATCTCAAAATGAATTACAGGAATCACAGAAAGATAGTTGTTGTGGATGGAAAGATTGGATATACCGGTGGTATAAACATTCGAGAGGACCACATGGGCAAAAAGAAAAGATTGTCGCCATGGAGAGATACTCATATCAGAGTTGTTGGCACAGGAGTCTATGCTCTTCAAAATGTCTTTTTGAATGATTGGCGTTATGTTAAAAAAGAAAAGATTTCTCCAATTTCATATTTTGAGAAAGGATATTTCCCTAAAGTTGAAAGTGAAGGAGATGTCTGTTTGCAAGTTTTAACTTCTGGTCCAAACGAAGAAATAAAAAACATTAAAGAAGCATATTTAAAACTTATTTTAAATGCAAAGAGAGAAATCATAATTCAAACTCCATACTTTGTGCCAGATGACACATTGATGGAGGCACTAAGGATTGCTCTTATGAGTGGTGTCAAAGTGAAAATTATGGTTCCAAAAAAAGCTGACCATATCACTGTATATTTGGTTACATTGTCATATTTGAAAGATATAGTAAGCTTTGGTGCAGATGTTTATATCTACAAAGGCTTTTTGCATAGCAAGACATTGGTGATTGATGATAATAAATTGTCCATAGGCACTTGCAACTTTGACAATCGTTCCTTCAATCTCAATTTTGAAGACACAGTGCTTATATATTCTGAGAAACTTACTTCACAATATAAAGAAGTTTTTGCGGAAGATGTTTTAAACTGTCAGCATGCAGACGTCTTGTTCTTTAAAAGAAAAAGATGGTTGACCAAGTTTTTACAATGTCTATTTAGACTGTTCTCACCTATTTTTTAAAAGAATCTCTGAAAATTATTTTTGGTTTAATATTATAAAAAACAGCGATTTTCGCTGTTTTTTTGTTGACCTGAATAATTAAAAGTTAAATAGAAATAATCTTCTTATGAAATGTTTAGACTTCTCTCCTATAAAAATAAACTTTCGTTCTTGTTTTAAGCTAAAAAGCAGCTGGTATGAAAGGGCGGTGATTTTTGCTGTTTTGATAGAGATAGCTTGCCTCTTGCTATTTGTGAGGTATGGCTTTGTTTCGCTTTTATTGGTTTTGCCATATTTGCTGGTTGTTGAAAAAAAAGTGCTTATCTCCAAGCAGAATAATAAAAGCTTGACCTGGAGAGATTTTGTTTTGTCAGCAAGAAGATATGGAAGATGTTTATGTGTCTTTATGACAAGATTGCTTGGCTTGGTATTTGTTTATCCTTTCTTTTCCCTTACATTTTCTAGTTTTGTTTTGAGCGATTGTGAAGAACTTGATTTCAAAGGTGTGCTTATTTTAAGCAATGAGTTGTCAAAAGGCAAAAGACTAAAGATGTTTATGTACTTTTTGATGCTGTTTTCGGTTTGTTTGTCAAGCATTATAGTTTCTTTTTTAATCCTTCAATTGACAAGTAGGTTTTGTGCTGTTCCAATGAATATTTACAAAATGGTTTTGTTTGGTGTAGGCTTTTTTTCTGTTGCATGTTTTCTTGTTCCAATGTGGAGAAAGTATGTTGAAATGTTGTATTTGGAGCAAAAGACAGAGACGATTAGAAAATCTTAGTCACACAAATAATGAAACAAAGATAAAATAGTTTGTAATTTAATAATTATTTGCTATAATCTTGCTAAGAGGAAAAGAAATTGGATTATAAAGATTTTACCTTAAAAGCTGATGCTTATGAAAAGTTTTTGCATTACAGGAAACAAATCATTGACAATGCTGACAATGGTGAGTTTAATGATGCCTTTTTGGAAGTTTCAGCAAGAGCAATAGATGGCGATTGCGTAGCCCAAGACTGCCTTGCATATTTTTTTAAGAGGGGCTTTGACAACTTCAAGCCAAACTATGAATATTATATGTCTTGGGAAGTTTTGGCAGCTGCAAATGGAAATGAGTTTGCAATTGAGAAACTTCAGTTTTTTCTTGATGTGGCAGTAAGTACAATAATTTATGATAGAGATATTCTCAAAACTGCTATGCTGAGAAAAAACATCAATAAAAACAATGCCATTTCTGTAATCAGCAATTTGATATGCGAAGGCATTGTTGATGAGTTGAAACTCAATCCAAGGGATTATACAGATATTTCAAAACAGGGGGAGGCATATTCTGCTGCAGTAAACAGAAAATTTGTTTCTGCAATGGAGAATTGTTTGCCTAGAGTTGTTGAATTTTTAGTGAGCTAAGCAAGACAGAAACCTTGAATATCAAAACTTTCAGCAAAAATGCTGGTGATGCCAACGATTATCTCATTGCAAAGCTCGATTTCTCCACTTTTCAAGGATAAAGACATAAGCTTTATTACGAGCATATTTTCAATTGATATTAAACTTAAAAACGCTTGGTTTTCATTTTCCACACATTTAAAACTGTGTGGTTTTTTGTTTTCAAATTGATTTGAAATTCTTATTTCAAATGAGTCTAATCTGTCCAAAAGCTTTTGAGAGTTTAGATGTTTTTTTAATTTCAGTAAACTAGCTTTCATTTTTGCAATAAGCACCAAAACTTCATCCACAAGAAGAGAAAACTCCTCCTCTTCAAGCTTGACAAAAACAAAGCCTTTTTTCTTGAGATGCTTTGAGTAAGCACGAGCCATTTCTTCAAAGTCGTTTGGCATTAGCTCATCATTATATACATTTTCCATATATTCTTTTATGAAAGATACACAAGGTGTGTGATTTTTATGTTTTTAAAGCAATGAAATAGTAAAAAGAAAAAGCCCCAAAGGGCTTTTAAACTAAAATTAATTAGAAATTGAAAGGATTTGATTGTTTTAAAATCTTTTTGTTTCTCATCTTGATGTCATAGTAAACAGCAGCAGTGTCAAGACTCTTAGTCTGCCCAATGTCTTTACGAGCAAGTTTAACATAGAAAACCGGCACCTGGTCGTTTCTAGTAAGTTGCATTTTTATTGGATTGTATCTAAAGAGTTTTACAACAACAGTTCCAAATGGAATCTGACCAAGTTCGTATGGGGTGATAAGAGGACGGGTTGTTCTTTGAGTGCTGGTGCTTGTGCTGGTTTGTTTTCCGTCTTTGTCTTTATCGCTCTTAGAAACAGAAGTGTTTGTCTCTTCGTGAGTAAGTTGAACATCACCGCACTTCTTTGAGAATGCTTCAAGTGTTGGCTGGTCATCACATCCAATAAAGATTTGAGCGTTGCAGTTTCCGATGATTGTCTTTGCTGCCTCTTGTCCATATTTGGTTTCAATCTGAGTGTATGATTGGACAACCATTTCATAAAGGATGTTTCTTCCACGAGAAACGGTTATCATGCTGTCGAATTTTGGAATTGGTGGTATGTTGCCAAATTCATCCAAGATAAAGTAGACGTGCTGTGGCAACTTTTGTCCAGGACATGAGTTTGCTTTGTCAACCAAACGTTTGTAAAGTTGTGAAATGCAAAGGATTGCCAAGTTGTGTCGCTCTTCTCTGTCATCAGGAATAACAAGGTAAAGTACGGTTGGCTTGCTTGTGAAATCTTCAAAATCGATATCACTTTGAGAGGTGAGGTAAGAGATACCAATATCATTCATAAATGAAATCTTACCATTCAATACACCGATGTATGATTTTGTGGTGTTTGGAGCATTGTTGATGACTGCAGAAGTAAGATTTGGAACATTTGATGTTGCATCATCACGACCTTGAAGAAGATATTTTCTTACCGTTTCAAATGGGGCATCTGCATCAGGGTCACGGAACGTTGCAATTTTGTAAAGATTGTAGAAGTTGAACTTTTCTCTGGTCATGCCAAGTTCTGGGTCAAGACTGTCTTCAAGCATTGCAAGTGCGCATCCGTAGAGATAATCTTGTGCACCTTCTTCCCATGTTGGGTCGCTTGAGTTTTTGGATTTTGGAGCGACAGTATTGCAGACTTCTTTAAGTTCATTTTGTGCAAGGTCAATGTAGACCTGCTCTGCACTTGCAACTGCAACTCTGAGTTGTTCTTCATCTGGATAGGCAACTCCCTCAAAGCCAAACCATTCGTTGCCATATTTCACACCAGGAAGTTCTTTATACCCAGCGTCTTTTGGCTTTGAACCATTTGTACATTTTTTGATTGTGTTTTTACAGTTTTTGCCTTTGTGATAAACATCAAATGCGTGTTCCATTGGATTCCATCTGGTTGAAGAAAATGGGTCACGCAAATCAAGTGTAAGCACACGATAGCCTTCGTCTTCCATAATTTTGCTTGTCTTTTCCCAAAGTTCTCCTTTTGGGTCTGCGACAACCATATGTGGTTTTTCACCTGAGTGAGCCAAAATTCTGATTGTTGGAATAATGCAAAAAGATGTTTTGCCGGATGCGGTGGTACCAATAATCAAACAATGATATTCATCTTTCATTGCGATTTGATATTTGCCGTTTTCAACTGTGTTTCTAAAGACAATACCTGTGTTTTTAAGTGATGGAAGTGAGCTCCAATTTGTAAGGATAAGACCAAACTGACTTCCAAAATCCTTTGGTGCAAGCCACTTTGAGTCATAAGAAAGCTTCATTTCATCTCCAGCTGCAGTTTTACCTTTGTCTTTGACAGCTTCTTTTTTCTTTGGTTTTGACATAATGGCATAAACAACAGCAAGCACAAATCCAAGTCCAGCTCCAGGCATTGTATAATCCCAAGATTGAAGGGCATCAACAAAAGGTTTTTCTTCAAGGAAATATGCGAGAGCTGCACCAGCTGCATAGCCTATTATTACTAATATTATCAAAGCAATAAGAAAGGGTTTAAATTTTTTCTTCATATTTAGACTCCTCAATTAAGATTATTTTAATCTTAAATTAAAAAAAAATCAAGCAAACAGAAAGGAAACTTGACAAAAGTGAAAAACAGCAAACATAAAAAACAATTCCATGTCGAAAAACAATAGAAAACTTGTGGTTTAAAGTTTTAGAATGAAGATAAAATTTTAAATTTGACAAAAAGAAAAGTTTGATGATAAAATAAAAATATAAAAAATGCACCCATAGTGAAGTGGATATCACAAACGTCTTCGGAACGTTTATGCCGAGTTCGAGTCTTGGTGGGTGCACCATATATACTTAAAAAAGTATTTTGAGAGGGGAAAATGAGAGGATTATATCTTGAAAATTCGCCAATTGCATATTGTGTTGATGCTTCAACAGATAAGGATTGGATTGTTTTTGTTCATGCGGCTTTTGTTGACCACAGAATGTTTCAAAAGCAGTTTGAATATTTTAAAGGCAAGTATAATTTACTTGCAATTGACATTTTGGGTCATGGCAAATCAACCAAAGCAAGAAAAGGCGATTCTATTGAGAAGATGTCTGATTGGATAAATCAAATTTTTCAAAAGCACAACATAACCGCTGCACATTTTGTGGGAGTTTCGTTGGGGGCTGTTTTTGTGCAAGATTTTGCAAACAAATATGAAAACAAAGTTTTGTCGCTGGCATGCTTTGGTGGATATGACATCAACAATTTTGATATTCAAAAGCAAAAAGGCAATTCCAAAGAGCAAATGAAGATGATGTTAAGAGCAATTTTTTCAATAAAGTGGTTTGCTAAAGCAAACAAAAAAATATCTGCCTATACGTCTGAGGCACAAGAAGAGTTCTATAAATTAAATATGCTTTTCAAGAAAAAATCCTTTAAGTATTTAGCCAAATTGAAAAACTTAATCAACAAATTTCCAAACAAACAAAGGCAATACAAATTGTTGATTGGTTGTGGTGAGCATGATATTCCAATGGAAATTGAAATTGTTAATGAATGGGCAGAAAGGGAAAATTGTGATAAAATAGTTTTGCAAGGTGCTGGGCATTGTGCAAATATGGACAAGCCAAATGAATTTAATGCCTGTTTAGAAAATTTTTGGAAGGAAGTTTAAGATTTGTAAAAATCTAAATTTTTCACAAACTAAGACATATAAATAAGTTTTAAAAAACTTAAAATAAGCATGATAAGTATTTTAAATTAATTATTTTTGTTTATTGTAAAGCTTTTGATTATTCTATTCTTTATGATAAAATAGAAGGGTAATTTAACTAAAATCATACATTAAAGCTTTTAATAATTAAAGAGGAGGAGATTTTTATGAAGGGGCAAAGAGTTTTGAGATTAAAAAATTTCATTTTAAGTGGAGTCCTTATTTTAATTGTGTTTGGCTGTGGAATTTTATTGATGTCTTGCGGAAAGAAAAAGGAACCAATAGAAGCTATAACCAATTTTGCATCATGCACAGATGAAGCAGGCAATGTTAGCTTTTCATGGGATGAGAAAGTGTTGGTGGATTATGTTAATGTAAGCATAAACAAGGTTGGTGTCGCTGAAGAGACTGTTGAGAAAGTTTTGGGTACTTCTTGGAAATATTGTGATATGACTGCTGATGTTAGATATACTTTTAAATTCACACCTTTTGTAAATGGCAAGGCTGCGAAGACATTGGAATGTTCTCGTTTTTTTAACCAAAGTGCAAAAGAGATTGATTTTGCTCGTGTTGAAATAACTACAGAAGGTTTTGTTTGGCCAACATGTGACTATATAACTCATCCAAACGGTGCTATTGGCGAAGGGATTACAAATGCCAACTATGTTCAAAGCAAGGTTAATATTTTTGATAACGCAGGGAGCTTAGTTTTTGATAGCGAAACTATTGGTGCTGATTTTACCGGAAGCAAAGTGAAGGTTAGAGGTAATACAAGCGCATATTCTGCAAAGAAACCATACAAAATCAAATTAAACAAAAAAGTAGATTTGTTGTCAAGCCTTATCTCAGGCAGAGATGACGGAAAAGATTATCGTGACAAAAATTGGATTTTGCTTGCTCAAGGCGAGTCTATTAAAACTCTTGTAGGCTGGGGTGTTTCGGAAGCATTAAATATGGATTGGACACCTGCTTATGCTTATGTGTCTTTGTATGTCAATGGAGATTATTGTGGATTGTATATCCTATGCGAAAGTGTTAAAGAAGGCAATGGTGTTGGCGAAGAACAATCTAGATTGCAAATTGACGAAGATGGGTTTATTATTGAAGCAGATGCTTATTGGTGGAATGAAGATTTATACTTTTCTAGCACAATAAATAAATTTACTTTTAAATACCCTGACACAGATGATATTAATGAAACTTCTCCAGAGTTCAATTATATTAAGCAATATGTAATTGACTTAGAAAATGCATTGAAAAATGGCGGAACGGATTATCAAAACTATATTGATGAAGATACTTTTGCCAAATGGTTGCTTGGGCATGATTTGCTTGGCACTGTTGATGGAGCAGGAAGCAATATTTACATGACAAAAAAAGACAGTTCGGCTTCAAAATTGAGAATGAGTATGCTGTGGGATTTTGATAGTATTGGACATTGCTCTTCTTATTCTACTGTAAGAAATGGGGATTGGTTCTATTTCCCACTTTTGCTTAAACAAGAAAGCTTTGCACAAGCATATAATCAAATTCTCAACGAAGTTAAGGGGCATTTGGTTGAAACTGTCGCTGCCCGAATTGACTCTGCTTTTGATGCAAATGCTTATGGACAATTGTTGAATCTTGAACATCACAGATGGGGATTGAATCACAATCTTGATGCGGAGAAAGATTTTATGCTTTCATATATAGAACAACGTACAGAGTGGTTGAAAGCTTAGATTGTTGAAATTAGAATTGGCATTTTGAGAAGTAAAATTGAAATAAAAAAGACTTGACTGTTTGATGTCAGGTCTTTTTTATTGCATTATAAATTATTTCTTTTCAGCGAAAACACTGATTGTTCCTGGACCGCAGTGGCAACCCATTGTATAATCAATATAATCAATTTTGAAAGTCTTATTTTTAGTTCTTTCTTTCAAAAAGTTTGCAATTTGATTTGCTTCTTCGAGTTGATTTGTGTGACCAATAAAAATTGTTTGCTCTCTTTCAGGGTCAATATTTTGAAGTGTCATTTCACAAATTGAAGTTATTGCCCTTTTTCTGCCAATACACTTTGAGGCAATGGCGAGTTTTCCTTCTGCATCAGCAATCATAACAGGTACAATTTTTAGCACTGCACCAAAGGTGGCAGACATTTTGCTCAAACGTCCATTTCTTGTCAAAAATTGCAAATCACTTGGAGAGAAAATAGATAAAACTTTGAGTCCATTTTTATCAAGCTTTTCAAAAATCTCTTTAGCTGACTTGCCTTCATTTATCATCTTTATTGCAGTTTCAATTGAGAGTGCAATTCCTAAACTGCCTGTAAGAGTGTCAGCAATGAAAACTCTTTCTCCATATTTTTCGTTGGCATTTTGTGCTGCTTTAATTGCATTTTGATATGAAGAGCTGAGCCCACTTGACAAACCCATAAAGACAACATCAAAATCCTGTTTCAAATATTTTTCAAAAACCTCAAAAAAGATTTCTTCATTGGCACAACTTGTTGAGCATTTTTTCACTTCTTTCAACTTGTTGTAAAATTCTTCTTTGTCTTGAATTGGATATTCAAAAGGGTTGTATTCCTCTCCGTTTATAATAATAGGAAGAGATATACATTCAATCCCAAGTTTGTTGCAGTCCTCAAGAGAAATGCTACAACAACTGTCAGTAATAATTTTTACCTTGTTCATAAGTTCTCCTTTTTATCTATGTTGTTTATGCCTTCCAAATAAACATAATAATTTTATGTGAAAACAAAGAATTTTATCAAGCGAAATGTAATAAACCTGTTCTACAGAAAATTTTTGCGTTCGCTTAAAAAGCGAAATGTCTATATTTTGCTTTTGAAAATGCTTGTTTATGTTTGGAAATAATATATCATTTATGTTAAAATAAGTCTATGGAAGAAAACGAAAAACTTAGCGAAAATTTGGTTAAATTCAGAAAGCATGCAGGTTTGAGTCAACTTGAGCTTGCAGAAAAGCTGAATTACAGCAATAAAAATATCAGTAAATGGGAAAATGGAGAAACAACTCCAAATGTTTTTATCCTGCAAAAAATTGCACAGGTTTATGACACAACAATTGATAATTTATTGAATGGCATACTTCCTGATGAAGAAAACGAAGCGATAACAAAAGCACAAAGCATGGCAGAAAATAGAAGAAAAAAGATTTTCCGCATGTCAATGCTTGCTCTTGCAAATGTGATTTTGTTTGCTGTTGGAACTGTTGCTATTTATGTGCTTGGTTTACTTAATATTTTGTCATTCAACAAGTGGTTGCTTTATCTCTATTTGTTGCCTCTTTCATTTTTGAGTGTAAACATTTATATTAGAGTGGTTTACAAATATGTGGATGTGATTACATTGTCGCTTATGGGCTGGCTTACTTGCGTTGCTGTTTATGTTCCTCTTCAAAATGTGCCAAACATGACACTGACTTTTATTGTCGGTGCGGCTTATCAGTTTATTGTTGTTTGCATTGCCGTTTTGGTAAACATTCATCTGCCAAACAAATTTGCAAAATTTATAAGAATAAACAAGAACAAAAAAACTGAAGAACCTTTGAAGCAAGAAGTGGAAGAGAAAGAGGAATAATATAAATAGGAGCGGTTATGGTTTTTGATGTAAAAAGAGTGAAAATTTTTGTAACTGTACCCATAGAAGACGTGCAAAAAGTCAGAGATGCGGTTTGTAAGGCTGGAGCAGGAGAAATTGGAAATTACTCTTATTGCACAACTTCAGTCAAAAGCATTGGAACTTTTTTGCCAAATGAAAAAGCAAATCCTCATATTGGAACACGAGGGCAGCTTGAGTTTGTTGAAGAAGAAAAGCTGGAATTTGTTTGTGAGGTTGAGAAAGTTAAAAATGTTGTAGCAAAACTGCGAGAGTCTCATCCTTATGAGGAGCCAGCCATTGATATTATTCCGCTGATAGATGAACAGTGTTTTTAAACGGTGAAAATATGACAATTGAAGAATTGAAAGGTGTTTTACTTAAAGTTTATGACAAACAAACCGTTCACAAGGATTGGAGAAATGGCTGGAGCAAAGAAAATCCTACCTATGGTCAGTGTGTTCCAACAGCACTTCTTGTGCAAAGTCTTTTTGGTGGGGAAATCTATTTCTTGCAAGCAGAAAAGCACTATTATAATGTCATAAATCAGAAAGTTGTTGACTTGACAAAAGAGCAGTTTGATTATCAATTAAATTATGCAAAAGGTCAAAGAAAACAGCCGTCCATGTGGAAAGCTAAGACAAGGAAGAGGTACAACATTTTAAAAAGGCAAGTGCGAAATTTTTTAAATGAGGGATAAGTGTGAGTTTCAACGAAGAAAGAAATGATATTTTAAACAAAGTGAAAAAGCTGGTTGACCTTTATAAAGCTGGTGCTTTGGGTGGGGAGAAAATGCCTGAGGATAGCAATCCGCATTTGGCAAGAAGCTCAAATGAAAATTTGCTGTATTTTACATTGCCAATGGCATTAAATTATCAAAGAAATTCTTATAAACTTTGGGAGGCTGCTCTTAAGACTTGGGAAGATGATACTACAAAAGCTGTGTTTTTTCCAGATAAAGTTTTGCAAATGAGTGATGAGGAGTTGAGTGAAAAGTTGACAAAACACAAAGTTGCACTTCAGCCAAACAAACAACCAAGCATTTGGAGAAAACTTTGCCAGACTTTTCAAAAGGATTTTGAAGGAAGTGTAAAGAACTTTTTTGAGCGTTTTGATTTTGATATAAAGTTGGCAAAAGAATATATCATGAAAAATAAAAAAGACTTTCCGTATCTTTCAGGTACAAAAATTTTGAATTATTGGCTTTATGTCATGACACAACAAAGTGAGTTTAGTTACAAAAATAGAAGTGAAATTTCTGTAGCCCCAGACACACATGTTTTGCAGGCAAGCTTGAAACTTGGAGTTTTGACAGTGGACGAAATGAAAAGAAGTAATGCAAGAAATATTGTCAGTCAGCGTTGGGAAGAAATCTTGAAAGGAACAGAGTTTGAACCAATAGATATACATACTCCGTTTTGGCTTTGGAGTCGAAATGGATTTGAGGTTGAAATTTAAATAGGAGAAAAAAATGAGATATTTGGTGTTTAGTGATTTGGATGGAACGCTCAGACCAAAGGATGGCAATATTTCGCAAAGATGTATAGATGCCATAAAACAGTTTAAGCAATGTGGTGGAGAGTTTGTTATGACCACAGGAAGAAACAGACAGAAAGCAGAAGAGTTTGCAAGTGTTTATGGTGGAAGTAGATATATTATCAATGCCAACGGAGGAGAAGTCTTTGACACTTTGACAAGAAAGACTATTTTTTCTGCAGATATTTCAAAAGAAACTATGGAGAGGCTTTGGGCAATTGCAAAAAAGTTTGGGGCAAGACTTGTTGTAAATATTGCCGCAGATTTTAGATATGTTACAGCCAAAAGAGAGGGGGATTCAGGTTATATTGAAAAAGTCTTTAAGTCTTTTGACGAAATATATGGAAAGTATAAAGTGGTTGGAGGCTATTTTTCTGGATTTAAAGACAAAGATAGACCTGCACTAAAAATGGAGGCTCTCAAGATTAAAGAAGTAGGTTTTCCAAATGAAGGGAAAAATGGAGAGGAAAACTATCTTGACTATGTATCAGCTTCTTGTGATAAAGGAATTGGCGTCAAAAAACTTTTGCAACATCTTGGAGCAAGCTATGAGGATTCTATATCAATGGGTGATGGGATGAATGATACGCCTATGTTTTCAGCAACAAAACTTAGCGTTGCAATGGCAAATGGTCCAGAGCAAGTCAAATATGTGGCAGACAAAGTAATTGACCATATCAAAAGAGACGGCTCAGCGAAATTTTTAGAATCGCTAGCAGAAAAACAAGATTAAAAAAGGTTGGACGAATTGTATGGAAGAAATGTTTGATGTTTATGATGAAAATGGACAATATCTTGGTGTGAGAAGCAAGAGTTTTTGTCACAGTGAAAATCCTGGCGTATGGCACAAGCCTGTTTGGATTTGGATAGTTAATAATCGTGGGGGGGGATTCTAGTTCAGAAGCGTGCTGCGACTAAAAAGAAGTCTCCAAACAAATATGATATGCCGTCTGCTGGTCATGTGCAGGCTGGCGAGACTTTGAGACAGGCTTGTGTAAGAGAAACAAAAGAGGAACTTGGTCTTGAGACAAAAGAAGAGGATTTTGTTTTTTTGAAAGAGTGGAAAAATCCAAGAGGTTGGGAGTTTGCAGAAATCTATCTTCTTGAAACAGACGCAGAGATTTCTTCCATGACTTTGCAGGAAGAAGAAGTCGCAGAGGTCAAGTGGCTTTCTCTGGAAGAATTTGAAAAACTTTTATATTCTGATGAGTTTTGCAATCATGCCAAGGAGTACAAAGATTGGGTAATAAAAATGTTGAAAGAAAGATTGAAAAAATAGGGTATTATGTTCCACAATTTGAAGAACTTGTTTTTAGACAGAAGTTGTATTCTGACGAGAACACTATGAATTATGGAGACGAACCATTTGACTTTTCGTCTGACAAGTGGCAGACATGGTTTGACAAGTGGGTCACAAATCCACAAGGTAGATTTTATGCCTATTTGGTTGTAGATAAAAGGTTTGTGGGAGATATAAATTATCATTATGACAACAAATTTGACTGATTTATGATAGGCATTGTGATTTTGGGGGAAGAACGAAACAAAGGCTATGCTCAGCAGGGGCTTAAACTGCTTTGTCAAAAAGCAAAGGAAGATGGGTTGAAAGTAATCTGTAATTTGATTTCTAGTGACAGAAAAAGTGCAATTTATATTCATGAAAAACTTGGTTTTGTCAAGTTGAACGACAAAAGCACACAAAATGATGTTTTTCTTAAAAAACGACTTTAATAAAAATTTGCAAAATTTGTTGAGTCTATATTAAAATATCTTTATGAAGGAGGGCTTATGAGACAAGAGTTTTTAAAGGCAATTGATGGCTATAGCCTTGATTTGCATATCTTTGAAGTGGAAAGCCCAAAAGCTGTTGTTCAGATTGCACATGGTATGGAAGAGCATCAGGAACGCTATGAGGATTTTGTAAAGTTCTTGAATGAAAATGGATTTTCGGTTGTGTCTGCGGACATGAGAGGGCATGGAGAAAATGCTGAGGAGCTTGGACATTTTTCAGAAAAAAAAGGAGACAAACTACTTATTTCTGACCACAAACAAATCAGAGATTTCATTGCAGAAAGTTTTAAAGGTTTGCCTATCTATCTGTTTGCTCATTCTATGGGCACGATTATTTCACGAGTTGTCCTTCAGACGTATTCAAAAAAATATGATAAAGTGGTTTTGAGTGGCTATCCAGCTTATCAGACAGGTGCAAGCTTTGGAGTGTTTTTGACAGATGTTTTGCAATTGTTTAGAGGTGCGAAATACAAATCTAAGCTTATAGAAAGGCTTGGTGTTGGAGTATTTAATAATGACATCAAAAATCCAAGAACAAAAATGGATTGGGTCTGTGCAAACGAAGAGACGGTTGATAAATATCTTGATGACCCTCTTTGCGGTGTTGGATTTACCGTCTCAGCTTTCAACAATTTGTTTGACCTTGTTGTTAAAATGAATAAGCCTGACGAATACAAAAATATAAACAAACAACTCCCATTGCTTTTAATTGCAGGGAAAGATGACCCTTGTACAAAGGGAGATAAAGGTAGAGCGGAGTCAAGAAAACTTCTTGAAAAAGCAGGATTTGAAAACATTAAACAGATAACTTATTCTGGCATGAGACATGAAATTTTAAATGAAAAAGAAAATGACAAAGTTTACAATGATATTTTGATTTTTTACAACAACTAAGCAGGTTGTGCAAGAAAAATTAGGGAGAAAAAAGTGGAAATAACAACAAAGGGAAGATATGCAGTAAGAATTATGGCAGATATTGCAAGAAGTGAAACGGAATATGTTTCACTCAGTGAGATTGCCGAAAGACAACAAATTTCTATCAAGTATCTTGAAAAAATAATTTCAATGCTTTCAAAAGCAAAGCTTGTTAAAAGCATGCGAGGTGCAAATGGAGGCTATAAACTTGAAAGAGATGCTGACAAAATCACCGTGAAAGAAGTTTTGGATGCGACAGGAGACAACATTAAGGTGTCAACTTGCACTGCTGGTGAGTCTTGCCCAAAAGCTGACAAATGCGACACAATTGGAGTTTGGAACACTCTAAACAATTTGATAAACAACTATCTTGAAAGTGTTACGCTTAAGGACCTCGTCGAGCAAACCTGTGAAAGAAAGATTTTAAAGCCTGTTTAGAAGGCTTTTTATTTTTGTGTTTAATGACAAGAAAGACTTAAAAAATTTGAAAGCTACTTTATTTGAAAAATGTTTCAAATGAAGTTCTTTTTTATTGCTTTTGTTAGGAAGAAATTTTTGCATTGTGCTATACTATATTTATCAAAAGACTTAGGAGAAAAGCTATGAAAAAACTTTTTATATCTTTGATGATGGTTGTGACAATGTTTGTTGCTGGAGTGACTCTCTCAGCCTGTGGTTCAAAAATGGTAAAACTGACCTTTTCTGTTGAAAGTGAGAGTGAACCATTGGTTAAGCTTGTTGTAAAGCAAAATGATGTAGAGGTTGAGGGAAGAGGTTACAATTACAACTTGCAAAAGGGTTTAAATTTGCGTGTGGAAATTATCGCCAAAACCTGTGGAGTTGATTTTTCACAACTGATAGTCAAGGTAAATGGCTTGGACAAATCAATAATAAAAAATCGTGATTATGATTGTTCAAAAGATAGCACTGATTATGTCTATGGAAATTTCACTTTAGCAGACATTCAAGACAATCTTGATGTCTCAATCCAAGGCGTCAGACAAATGAATGTTACTTATGGCTTTGAGATTGAAAATGCTGATGATGAAACGGCTGTGTCTAATATGCAAAATGCTTATATTGATGTTGACGGAAATGGTCAGTATATTAATTTTTATGAGTTTGTTTCAAACCCAGAAAGCAAATTGGAGCGTTCGTTTTCAAATGAAGACTACAACAGTTTCAACTTGAGATTTGGTGATGCTGAAAAAGGTGATGACATTTTCAATTTGTATGGAACAAAATCAATCAGGCTTCGTTCTAGTCAAGGAGTTGAAACTGATGCTTTGTTCAGCTTTACAACAAGTGGAAACAACATAGTTTCATTTTCAAATATTAAAGAAAAAGAATATACAATTGTTGTGGATTTTAAGGATTTAAGTTATAAAGAATATTCGATTGTAAAACCAAATGACAATTTAAACTATTCAATAGATGCTCCTGTTTCCACAAACTTTATGACAGAAAAAACTTTGGTTGTCAAAAAAAGTGACAAGAGAGAAAGCTTGGTTTATGACAATATCAAAGTTTATTTAAACAACAAGTCTCTTGAAATTGCTGAAGATTGTGATTTGCAAAATGACACAAATTTGAGATTTATTATTCCAAAAGGCATTACACCATTTTCGACTTCACAATATGGAGATGCTTATTATACTGTGAGAGTTGAAGGAATTTCTTACAAGGATGAGAGCTTTGATGTTACATTCTTGCAAAACAGTGAAGTAGAACAACAAAGCGTTATAAATACAAAGTTTTATCTTTTGGATGAGCAGGGCGAACCTTTGGGTGAAATCCCACAAGAAAATGGCAAGTATGTAGTTGCAAAGGGTGAAAAGGTTGCACTTTTTTGGCAGTACAAGTTTAATGAAGAATTGGGCGTGTTGGTTTCAAAATTTAACCTTTATGACTTTGATGTTTTAGCTACTGAGAGAATATTAGTGCAAAATGATGTTGTCACTCCAGAAGTGAGTGCTGAGAATGGAGAAGATAACTCGTCAGAAAAAGAGCCAGAAGAAAATCCAAATCCAGACATTCCACCTGTTGTTGAGGAGCCAATTTATGAAACTAAGAGCTCTACCTATTCTCTTTTTGACAAAATAGATTTCGCATTGAAAGAGACTCAAACCATTGTGCTTGACGAAAATTATACATTGAAAGTGTTTTTCAATGAAGAAAGACAAGTGTTTGACAGTATGCAACTTGAGTTTTCTTGTGAAAATGAAAAAGAGCTTGCTTTTGACAATTTCAAAACTTATTCTCAAGAAGTAAACATTGCTTATGATTTTGAGTCAGAAGTTGTAAGTGGCGTTGAATATTTTGTTGATGCTTCTGCTGAAACTGAGTGGGAGAGCCTACAAAAAGGCGAAGACAAGAAACTTAGGGTTGAAGCTGGACAAAAGATAGTGTTTAGGCTTCGTGGAACAGCTTATGTTGACGAAACTCAATTTAAAATAGAAAACGACCACATTGTAACTAATCAGGTCGGATATAATTCATATCAACAAGATGGAGTTTTTTATTCTGAGTTTAGATTTATCATCTCTGACAATCAATTTGAAGAGTTGCAAAGCTTAAAACTCGTCAGTGTAGAGGGCTAGATATGGAAGGTTTTTTCAAAAAGGTTTATGATGTGGTCAGAGAAATTCCTAAAGGCAAAGTGGCGACTTATGGGCAAATTGCAAAATTGCTTAACGCACCAAGATTTTCTCAAATAGTTGGTTTTGCACTTCATTCAAATCCAGACACTGCAACAATACCTTGTCATAGAGTTGTCAATCGAGAAGGAAGAATTTGCACAGGCTTTGCCTTTGGAGGAGAAACTGCTCAAAGAAAGCTTTTGGAAAGCGAGGGTGTGAAAGTTGATAAAAACGGCTGTGTTGATTTAAAAAAACATCTCTGGAATCCAGAGCTGGACGGCAATCCACTTAATGATTTGATGCTGTAAGGAGAAAAATATGGTTAGGCTTGCGAAGAAAGAAGATTTGAAAGCGGTAAACAAAATAAGGAGACAAGTTTATCTGCTCCACGCAAAAGGGAGGCCAGATATATTTCAGCCAAAATGGGCAGAGAAAAACCAAATGGAATATTTGCAGACCTTTCTTTCTGATGAAAAACTTTTGCTGTATGTTTGTGAGAGAGATTCAAAAGTTTTGGGTTATGCAATGGTTGAGAAAAAAGAAAAACAAAAGAGTGTTTATTCTAATGAGAGAAAATGGTGCGAGGTTGGTGACCTTGGGGTAATCGAAAAACAAAGAGGAAAAGGTGTTGGCTCAGAGTTGTTTGATTTTTTGAAAAAAGAAATCAAGTCAATGGGATATTCCAGAATTGAGCTTAATGTTTGGGAGTTTAATGAAAATGCAGTTCATTTTTATGATAAGATTGGATTTAAGACCTTTAGGCGAATTATGGAAACGGACCTTTAAAACAAATTTGGCAAAAGGATTAATTTTATGGAAGAAAAAGTTTTGGTTTTGGCATACCCAGGTTCTGGAAAGACTTATCTGGCAGAAAATTATAAAAATGTCATTGATTTAGAATTTCAGCATTTTCGCTGGGATTATGGAGAAAATAAGCATTTGCCTCTTGAACAACTTAAAGGTTGTGAGCAAAAATCAGTAAAAACTGAATGGCCTGAAAATTTCTTTAAATATTTAGAAGAAAAGATAAGCGGGGGGGGGGGTTTGGGGGGGTTCCTAGGGCACCGTGA